>JAIYAJ010000462.1 GCA_027489105.1 Zymomonas sp. | reverse complement strand
CGTCGATCGGCTGAAGCGGGGGAAGATTGCGGTTGCGCGCTTCCTCCAGCCGGAGCCCCGCCCAGGCGCGATCAAGCTCGCGCTGGAGCATCCCGCGCTGCGCTTCCCAGTCATAGGGCAGCAGTTGCACATGCTTCATGTACCAGTCGTAATCAGCCTTGCCGACGCCCGAGGGACCGGTCTTCTTCGGCGCCTCGGCCTTCACCCAGGCGGCGAAGGCGAGCGTCGCATCGCGCGCTTCGGTGACCGCGCGGCGGAGAGCGGGCGACGCCCCCTTCAGCGACGCCGCCTTCTGCCCCTCCAGCGTCCGCATCGACAGGCTGCCGTCGAGCAGCGCCGACAGCACCGATGCCTGCTCGGCCAGCGCCCGATCGCCGTAGCGCCAGAGGTCCGCCGCATTGCCGCCGGCCAGCCAGGTGCGCGCCCGCTGCAACAGGATCGGCACCGAGCGCAGCTGCGTCGTCAACCGGGCATCGTCGGACGTCGACAGGGGCCAGTCGTAGCGGAACAGGTCGATGACGTCGGCCGCCGGCCCCTCATGTGCCGGGACGTCGCTCTCCTCGCCATAGACGGTCGCAAAATAGCTCGGGTCGCGCGCCCAGGGACGGCGGACACGGAGATAGAAGTCGAGCCCGTTCATCTCGGCTTCGAGCAGCCGCGCATCGGCCTGCGCCCGCTGCGTCCAGCCGGTCCGGTCGAGCTGCGCCAAGCGCGCCTTCCACTCGGTCAGCCCCGCCTGCTTGCGCGCCAGCGCTTCGGGACCGAAGTCGGGAGCGCCAGCGGTAAAATCGGGCTGCGCGAACCGGCGCCAACCGGCCGCGAAATCGACCAGCGTCGGCGGCACCTCCGCTGCGGCGGCCATCGCCGCAGGAGGCGCAGCCAGAGCAGGCGTCAGGGCTCCGCCAACCGACAATATGGCACAACAGCCAAGCAGGACTCTGGTGCGCAGCATCGAACGTCTCCCTGATCAGCGACCGCCGGACGACGGCCAGTCCCGCCTTTTCCTAATGCACGTCCGGGATCATGCGATACCCAGCCGGCGGCGCAGCTGCTTTGCAAACAGAGCCGTGGTCAACAGCAGGCGCGGGACGTGGCGCGCGAACAGGAAGCCCGAGACGCGCCGCGCATCGGCCACCGGCAATTGCGCCAGCTTGCGCTCGCCCAGCAGATAGGCCGCCAGCTCGCGCCCGAGGATGGTGTTGATACCCAGCCCACGGCCATTGCACGCCTGCACCGCGAGCAGGCCTTCGTCGAGCCTGACGATGCGGGGAATGAGGTCGGTGTTGACCGCCGCCTGTCCCAGCCAGACGAAATCGATCTTCAGCGGCTGATAGCCTACCAGCGTCTCGGCGAGACGCCGGTTGATCTTTTCCGCCAGATCGTCGGGCAAGCCGCCATTGCTCGATGGGAAGGCGGTCACGAGCCGTCCGTCGGCGGTGTAGCGGATCGAGAAGACGTCGAGTTCGAGGTCGGTCAGCGCCTCGTTGCCCGGCAATATCCGTGCGCGCATGGCCGCAGGCAGCGGCTCGGTCGCCACTTCGACAACCGGCAGCGGCAGCATCGTCCCGCTGAGCGCCTTGTGGATCCCGCCGTTGCTGGCATTGGCCGCGACAATCACGCGCCGAGCGACGATCTCGCCATCGGGCAAGGAAATCTTCCAGCCGCCCGGCGCCCGCCCCAGTCGCAGGGCAGGAGTCCCTTCGTACAGTCGGGCGCCGAGCGCCTCCGCACGATCGGCCAGCCCGCGTGCCAGCGCGAGCGGGTCGACTCCGCCGCCGGTCGGATCGACAACGGCGGCGCGATAGCCGCGACAGCCCGTCAGTGCGATCACCTCTTCCAGATCGGCGACGCGCAGGTCGGAGCGGATCGGCGCCCATTGGCGCACGACATCCTGCAGGACCGTCAGGCTGTTCGCGCCCATGCGCGGTGCGATGAAACCGGCCGGAACAGCGGCGCAGTCGATGCGATGCCGATCGACCAGATCGAACAGGTGCGACCCACTGTCGGCAATGAGGCGCAGCAACAGCGACGACCGCTCCTCCCCCAGCTTCTTGCGGACGGTATCCGGCGTCGTCTTGGTCAGTTGCGGCGCGACCACGCCCGCACTCGCCCCCGTCGCACCAGCGCCGAAGCTCTGTGCCTCGACCAGCGCAACGCCCATACCCCGCTCCGCGAGGTGAAGCGCCGTCGAGAGCCCCGCAACGCCGCCGCCGATGATCGCGACATCGGCTTCCAGCGAGCCGCGTGCCGCCGGCCGGCGCGCCGGAGCGGGCGAAAGCGCCTCCCAAACGGACATCTCCCGTGCGGGCGCGTCTTTCGTCATGCAGTGTGCACCGAGGCCGCGCCAGCGACAGAAACGAAACGGCAGAGGCTGCAATATATGTGCATATTCACGCGATATTGAGCCATATTGCCCCTGTCAAGCCAGCCGCTCAGCGGGGATCGGTTGCGCCGGCCGGGCGCAGGTTGCGATCGAAGAATTCGACCATCTTGCGAAAGGCGAAGCGCGTCTGCAGCAGGCCTTCCATGTCCCAGGGGTGACCCGCGCCCGGCAGGGTCACGAGTTCGAACAGCTTGCCCTGACCGATCATTCGCTCGGCCAGCGCCATGGTGTCGGCATAGAGCACGACCTCGTCGCGCGACCCGTGGATGATCATCAGCGGATCGGCGAGGCCCTGGCTCTGGTAGAGCGCCGACTGCTTCTCGTAGCGGGCAGGGAAGTCGGCGCCGCTCGGCGGGCCCATGATCCATTGCTGCTCGGGATAGGCATGGGCGACGTTGCTCGCGGGCGCGCCGGCGATGCCCGCCGCATAGAAGCCCGGCTTCTTGAACAGCGACATCAGCGTCATCAGGCCGCCATAGCTGGAGCCCCAGATGCCGATGCGCCTGGGGTCGGCATAGCCCATGTCGACCAGCTTGCGCGCACCGTCCTGGATATCGTCGATATCGAGCGTGCCGTAGCTGTGAAGCATAGGCTTGCTCCAGTCGCGCCCGCGACCGAAACTGCCGCGGATGCCAGGATTGATCACGATATAGCCGCGCG
>JAIYAJ010000392.1 GCA_027489105.1 Zymomonas sp. | reverse complement strand
GCTTCGGCGACGCTCTATTTCGATTCGGTGGTCGCGCGGCTGACCTGTTCGATCGTCGCCCGGCACGACCACCGCCTGAGAATTTTCGGCGACGACGGCATATTGGAAGTCGATGATGCCTGGGCGAACGGCGCTGCCGTCCGGGTGCGCCGGCGTCACGTCGTGCGCCGGCGACTGGTCAACAGCCCGATCGCGCGCCGCGTGCCCTGGGCCGGGGACGGGCATCCGATGCTCGGCCGCCGTGGCGCCGCGTCGATGAACTTCGCCCTCGGCGTTGCCGAGATGATGCGCGCCATCGCTGCCGGCCGGTCACCGCGTCTCGCCGGCGATTTCGCGCTGCACCTGACCGAAGCCAGCCTTGCCATGCAAGCGGGCGGCGATCACCGGCTGGTGACGGAGTTCGACCCGATGGAGCCCATGCGCTGGTGAGCACCGGTTCGCCGTTGCGATTCGCCGTGATCGGTCGCGGTCGCATGGCCGCGACGATGCGCGCGCTGGTCGGGGACGTCCCGTTCGACCAGGCGGAGGCGGTCTATGTGGCCTGCGGCAATGCCGATCATGTGCGCCAATCGCGTCTGGCGCTCGAGGCAGGCAAGCCGGTGCTGTGCGAGAAGCCGGTCGCGCTCGCCGTCGACGATGTCCGGACGCTTGTCGCACTCGCGCGATCACGCGGTCTGACCTTCATGGAGGCGGTGGCAACGCCCTTCCTGCCGGCGCTCACGCGCGCCGTCGCCATCGTCGCCGAAGGGCGGCTTGGCCCCATCGACCGGCTGGAGGCGAGTTTCGGCTATCCCGTCTCGCGTGAGGCTTTTCCTCGCCTGTTTGCGCCTGAGACCGGCGTGCTTGCCGATCGCGCGGTCTATCCGTTGATGCTGTCGCGGATATTGCTGGGTCCGGTGGCCGAGATGACGTGCGAAATCGAGCGCGACGGCGCCGGTATCGATGTGGCCGCGCGGCTGTCGCTACGCCATTCCGCCGGCGCGCGTTCCGATCTGTCGGTCTCCTTCGTCGAGCGCCTTCCGAACGACCTCCGCATCGAGGGCGAAGCGGCGACGCTCGAACTGTACCCGCCGCTGCTGTCGGCGCAGCGTATGCGCCTTCGACCGGCCGGAGTGAAGCGGCCTTCGCGCCGGCGCAGTGCGGTTCGGCAGAATCCCCTGCTGCGCCGTCTGGGCGATGCCGTCGCATGGATCGGCGGTGATCTGCACCCGGTAGGCGGATCGCCCTATCGGCACGAAATTGCGCATTTCACGCAGCTGGTGCGATCCCGGCAGGTCGAGAGCCCGGTCGTCACCCATGCCTGCATGGAAGAGGTGGTCCGGCTGGTCGAGGAGGCCCGGTCGCGGTGAGGCTCGCCTATCTTCTCAACAGCTATCCGATGACGAGCACCACCTTCATCCGGCGCGAGATCGCCGCGATCGAGCGGGCGGGGGTGCCGGTCAAGCGGTTCGCCGTCCGCCGCTGGAGTGAGGCGCTGGTCGATCCCGCCGATCGTGTCGAGCAGGACAAGACCGAATATCTGCTGAGCGGCAAACTCTTCGGACTGTTGGCGGGACTGATTGTCGAACTGCTGCGCAACCCTGCCGGCCTGTTCCGGGCGATTTGCAGTGGCTGGGCACTTTACCGCCGTGCCGGGGAGGGCATGGTCAGGCATGTCGCTTATGTGGCGCAGGCGATCCGACTGCGGCGGCGCTGTGCCGCGCTCGGCATCGACCATGTCCATGCACATTTCTCGACCAATGCGGCGGCGGTCGCGATGCTCTCGCGGCTCATGGGCGGTCCGCGTTACAGCTTTACCGTGCACGGGCCCGACGAACTGGAAGTGCTCGGTCGCAACGCCTTCGTCGACAAGGCGTACCATGCCGAGGCTGTCGTCGCGATCAGCCGCTATTGCCGCGACCGTCTGGTCCGGCACCTGCCCGATGCTCTGGAGAGCCGGGTCGAGATCATCTCCTGCGGCCTCGACCTGCGCGACTATCCGGATCCGGCGGATGTCGAGCCGGCGGGGGCCATGCTACTCTGTGTCGGCCGGCTTTGCCCACAGAAGGGGCAGGTCGACATTCCGGCTGCGGTGGCTGCCTTGTTGCCAGACCATCCTCAGATGCAGATTCTTCTGGTCGGCGACGGTGAAGATCGGGGTGCGGTCGAACGGGCAGTCGCCGAAGCCGGGGTTGCGGGCCATGTCCGGTTGCTGGGCTGGCGCGACAATGCAGAGGTGCGCCGGCTGATCGGCGACGCCCGCGCCGTGATCCTGCCGAGCCATGCCGAAGGGTTGCCGATCGTGCTGATGGAAGCGCTGGCGCTCGGCCGGCCGGTGGTGACGACCCCGGTTGCGGGCATCGCCGAGCTGGTGGACGAGGGCTGCGGCTGGTTGGTGACGCCCGGCGACGTGGTCGGACTGGCCCAGGCCATGGCAGAAGCGCTGGCCTGTTCGCCGGAACGGCTTGCTACGCTCGGCCTGGAGGGGCGTAGCCGTGTTGTCGCGCGGCACGATATCGATCGCAGTGCCGGGCAAATGCTCGATCTTTTCGGGCGGCAGCGGGGCTAAGGAGCCGGGGGCTGCCTTCAGGCAGCAGCGCGTTCCACGGCGGACAGAAGCTTGGCTGGTTCGAAGGGCTTTATGATCCAGCCGGCAACGCCGGCCTTGCGCGCGCGGCTCTGTTTCTCGACCGAATATTCGGTCGACAGGACCAGGATCGGGAGATCGCGGTGGCGGTCGAGCGTCCGCACGGCTTCGGCAAGGCAAAGCCCGTCGAGACGCGGCATGTTGATGTCGGTGATCAGCAGGTCGGGCCGGTCATGTTCGGCGAGCCACTCCAGTGCGGCGACGCCATCCTCAGCTTCCACCACGTCATGGCCCTGCCCACGCAGGACCGCCCCAAGCAATCGCCGGATCGTCGAGGAATCGTCTACGGTGAGGATCTTCGCCATTCAGCCGCCCGGTCAGCCATGATTGCCGGCAGACCCTATTCGGAAGGGCTTAACAGCGCGTTTCCAGAGCTAGGTAGAACACCGGAGAGGCGACCAATGGGCGCTTTTCGCATAGCCGTTCCAATCTGGTGGTTCGAGCGCTTTTGATAAGCCTTGCAACGCGGAGACGGTGCCGACGAAATTTCGGAACAGACATGTGGCCGTCGATATAATATAGACGAACCGAATTCCATGAGAGAGAAATAAAATTCACAGACTTCGTAATTGGAGGATAAAACTGATTTTCAAAAAGGCCTGCCCGAGTTGCGCGGTCTGTCTATGTCCGGTATCTGACATTATGACATATATTTGCCGGAAGAGGGATGGGTGAAATTTCTGTTATAATATGCCAATTTTCACTGATATTTAATTTTATGTTGCCAGCCAAGATTCGAGGATTACTGGACATTCCAGTCCGTGATATCGTGGCGTGGAGGCATATGTGGCGTTGGGTTTGATCGTCCTGCGACAATGAGCGGCAAGCGGCTTTACATCATCGATGACGAAGCGATCGTGCGGGCCTCGATCGTCAGCCTGATGCAGGCCGATGGCGACTGGGATCATGCCGAATTCGACAGCAGCGACAGCTTTCTCGAGGCGCTCGACAGCCTGGATCCAGGCTGCGTGCTCGTTGACATGCAGCTTCCGGGATCGAGCGGTAGCGTGGTCGTCGAGGCCCTGTCGCGGCTGCCGCAGCCCTTTCCCTTCGTCGTCGTCACGGGGTTCAGCGATTTCGCCACGGCGGTTCGCATGTTCCGGCTGGGTGCGATCGACTTTCTTCATAAACCGTTCGATCCGGTAGCGCTGCTCGATGCGGTCGACAGGGCGCTGCACCGCCTGAGGGCCGATGATCGGTGGCAGCACCTCTCTGCCGATGCGGGGCGCCGGATCGCGTCGCTGACCGGAGAGGAGGGCCGCTTGATGGCGCTGATCTTCGAGGGGCTGTCGAACGCCGACATTGCGGCGACGATAGGTGTCACGTCCCGCGACGTGCAGCGCGCCCGGGCCCTGGCCCTTGCCAAGCTCGATGCGCCGACGATCTACGACGCGATGCGCGTCTTCGCTCTTGCGGGCAGGCTCTGAAAATCGCCTGGCAGGCCCGGCCAAGAACCTTCGGCTTTCGCCGGAAGTCCCCTTGCCGTCACGCGCGACAGGATAGGCCACCGACCCGCCCTCAATATCGCAGCCGCACACCTCCGGTGGCGGCCCGGCCCGGCTGGCCATAGCCCGATGCGGTCTGATAGCGCTCGTCGAAGAGATTTTCGACGCGGGCGTACAGTTCGACGCTCTGGGTAAGCGGCATGCTCGCGCGGATGTCGACCAGCGCATAGCCACCCAGCCTGACGCTGTTCGCGGCATTGTCGAAGCTGCCGGAAACATGCGTGATCGTGGCGCCGACCGATCCCGCGGTCCATGCATAATCGGCGGTCACGCTGACCGCGTTGCGCGGGCGACGCGCGAGGTCGTTGCCGAAATTGGCGCTGCTACGCTCGCGATTCTGGGCCTTTGTATAGGTATAGTTTGCGCGAACCTCGAAGCCGACCGTCGGCTGCATCACCAGTTCGAGTTCGGCGCCGCGCGCCCTGGCGCGAGCGATATTGGCATAGGTGAAGGTCGACAGATCGAAGTCGATCTGATTGACGACGCGGCGTTCGAACCAGGTCGCGCGAACCTGAAGCAGGCCATCGATCAGCGACTGTTCGATGCCCGCATCCCAGCTCTTCGCCTCTTCCGGGCGGAGGTCATCCCGGCCAAAGTCGCCGTAGAGTTGATAGAGCGAGGGGGCCTTGAAGCCTTCGCTGTAGGTCGCGCGGAGCACCGTGGCGCCGCGATTGGGCGTCCAGACCAGACTGGCATTGGCGCTGCTCTTCCCGCCGAACTGGCTGTGGTCGTCATGTCGGATGCCGGCTGCGGCGGTCACCCCTGCGAGCGGACGCAGCGTCAGCAATCCATAGACGCTGTCGATGTTCGCCTTCTTGTTGTCCAGCGGCGAAAAGATGCTTTCGGTCCGATAGCGCTGGCCTTCATGCTCGGCGCCGAAGGTGATGTCGGTCCAGCGCGCGAGCTCCGCGCCGCCCTGATATTCGAACCGCAGATTGCGGCCCAATGCGTCGAAGGTCAGAACGGGCGTGCCGGCCGGGTCGTAATTCTGCCGATCGATCCGCGTCCAGGCGACCGCGAGGCGGTTCTTCAGCCGGCCGTCGAACAGTCCGGCGTTCAGCCCGGCATAGCCGACGATCTGTTCCTGCCGCGAATATTCCTCGGTATCGCCGAGTTCGAAACTGGGCGGCGGAAAGCCATCGAGGTCGACCTTGCTCTTCGTGTAGAAGCCGCGCAGGTCGAGCGACAGATCGTCCGCCAGCGTGACCTGCGCCTTCGCATGTGCGCCGAACAGGTGATAGCCGTCCGGCTCGGTCCCGCCGCCACTGCGATCGGCGACGGAGATGCCGTCGGTGGTCAGATAGCCGGCACCCGCACTGAGCGCGACCGGACCGACGGTACCGGCGACGTTCGCGACCGCGCGACCGGCGTCGTAGCGGCCATATTCGCCGCTCGCCCTGATCTGCAGCGCTTGCGTCGGCGCGGACGTGATCAGGTTGACCACGCCGCCGATCGCCTGGCTGCCCCACAGCACCGATTGCGCGCCGCGCAGCACCTCGATCCGGTCGAGATTGTCGGTCAGCAGGTCGGCGAAGTTGAAACCGCCGCCCGGCGCAGACGGATCGTTGAGCTTGACCCCATCGATCAGCGCCACCGTCTGATCGCTCTCGGCGCCCCGGATGAACACGCTGGTGGTCGAGCCGAGACCGCCATTGCGGACGATGGTGACGCCGGGCAGCGTGCGCAGCAGTTCTGCCACCGATGGCGTCTGCCGCAGGTCCAGCATCTTCGCATCCACGACCGAGATCGACTGAGCGACCTGAGAGAGCGGCGTCTCGGTCCGCGTCGCAGTAACGACTATGGTGTCGGCGTCCTCGGCTCCGGTTTCGGCATGGGCGACGGTCGGCAGGGCCGCAGCCGAGAGCAGGAGGTAGGGAAGGAGCGATAGTCTGGACATGGTCGAAACCCCTCAATGACAAGTCATCAGGGCCCCGAACGGCAAGGATGGGCATCCTCCGCGCGCGACCCGTTACGATCGTCGTCACGCGAGGATTTCGCCTCGATCATGTGGTGCACCCCGCCCGCATGATGGAACGACCGCGACGGGCAGGTCTCCTGGCTCTCGGGTCATCGCGGTCGCCCAGCCTTCCCGGATGTCGGACATCCAGTGGCATGCGCGGACGATCGCTCGCCGATCACAGTTGCGGGGGCAGCTCCGGCTTGCGGTCGCCCGCTTCCGAATTCCCTTTTGGTCCCGTCTCCGGGACCCGTCGCGAGCGCGCCTCTAGGTAAAGTGATTGCCCGGCGCAAGCGCCAAGGGTGGCAGATCGGGTCGGATCAGTAACGACTTGGCGTTTGCCGTTGGGCGATTCTCGCTCCGTCCAGGGCTGTGATGGAACGCACAAACTATTGATCGGGATTGAACTATTCCGATGACAAGCCCTAGGCGGGCGGGTAATGAGGTGGCTGGCGAAGGGGATCGCCGAACAGGGGAAATCGGGGGACGTTTTGCGCAGTCCGTTCAGGCCCGCTGCCGTCTTGGCAGCTTGTTTCGTTGCTTCGTCGATGGACTCGGCGATTCTGGCGCAGGTCCAGACGCCGACCGGTCAGCAGATCGCCCCCGGCCGTGATGAGCTGAACCGGACGACGCAGCAGCCCGCTCCAGGGCCATCGCGTCTGACCATCGACGGCGATATCGAACGCGCTCCCTGCGCGCTCGATGCTCCGGCCTACGCCAATATCAAGGTTACCATCACCGAGGCGCAGTTCGCCAATCTCCAGGGCGTTTCCGCGGAGGAGCTGAAGTCCTCCTACGCATCGCTGCTCGGCGCCGACCGCCCGATCGCCACCATCTGTACGATCCGCGATGCCGCCGCCACTGCGCTCCGTCGCAAAGGCTATCTCGCCGCCGTTCAGGTGCCGGTGCAGCGGATCGAAAATGGCGTGGTCAAATTCCAGGTCCTGTTCGCGAAGATCGTCGCGGTGCGCGTGCGCGGCGATGCAGGCCCGGCCGAAAAGCTGCTCGCGGGCTATCTGTCGCATTTGACCGAAGATACGGTGTTCAACCGCTACAATGCCGAACGCTATCTGATCCTGGCGCGCGACCTTCCGGGTTATGATGTACGGCTGGCGCTCAAGCCGGCGGGTGGTGCGCCGGGCGAGCTGGTCGGCGAAGTCAGCGTGACGCGCACTCCGGTCGAAGTGAATTACAGCCTCCAGAATTTCTCGGCACGCAGTTCGGGGCGTTGGAACGGCACTTTGCAGGGAGCGGCTTACGGCCTGCTCGGCGGCGACCGGCTGACCGCGTCGGTCGGCAGCACCGCCGACTTCAAGGAGCAGCGGCTCGTCCAGTTGGGGTACGACACTCGTCTGGGCTCGGAAGGGCTCGTTCTCAGCGGCAACTTCACCTACGCCTGGTCGAAGCCGGATGTCGGCGGCGCGATCGCTTTGCGGGCGAGAACGCTCTTCGCCACCGGCGAAACGCGTTATCCCTTCATCCGCACTCAGGCCTTCAGCTTCTCAGGTGCGGCCGGGCTCGACTATCTCAATCAGGTTGTCACCTTTAACGGTCAGGATCTTACCCGCGACCGCCTGCGCGTCGGTTATCTCCGACTCGACTTCGATGCCGCCGATATTGCCGAGCGGCGTTTCCCCACCTGGCGGGCGTCGGGCTCGGTCGAGTTCCGCCAGGGCCTGGACATATTCGGTGCATCCCCGCCGGTTCCGACCGTTCGTCCGCTCCCCGCCGACTACACGCCGCCTGCACGGCTCGACGGCGACAAGACGTCGCGGCTCGTCCGCGCCTCGGCGTCGCTCGAATATAGTCTCGGCAAGGGCTATTGGATCGCGGCGACGCCCCGCGCCCAATATGCGTTCGATCCGCTGTTCAGCTTCGAGGAATATTCGGGTGGCAACTTCTCGATCGGCCGCGGCTACGATCCCGGCACGGTGATCGGCGACAGCGGTCTCGGCAGCGGCTTCGAACTGCGCTTTCCCCGTGTGCAGCCCTTCCAGAAGGTGAACCTGAACATTCTGCCCTATGTGTTCACCGATTTCGCACTGACGTGGAACAAGCAGCTCGGACCGGACGATCTCGATGCGCTCTATTCGGTCGGCGGCGGTCTGCGAGCCATCTGGAATAACCGCCTCCGCATCGATGGCACGGTCGCCGTGCCGCTCAGGAAGGCCGGGTTCCAGACGAAGAACAAGGACCCCCGCTTCCTGATTTCGGTCACGACCCAGCTCTGGCCCTGGGAGCGGCGCTGATGTCCGCCCCTGCCGCGCCTGTGCCTCTGCTGGCGGCGCGGAAGGCGTCGGCCGGTCTTCATGTCCATTTCGCGTCCGGGCGCAAGAACCCCGTGGCGCTCCGGGAGGATGCCCTTCATGCGTAATCGCCGCTCCGCACTCGGCACGGTGCTGATCGCCTCGCTGGCCCTCGCTCTGCCAGCCCCCGCCATGGCTGCGCAGCCGACCCCGCTTTCGCTGCGCAACAGCTTCCGGATTGGCACCACGGGCGTACTCTGCACGGCGCAGAGCCGATCGGTCGGACCGGTCCTTGCGACGATGTTCGACCGCGGCTATCGCGTCGTTTGCCGAGATGCAGCTTCGCCGGTCGGCCGTCTGTTCGCGCTGCGCAAGAATGGCGACGACCCGGTTCAGCGCGTGATCGCCAGTGCCGACGCACCGCTGACCTGCCAGCGTCCGGAGTCGATCGATGTCGAGGGGCTCGGCAAGGTCCAGATGCGTGAGTGCGTCGACGCCAATGAGCTATCGTACAAGATTTACATCCACTCGGACGGGCGCAGCGATTATGTCGCCGCCGGCCTGGGTGGTTATGACAGCGCGATGCAGCTCGGTCTGCGGACGCTGGTTGCCGACCGCATCGTCAAGGGCGAGGTCCAGGTGGCGACCACCTCGGCCGGCGATCCCGCAGCCTTCGCCCGTGTGCAGGCCGGCGCGCTGGACAGCGAAAGCGCGCTGGCCGAAGCCTATGCGCGCAACAATGACGGCTCCTATGCCGAGGCGGCCGAGTTTTTCGAGGCGCTGGTCGAGCGCGACGCGGGCTCGTCGAAGGCGCAATCGCGCCTGTCCGAATATCTCGCCAACCAGGCTCTGCAGGAATCGAACCAGCGCAACTTCTCCACGGCGGATGCCTTGTTCGGGCGCGCTGCGACGCCGTCTGCGCTCGCCGATCCGGTGGTCGGGCGCATGCTGCGCAATTTCTACGCGATCCATAATCTGAACCAGGGCAGGCTTGACCGCGCTCTCGAAGAGCTCGCCAAGCCGGTCGCCGAGATCGAGGCGGTTCAGACCGCCGACGCCAAGCTTGCCGCAGGCGAGATCAGCGAGACGGTTGCCGACGATCTCAACCGCGAAGGCGGGGCGATCAACCAGATGGCCGGGCTCGACGGATCGATCCAGCCGTTCGAGCGTGCCCAGATCCTCGATGCCCAGGCGCTGCTCCTGCGCGGCGTCGTCTTCCGCGCGCAGAAGAAATATGCCGAGGCGCGCACCAGCTTCGACGAAGCCGTCACCGCGATGCAGGCGGTGCGCGAAGGCAAGATCAACAGCACCGGCTGGCTGCGGTCGAGCGTGCAGAGCGAACTCGCGCTGACCGCCGAAGCCGAGGGGCGGATCGAAGAGGCCGAGCGCCTGTTCGCCGACTCGCTGCAGGTGGTCGAGATCCAATATCCGAACACTGCCGTCGCGCTGGGTGCCAAGGCGCGCTTCGCAGGCTTCCTGAGCCGCCATGGACAGGGTGACCGCGCCATGACGCTCTTTGGCGAACTGATCGGCGCGTCGGAAAATGTCCCCGGCGCGATGTCGTCGATCCGGACGCTGCTGCGCCCCTATTTCCGCCTGCTTGCCGAGCGTTCGGCCAGCGACCCCAAGGCCGTTGCCCAGATGTTCACCGCCAGCCAGCTGATGCTGCGGCCCGGCATCGCCCAGACCCAGGCGCTGCTCGCGCGCGAGTTGTCGGGCGGCGATGACGAGGCGGCCGGGCTGTTCCGTCAGTCGGTGACCCTGTCGCGCTACATTGCCCGCGCGACCGGCGACGTCGCGCGTCTGGCTTCGCTCCCGGCGCCGACGCCGGCCGATCGCACCGCGCTCGAAGAGGCACGAGGGCGCCTTGCCCGCTATTCGCGCGATCAGACCGCTCTCCAGGCGAAGCTTGCCAAATTCCCGCGCTACCGCGTCCTGTCGCCCTCGACCATGGGCGTGGAAGAGCTGCAAAAGGCGCTGCGGGCGGGCGACGGCTATTACAAGGTCACGCTGGTCGGGCAGGATGCCTATGCGATGTTCGTATCGCCGACCGTGGCCCGGGCGTGGAAGCTCGATACGACCACCAAGGAGCTTGAGGACACCGTCGCCAAGATCCGCGATTCGGTCGTGAAGGTCGAAAATGGGCAGGTCGCGACCTATCCGTTCGATATAGTGCTCGCCCGCAAGCTCTATGTGACGCTGATGGGCCCGGTCGATGCCGAGCTTCACCAGGTCCGCAACTTCATCTTCGAGCCCGATGGCCCGCTGCTGCAGCTGCCGGCCAATCTGCTGCCGATCGAGCAGGCGGGCGTCGATGCCTATCTCGCGCGGCTGAAGAAGCCGAACGCGGACGATTTCGATTTCCGGGGCGTCGCCTGGCTCGGTCGCGACCGCGATGTGTCGACCGTGGTCAGCCCGCGCTCCTTTGTCGACGGGCGCGACGTGGCCAGCTCGAAAGCGGCGATGGGCTATCTCGGCATGGGCGAGAATGCGCGCCCCGCGCTCAACCCTTTCTTCGTGCCGCCGCCGTCGCAGGCCGACGAATGCGCCTGGCCGCTCAGCAACTGGAACAACCCGATCTCCTCGTCCGAACTCTATCTCGCGAGCGGGATCATCGGTCAGGACAAGTCGAAGCTGGTAGTCGGGGCGGACTTCTCGGACTCGACCATCATCGGCATGAACGATCTGGCGCAGTACCGGATCATCCATTTCGCGACGCACGGCCTGGTCACCGCGCCGCGTCCGGAATGCCCGGCGCGACCGGCGCTGCTGACCTCGTTCGGCGGCGGCACGTCCGACGGCCTGCTGTCGTTCAAGGAAATTTTCGACCTCAAGCTCGATGCCGACGTGGTGGTCCTGTCGGCCTGCGACACCGCCGGCATGGCGACCGT
>JAIYAJ010000121.1 GCA_027489105.1 Zymomonas sp. | reverse complement strand
TTGATCCAGTTATACTGAAGGTTCTGCCGCGTGGTGAAGTGGCCGTAATCCTTGTCGTACTTGCGCGCGATATGCGCGAGCATGTGCATCTGTTTGCCCGACAGCGTGCCATAGGGGATGGCGACGCGCAGCATATAGGCGTGCAGCTGCAGATAGAGACCGTTCATAAGCCGCAGCGGCTTGAACTGGTCCTCGGTCATCTCTCCGCTCAGGCGGCGGCGCACCTGGTCGCGGAACTCCTCGACGCGTGCGTCGACGATCGCCTGATCATATTGGTCGTACTGATACATGTCAGATCACCCAGTCGCCGATGGTGGGGTCGGCCGGCTTGAGGCCGAGGTCGGGGCGCACCGTCGGGCCGACGGCGCGAATGCGGTCCTTGATATGCGCGGGGCGGGGGCCTTCGCCGGTCATCTGCGCCTGGATGACATAGGGGCCGTTGACGTGCCGGGCGGCTTCTTCGCGGGCGGCGATCGCCTCGCCCTGCCCGTCGACGTCGACCGCATGTTCGAGGTGGCGCGACCAGCCATCGCCGGTCCACCAGATCACGTCGCCTGTGACCAGATCATTGCCCGTCAGAATCTTCACGCTTCGTCTTTCATCCGTTCGGCCTGCGCCGCGAAGGCGGCGAGGCGGTTTTGGGCATCCGACAGCAGGACCACTTCGCCGACGACGATGATCGCGGGGCTTTCGACGCCCTCGCGTTCGACCAGGTCACCGAGATCGGCGAGCAAAGTGCGCATCGCGCGCGACCCTTCGAGCGTGCCCTTTTCGAGCACCGCGACGGGCATGTCGGGGGCGACGCCGTCAGCCATCAGCTTGTCGGCGATCATCGACGCGGTGGTGACCCCCATATAGATCACCAGGGTGCGCCCCTGCCCGGCGAGGCCGGACCAGTCCTGCTCGCTCAGCCCCTTGCAGGTGCCGGCAACGAAGCTGACCGCGCTCGACCAGTCGCGGTGCGTGAGCGGCAGCATCGCTTCCGCAGCGCAGCCCAGTGCCGAGGAGACGCCAGGAATGACCTCGACCGGCAGACCGGCGGCGCGAACCGCCTCGACCTCTTCGCCGCCGCGACCGAACACGAACGGATCGCCGCCCTTCAGCCGCACGACGACCGAGCCGGCCTTCACATGGGCGATGATCAGCGCGTTGATCGCGTCCTGGGGCAGGGTGTGCCGGTCGCGCTTCTTCGCCACCGAAATCCGCTGGGCGGTGTCGGGTGCATAGTCGAGAACGCGCGGATCGATCAGCCCGTCATGGACGACGACGTCGGCGGAACGCAGCGCATCGACTGCGCGCAGCGTCAGAAGGCCGGGGTCGCCCGGGCCTGCGCCGACAAGAATGACGCGCCCACGCGCATCGGGATCGAGCAAGGATGCCATGTCCGCCAAATGGGGCTTGCCGTCCCAAGGCGCAATTCAGCGTTGCTTGGGGGGCAACCAAGTTTTCTTTGTTCAAACGCTTAGGCGGGAGGACGCCGCTTTCAGGCGCCGTCGAGCAGATCCTCGATATCGCTCTTGATCGCCTCGGGCTTGGTGGTGGGCGCGTAGCGGCTGACGACCTGGCCGTTGCGGTCGATCAGGAATTTGGTGAAGTTCCACTTGATCCCCTCGGTCCCCAGCACGCCCTTCGCCTTGCTCTTCAGCCAGGCATAGAGCGGGTGGGCGTTGGGGCCGTTGACGTCGACCTTCGCGAACATCGGGAATTTGACGTCGTAGCTGGTGCGGCAGAAGGTCGCGATCTCCTCCGCGTCGCCGGGCTCCTGCGCCCCGAACTGGTTGCAGGGGAAGCCGAGGACGACGAGACCCTTGTCCTCCATCTCCTCGTGGAGCTTTTCCAGCCCCTCATATTGCGGCGTGAAACCGCATTTGCTGGCGGTGTTGACGATCAGCAGAACCTTGTCGCGATACTGGTCGAGCGAGACCTCGCTGCCGTCGATCGCCTTTGCCGAAAAATCATAGACCGTGCTCATCCGTGTCACCCCTGCTTGCGGACGTGCGGCATGCGCGTCTTCTCCTCGGACGGCACCAACCCCTCCAGCACCGCCCAGAATCCCGTTACAGCATTTTGGCCCGCCTGCGCATAGGCCACCGACAGTCGCTCGCGCAGCGCCTCGAACAGGGATGCTTCCAGCGCGGCGCCCGCTTCGGTCACGCGCAGCAGGCGCTGGCGACGATCCTCGCGACCAGGGCGCGTCTCGACCAGCCCGCGATCGTGAAGCTCGTTGAGCACGCGACCCAGCGACTGCTTGGTGATGCCGAGGAGGCGGAGCAACTCGCTGACGGTGATGTCGGGATTGCGCGCGATGAAATAGAGCGAGCGATGATGGGCGCGGCCCAGCCCCTGCGCCGCCAGCCCCTCGTCGATGCCGCGCAGCAGATGGCTGTAGCCGAAATAGAGGAGCTCGACGCCGCGCCGGATTTCCGGCTCGCGCAGAAACAGCGGGGATGCGGCCCTGAAGCCTTCGGGTGCGGTGGGGCCGGCCATGGCGACGCTATATGCTCTCCGTTCTTTCGCCGATGCGCGTAATGAAAATGCGCGCCGATGTCATCGTCTGAAATTATCGCGCCGTGATCTCATTCCGGTGGAGCAAGAACCGTTCGGCTCCGGTGCAGAGTCGCTGCGACGTAAAGGGCGAGGCCGGCCCATATCAGCCCGAAGGAGAGAAGATGGATCGGCAGCAACGGCTCGCCGAAGACATGGATCGCTATCAGCATCTGCAGCGTCGGACCGATATATTGGAGCAAGCCGAGATCCGAATAGCGGATCCTGTTCGCGGCACCGGCGAAGAGCAGCAGGGGCAGGGTGGTCGCAACGCCGCTCAGCGCCAGCAGCCAGAAGGCCGGGGGCGTCGCGCCTGGCGCCAGTTGCGGCATAGTCAGCAGCCAGATCGCCGCGAAGGGCGCCAGCAGGCCCGTTTCGATCAGCAGCCCTTCGACCGGCCCGAGCGCGATCTTCTTGCGGACCAGGCCGTAAAGGCCGAAGCTCGCCGCCAGTCCGAGCGGGATATAGGGGATGCTGCCCTGATAGACGGCGAGTGCGAGCACGCCGAAGGCGGCGAGAAGAACAGCCGCCGTCTCCATCCGTCCAAGGCGTTCGCGGAAGAAGATCATGCCGAGCACGATGTTGAGCAGCGGATTGATGAAATAGCCGAGGCTCGCCTGCAGCGCATGGCCACCGTTCACGGCATAGATGTAGAGCAGCCAGTTGGATGCGATCAGCAGAGTCGAGGCGACCAGAGCCATGAGGATGCGAGGCTGGCGCAGCGCGGCCAGGGCTGCCGGCAACCGACGCAGCAGCAGTGCCAGGACGACGATGGTGACGAGCGACCAGAGGACGCGCTGGGCGAGGATCGCCGTCGGAAAGAGCGGTGCCATGGCGCGGATGAACAGGGGGAGCAGGCCCCAGATCGTATAGGCGCCGATACCCATGAGGACGCCGAGACGCGCTTGCGATGTGCCGTTCATCCGCTTCGCCTATGAGCGCCCGGCCGGAAAGGCAATCGGCCAGCGTCCTGGAAGACGCTGGCCGACGGCGGGGGGCAACAGAAGAGGCGAGTGTTAGAACGTCGCCTTGATCGTGGCGCCGAAGGTGCGCGGATCGCCGGTCTGTCCGGCGATCAGGCCGGTGTTGCTCGGCGCGGTCTGCAGCAGCTCGAAATAGTTGGTGTCGAACGCGTTGCGGACCCAGCCGAACACATCGAAGCTCTCGGTGCGGAAGCCCGCGCGGAAGTTGGTCACGTTGTAGCCGTTGACCAGGGTATATCGCGACGGCGACGGGTTGGACTGGAAGTTCGAGCGGTACTGGCCGTCCACGCCGAAATAGATCTGGCCTTCCTTTGCGAGCAGTTCGATCGGAGCATTGACCTCGGCGCCATAGGACACCGAATATTTCGACACGCCCGGCAGGCGCTGGCCCGAGATGTTGCAGTTGGCGGGGCTGAGCGATCCCGGTACGCCTGCAGCACCCGGCGTCTGGCCGGCGCCGACGGTGGTGCCGCCAGCCAGTTCGGGCGGGCAGGGCGCGTCGACGAAACGCACATATTTGGCGTCGGTGTAGGCGCCGTTCAAATAGGCGTTGAAGCGTTCGCTGGGGCGGATCGAGAAATCGGTCTCGATGCCCTGCGAGCGGACCTTGCCGGCATTGGCCAGATAGCCGCGCAGCACGCCGAGCTGGCCGTTGGTGACGGTCGCCTGATAGTTCTTGATGTCGGTGCGGAAGGCGGCGACGTTGAAGGTCGCCTTGCGGTCCCAGAACTGGGTCTTCAGGCCTACCTCGAACGAGTTGACCGATTCCGGCTTGATGTCGGACTGGAGCGGATTGCCGGCGGCGTCGGTCGGCAGGCCGTTCTGGTTGATGCCAAAGGTCTTGAAGCTCTTGGCGTAGGTCGCATAGGCGAGGATGCCGGGCGCCAGCTTGTAGTT
>JAIYAJ010000186.1 GCA_027489105.1 Zymomonas sp. | reverse complement strand
TGCGTCGCCAACATGCCCGGCGCGGTCGCGCGCACCTCGGCCTTCGCGCTGAACAACGCGACCCTGCCCTTCGTCCAGAAGCTGGCGGCGCTGGGCGCCGATGCGGCGATGGCGGCCGATCCGCACCTCGCTGCCGGCCTCAACGTCGCGGGCGGCCAGATCCGGCACAAGGCCGTGGCCGAAGCGCTCGACCTGCCCTTCGCCGGCTAAGCTTATCCGTCTTCCTCCCCTCTTCCCCCGGAGGGGAGGATCGGGAGAGGGAGACAGGGCCATACCCCCCTATCCCCGGACCTGTAGGGCGCGGCCTTCCCCGGCCGCGCTGTCCCTCTCCCACCCCCGTCCGGAAGCAGGAAAAGTCCGCGTCAGCGGGCGGCCATACCCGCCTTGAACCGTTCGAGCTCGACCAGCCGCTCTTCGATATCGTTGCGCCACGGCGCACCGGGCGGCGCGCTTTCGAGCAGCTGGCGCCACACGAGCTCGGCCTGGTCGAGCTGCCCGGCCTGCGCGTAGGACAGCCCCATGAAGAAGCGCGGGCCCGGATGATCGGGTGCGATCGCCTGCGCCCGCTGGAAGGCGAGCTGGGCGGCTGGCGACATCTGGTTGCCGCCATGGATGAAGAAGGCGTTGCCGAGGCCCACCCACAGCTCGGCGCTGTTGGGCCGCTTCTCGAGCGCACCCTTGATGATCCCGATGGCGTAGAGGTTGAGCCCTTGCCGGTGGAAGGCGTCGGCAGTGCCGAGCACATCGGCATCGGCGCCGAAGCGGCTGAGCAGCTTTTCCCGCTCCTGCGCGAAATCGCTGTCGGGGACCTTGGCCATGTCGGCGGGCGGCGTGGGCTTGCCGGACAGGCCCGGCGAACCCTGCCAGGCATAGCCGGCAACCGCGATGAACATGGCGGCGCCAACCAGTTCGAGCCCGCCCTTGGGCAGGCGACCGAAGCGCCACAGCACGGCTACGACCAGCACCGCGAGGACCGCGAAGACAATCCAGCCCATCAGCTTTTCCTCCGGCGTTTCAACCGCCCGCTCGTGATCCAGATGCCGAGGCCGAGAAACAGCGCCGGGAGCAGGTAGAGCGGCCATGTCAGCCGGTCGAGCGGCGGCGTGAAGCTCACCCAGTCGCCATAGCGCTCGATCAGCCAGGCGCGGATCGCCTCAGGCTTCTCGCCCGCCTCGATCCGGGTGCGGATCAGCGCGCGCATGTCGCCCGCCATCTCGGCATCCGAGTCCGCGATCGACTGCCCCTGGCACACGAGACAGCGGATCGTCTCCATCAGCGCCTTTGCCTGACGTTCCTGCTGCGGATCGGCGAGTTGCTCATTGGCATAGCGCGCGGCCGGCATCAGCGAATCGGCGAGCAGCGGCGCAAGCGGGCTTGCAACCAGCATCGCGGCGCCTGCAATGGCGAGGAGCCGCCTCATTTCGCGGCCGCCAGTGCCGACATCAGGCCGGGCACATCCTCGGGATTGATCGCGCCGATATGCTGGCGGCGGATGATGCCCTTGCCATCGACGATGAAGGTCTCCGGCACGCCGGACGATCCCAGCGCGATCTGCACGCTGCTGTTCACGTCGCCGCCGATCGCGCGATAGGGATCGCCGTTGCGGGCGAGAAAGCGGCCGAGATCCTCGGGCCGGTCGCGGATCGCGATGCCGTAGATCGGCACGCCAGCCTGCGCCAGCTGCGCCAGCTGCGGCGATTCCTGGATGCACGGAATGCACCAGCTCGCGAAGATGTTGACCAGATGCGGCTGGCCATTGGCGAGTTCCGCACTGCTGAGGCCCGGTTTGCCCGCGATGCCAGCCGGAAGCGAGAATTGCGGCATCGGCTTGCCGACCAGTTTCGACGGAATGGTCTTGCTCTCAGGACTGATCAGCCCACCGGCGAACACCACCATGAACGCGAGGAACATCGCCAGCGGCAGCCAGATGAGGAGTTTCCTCATGCGTAGCGCTCCGCCGGCGCGTGGCGCATCTCACGACGGACGCGACCGATCAGCGACAGCAGGCCGCCGAGCGCGATCAGAACGCCGCCGGCCCAGATCAGCGTCACGAAGGGCTTCCACCACAGTCGCAGCTGCCAGCGGCCCACCTCGTCCGACTTGCCGATGACGACATAGAGCTGGCCATCGAGCACGGTCGTGATCGCGGCCTCATTGGTCTCGGCCTGGGGTGACGGGAAGGTCCGCGTCTGCGGGTGCAGGGTGAAGGGTACGCCAGTACCGCGCTGCGCGGTGATGCTGGCCTCGACGGCCGTGAAGTTCGGACCGGCGACCGGCTCCACATCGTCGAGACGGATGGTGTAGGGACCGACCCGGTGGCTTTCGCCCATACGCGCGGCCACCAGCGTTTCCTTGGTGAAGGCACTTTCCGCCGCCATGCCGGCCATGCTGACCGCGATGCCGAGATGCGCGATCACCATGCCCCAGGTGAACAGCGGGGTACGCCGCAGATTCCGCTTCCACAGCGGTGCCAGCGAGCCGACACCGACGCCCCCGGCCGCGACCAGACCGAGCAGCGGCAATATGCCGATGCCGGGCGCGAGGAGCACGACCAGCAACAGCACGACCGCCGCGATCAGAAGCGGGATCGCCATGCGCGTCAGCACCGCCTTCAGTTCGTCGCGCCGCCAGCGCATCACCGGGCCTGCCGCCATGACGGCGACAAGAACCAGCGCGAGCGGGCCGGCCGCGGTGTTGAAATAGGGCGGGCCGACCGACAGCTTCTCGCCGGTCACGGCTTCGGCCATCAGCGGGTAGAGCGTGCCGACCAGCACGATGCCGAGGATCGCCGACAGCAGCAGGTTGTTGATGACCAGCGCGCCTTCGCGGCTGACCGCATCGAAGCGCGATCCCTCGCGCACCGTGCCGACGCGCAGGCCGAACAGTGCCAATGCCCCACCGATATAGATGGCGAGCAGGGCCAGGATGAAGCTGCCGCGCTTGGGATCGACCGCAAAGGCATGGACCGAGGTCAGGATGCCCGAGCGCACCAGGAAGGTGCCGACCATCGACATCGAGAAGGCGACGACCGCGAGCATGACTGTCCAGGCGCGCAGGCCTTCGCGCGTGGCAAGCACAGTGACCGAATGGAGCAGCGCCGTCGCTGCCAGCCAGGGCATGAGCGAGGCATTCTCGACCGGATCCCAGAACCACCAGCCGCCCCAGCCGAGCTCATAATAGGCCCAGTAGCTGCCGGCGGTGATACCGAGGGTGAGGAGAATCCAGGCGCCGAGCACCCAGGGGCGCATAGCCTTGGCAAAGGCCGCGCCGACATCACGGGTCACCAGCGCGCCGACCGCGAAGGAAAAGGCGACCGAAAGGCCGACATAGCCGAGATAGAGCGTCGGCGGATGGAAGGCGAGGCCCGGATCCTGAAGCAGCGGGTTGAGCCCCTGCCCTTCGGCCGGTGCAGGGTCGATGCGGGCAAAGGGGTTGGAGGCGAACAGGAGGAAGGCATAGAAGCCGAGGCCGATCGCCGCCTGCGCCGCCAGCGTCGCGATCAGCGTGCGTTCGTTCAGCCGCCGCTCGAACAAGGCTACGCCGCCGCCGGCCACCGCGAGGATGGTGACCCACATCAGCATCGAGCCTTCGTGGTTGCCCCAGGTTCCGGCGAATTTGTACAGCAGCGGCTTGGTCGAGGCGTCGTTGGCAACGACCAGAGCGACCGAAAGGTCGACCGTGACGAACAGATAGACGAGGGCCGCGAAGGCCAGTGCCGTCAGCACTGCCTGGACGACCGCGACGGGACGCACTGCCGCGAGCAGTTCGGCCCGGCCGCTCGACACGCCCATGATCCCGAACAGCAGCTGCAGCCCCGCAAGCGCCGCCGCGAGCCACAGCGCCGCCAATCCTGCCTCGGCTATCACGTCGTCCCCTTCCCCTTGCCCGGCCCCGCGTCCAGGCTCTCGGTCTTGTGCATCTCGCCCGCAACCTGCGGCGGCATGTAGCGCTCGTCATGCTTGGCGAGGATGTTGGTCGCGACAAAGCTGCCGTCGGGCTGGAAACTGCCCTCGGCGACCACGCCCGAATTTTCCTTGAACAGGTCGGGGACGATACCCTTGAAGGTAACCGGCACGGTCTCGGCATTATCGGTCACGACGAAGCGGATCGTCACGCCATCGCCCATGCGCTCGATCGACCCGCCCTTCACCATGCCGCCGAGCCGGACGGCGCGGCCGGTATCGACATGGTCGCGCTTCGCATCGGACGGCGTATAGAAATAGGAGGCCTCGTCCTTCAGCGCGGACATGGCGAGCAAGGCCGCGCCGACGATCGCCACGACCGCGAGCAGCGCCAGGATCAGCCTCTGATTCTTCGCCTTGACCGCCATCAGTCGCGCCTGCCCAGCGCTTCGGCCTGACGTTCGGCGCGGCGCATCCAGCGCAACGACGCGACCAGCACGCCCAGCGTGCCGATGATGGTGACCGCATAGGCTGCGGCGATGAAGGGCCAATGTGTCATTCGGATGCCATTCGCTTGAGCCGCGCAGCGACCTTGGCCTCGGCCAGCAGCGCGCGCATCCGCATCAGGACGATCGCAGCGAACAGCAGGGTGAAGCCGAGGGTCGTCAGCGGCAGCGGCCAGAGAAGCGAGGGATCGATCTTCGACCCGGCCAACCCAATGCTCTGCCCCTGATGCAGGGTCCGCCACCATTCGACCGAATAGTGGATCACCGGGATATTGGCCGCGCCTACCACGCCGAAGATCGCCGAGATGCGATCGTTGCTGCCGCGCTCGGCCCCGGCGGACGACAAGGCGATATAGCCGAGATAGAGGAAGAACAGGACGAGCATCGAGGTCAGCCGGCCATCCCATTCCCACCAGGTGCCCCAGGTCGGACGCCCCCAGATCGAACCGGTCGCGAGGCAGATCGCACTGAACAGCGCACCCGGCACCGCAATGGCGCGCGCGGCGACCGCCGCCAGCGGGTGGCGCCAGATCAGTTGCATCAGGCTGGACACGGCAATGCCGCTCCACCCCGCCATCCCCAGCCAGGCGGCGGGCACGTGGACGTACATGATCCGCACGCTCTGTCCCTGCAGATAGTCCTGCGGGGTGAAGAACAGGCCGCCGACGATGCCAGCCGTGATCAGCACGAGCCCCGGCCAGCCCAGCCAGGACGTCAGCGGGCGCGCGATCGACAGGAAGCGGGCGGGGTTGGCGAAGATATGCACGACGGCATGGGGATAAGGACCAAATGCGTCCTCCGCAATGGTCCATCGGGGAAGCCTTGCGCGCCGTCGCGATAGCGACCATCGCGCTACGGAATGAACCCGCCCCTCCCTTCGCGCCCGCAGGACATCGTCCGGGGGATCGCCCTGCGCTCGGCAGGCGTCGCCTTCTTCGCGCTGATGAGCGCGGCGATGAAGCTGGCCGGCAATCATGGCGCCGGTCCGGTCGAGATGGTGTTCTTCCGCGCGGCGGTCGGCATACCGGCGATCCTCGCCTGGCTGTGGCTGACCGACGGCGTGGGCACGATCCGGACGAAGCGGCCGGGCGCGCATATCTTCCGTGCGCTGATCGGGCTGGCCTCGCTCGGCCTGCTCTTCCAGTCGCTGGTGCTGCTGCCGCTGGCCGACGCGGTCGCCATCGGATTTTCCGCGCCGGCCTTCGCGACCATCCTCTCGGCCATGTTCCTGCGCGAGCATGTCGGGCTGCATCGCTGGACGGCCGTCGCGATAGGCTTCTTAGGCGTCATCATCGTCGCGCGGCCCGGCGGGTCGGACCTGCCATTGACAGGGGTGGCGATCGCGATTGCCGCAGCCTTCGCCAATGCCGCCGTGAATGTGACGGTGCGCGAAATGGGGGCGACCGAGTCCGCCGGCGCCATCATCTTCTGGTTCTTCGTCAGCGTCTTCGTCGCCAGTGCGATCGCGATGCCCTTCTTCACCGGGCGCCACGATCCGACGACCTGGTGGCTGCTGCTCGCAGGCGGGCTCACCGGCACCGGCGCGCAGCTGTGCATGACCCGCGCACTGCAAGCGGCCCCGATCGCCGCGCTCGTGCCGTTCGACTATGCGCAGATCGTCTGGGCCGCACTGCTGGGGTGGCTGATCTGGTCGGTGGTGCCCGGCCCCAGCACGCTGGCCGGCGCCGCACTTATCGCCGCCAGCGGGCTCTACACCGTCTGGCGAGAGCAGCGCCTGCGGCGCGCAAGCGCTGCGACTCTCGGCTGAGCGCTCAGCCCCGGGCGATCAGCCGCATCGCCATGCGGTCGGCAACGACTGCTGCTGCAACGCCGCTGGCGGTACTTTCGGACCAGATCGACTCGAGCCGTTCGGGAATATGCGCCACCCGCGCCTCCACCTCGGCGCGGTTGCCCTGACCCAGATATTCGAGCGCGACGTTGATGATGCCGCCCGCGTTGATCACATAGTCGGGCGCATAGAGAATGCCGCGAGCGTGGATGCGATCGGCATCGGCGGGGGTGGCCAGCTGGTTGTTGGCAGCACCTGCGACGATCCCGACCTGCAACGCTGCGATGCTGCGCTCGTCGAGCACTGCGCCAAGCGCGCAGGGACTGAGCACATCGGCCTCGACCGTCATGATCTCGCCGGTCGAAACCAGCTCCGCGCCCAGCTCGTCGGCCAGTGCGCGGGCACGCTTCGCATCGGCATCTGCCAGGGTGAGCCGGGCGCCGTCTGCCGCCAGCAACCGCGCCAGCGCACCGCCGACGCTGCCCACGCCCTGGATCGCGACATGCACCCCGCGCGGGTCGCTCTTGCCCAGCCCGCGCTCGATCGCCGCACGTACGCCCAGATAGACGCCCAGCGCGGTCGTCGGGCCGGGGTCGCCGCCAGCATTGCCCGCTGCCACGGGCAGCCCCGAAACATGCTTCGTCTCGCGCGAGATCGCGACCATGTCGGCGTCCGACATGCCGACATCCTCGGCGGTGACATAGCGTCCGCCGAGCGAATCGACCGCACGGCCGAAGGCCGCCAGCATCTCGGGGGTCTTGGTGCGGAGGGGATCGGCCAGGATCACCGCCTTGCCGCCACCCATCGGCAGGCCAGCCATGGCGTTCTTGAAGCTCATGCCCCGCGACAGACGCAGCACATCGGTGATCGCCTCGGCCGGATCGGCATAGTGCCAGAAGCGCGTGCCGCCAGCCGCCGGCCCGAGATGAGTCGAGTGCACCGCAATGACCGCCGTCAGCCCGGACGCCGCGTCGCGGAAGAGGTGCACGCCCTCGTGATCGTCGAAATCGGGAAGGAACCAGGGAGCGATCATTACAACCTCACGTAATTCTATTACGATTTGAGGTAATATAATTGTTCAGCTCGGATGGCTAGCCCAAAGCGGCCTGGTACAACGCACGGCTCAGCGGCACCGGGAGGTGCCCGACCGGATGGCTGCTGCATGTTTGAAAAGGTGGGGCGACCGACGGGACTTGAACCCGCAACTTCCGGTACCACAAACCGGTGCTCTAACCAATTGAACTACGATCGCCACGGGCGCCGGGACGCCATGTGGGCCGCTCCATAGGCAAAGCCCCGGCCGGACGCAAGCGGGCATATACGCATCCCCTGCGGACAGGTCGAACGTCGCCATCGGCTTTGTCTACTAACTCTACTCTTCCATTATCGTTGGCTTTGCCTACATGGATCGCAATCTTCAGAGGGTCGGGCCGTGCTGTCACAGAGAACGCGATATGCGATACGCGCCTTGCTCCATCTCGGGGACCGTTATGGCCAGGGGCCGATTCAACTCGCCGAGATCGCCGACGAACAGAATATCCCCGGCAAATTCCTGACGGTCATCCTGTCGGAGATGAAGCGGGCCGGTTTCGTCGAGACGATGCGCGGCAAGGAGGGTGGCTATTGGCTGTCACGGCCGCCGGCCGAAATCACCTATGGCGACATCGTCCGGGCCACGCGGGGCTCGCTGGCATTGGTGCCCTGCGCCGCCCGTCTCGCATACACGCCCTGCGACCATTGCATAGACGAGGCCAAGTGTCGGTTGCGCGCCGTCATGTTGTCCGTGCGGGACGAGACGGCGAATATTCTGGATCGACTGTCTTTGGCAGAACAGCTGGACCTGTAACGACCCTATGAAATCCGTCCCTTTCGGGATTTTCGTTACGGACGTCGTTACCTTTTAAGCCTTGGATTCATGTCGATTTTCCGTTGACGCTCTTGTCTTCGACGTTATGTCAGCCCGAGGTACGGCGTTCGAGCCGGCCGTTAAAAAGCTTTGGGAGCTGCTCGAATGAAGAAGCTGAGCGTCGTCGTCGTTGCTGCTGGTCTGATCGCACTGGCCGCCTGCAACAAGCAAACTCCGGCCGAAAACGCCGCTGACAACACCACCGCCGCCCTGGAGAACCAGGCTGACGCGCTCGAGAACGCCGCCGACTATGCCTCGAACGAGGCTGTCGAGAGCGCGCTCGAGAACAAGGCCGATGCCGCTGAAGAAGCTGCTGACGCCGTTCAGGACGCGAAGTGATCTCCAGGTCCGCTGCGGACCGGAATTACTGACAGGACGGGCGCCTCGAAAGGGGCGCCCGTTTTCTTTTGTGCGAAGGGCTGTGGATCGCGCAGCCCTTGTCGATGCCCCCGCCATTCGGACGCAGCATCCGCCCCGACATGCAGCCGACTTCTCTACACCCGGAAACAGGCCAGAAACAGGAAGGCCGGAGCTTCAGTCGGTTGCGGGCGAGGTCCGGGTGATCAACCGGTCGCTGACGACGGTCATCGTGAAAATGGGATCGGCGTCGGCGGGAACCTCGCAGACGGCCTCCTCGAAGGCCCGGCGTATCTCCGGCTCCTCATAGGCCATTTTATGGTCGAAGGCGTAGCGCCAGGTCGCCTCGTCGGGCCATTCGGCATAGCCCACGAAACGCCCATCCGAATCGCGGTGCAGGCGCGAGCCGTAGCTCCCGTAGATTTCGCGGATCAGGTCGGTGCCTCGCGTCCAGGCGCGCACGAACTGCTCCTCCTTGCCCGGGTGAACCTTCCACCAATAGACGGCTACGAACATGGCGGCTCCCCTCTCCTCGGCCAGAGCATCATAGATCGGGCAGGGCCTGATCCGCCATGCCCCAGCCCCTCAACCTCTTCGCGGCGGCACGCTTCAGCAACCGGTCGACATCGGCAATGGCGAAGGCGACGAGGCCGATGGCCGCCAGCAGCGCCCGGATTTCGCGTGCCGCCTTCTTCACATCGGCGAAGTCCAGATCTTCGTCCGGATCGAAGTCGAAGATCAGCCCGTCCGGCTTCTGCACATCCTCGACACGCGATCCCCAGTTCGAGCGTCCGCTTGCTCTCCAGTTTCACCGCGTCGATTTCGTCCTGTTCGGGCAGGACATAACTGCCCTTCGACACCTCGAAACCCTTGACGATATCGTCGGTGTCGACTGGCCCCAATCCCGGCACGATTTTCTCGTAGCGGATGCGCTTGCCGCTCGGTTCGTGCACCTGATGAAAGGCGACCTGCGCGCTGCTGACGGTTGCGCTGTAGATTTCGACCGGAATCGAGACGAGGACGAGGCGGATCTGCCCCTGCCAGTAAGCGCGCGGCCATGCTCTATTCTCCTGCCCCTGCGAATGCGGAGTCAAAGCCCGTTGGAGGCGATGGTTCCGTCGGCGCGGGCGGGCTCCTGCGGGCGAGAGGCCCGGCGTCAATCGAAGCGGGTCAGATGGCCACCGAGAAAGGCATAGGAGGGGTCATGCGCGTCGCGGGTCGCGAGGTGCAGGCGCGCATCGGGATTGTTCGGCGGAACCGCGTCGGCGTCGGCCATGGTCCGCCCGACCGGATCGACGCGATCCCAGTCATGGACCGAGCGCCGATGGACGATCGCCCAGCGCCCGTTCCGGCATTCGAGATAATCG
>JAIYAJ010000561.1 GCA_027489105.1 Zymomonas sp. | reverse complement strand
GTGCGACCATCTCGGATGGCGGCATCAGCCTTAGCGGCAGCAAGCCTTTCGTCCCGGCCGGATCGGGCGTCGACGCCTATATCGTCAGCGCACGTACGGGCGGCGCGGCCCATTCGCTGGACGAGGTAGCCTTCTATCTCGTCCCCGCCGGCAGCCCCGGCCTGACCTATCGCAGCTGGCGCATGGCCGACGGATCGATGGCGGTTGCGCTCGATCTGCGGGACGTGGTCGTCGACGCGGGCAACAGGCTCGACGGCGGCATGGCGGCGCTGGCCGAGATCGACGATCTGGTCAGCCTCGCCCGTTCGGCGGAAGCGCTCGGCATCATGGAACGCCTGTTCGCCGAAACGCAGGAATATCTGCGGACGCGTGAGCAGTTCGGCGCCAAGCTCGCCAGCTTCCAGGCGATCCAGCACCGCATGGTCGCGCAATATACCGCGATCGAACAGTCGCGGGCGCTGCTCAATCTCGCGCTCGTTTCGTGGGGCGAGCCGGATTTCCATCAGGCGGTCCTGGGCCTGCGTGCGTTCGTCTCCCCCGCCTCGATCGAGCTGGGCCATGAGATGATGCAGTTCCACGGGGGCATGGGCGTCAGCGACGAGTTGATCATCGGTCATGGCCACAAGCGCCTGCTGGTCCTGTCACGCTGGCCGGACGATCCCCAAACGGCACTCGATCGGTATGCGGGCAACGCCTGATCAGGCCATCGGCCACTGAAACAGAAATGCCGTGACCGGAAGGTCACGGCATTTTCCGTAGCGCTTCATCTATGCTGCGGCGAGCGCGTCGACCGAAATCGCGCTCGATCGGACAACAGCTGCCTGCCTCAGGCGGTCTCGCGCTGCTTGATCCAGCCGATGCCGCGACGCAGAAGGTCATAGAAGACCGGCAAATCCCAGGCGCACCGGTCGACCGAGGGCCACCAGTCGAGCATAGGCTGCAAGTCATAATGCCCGCGGCAATGGCCCAGGGTCAGGTAAAGCACCGCGCCCTTTCCGTGCTGCTTGATGTAGAAGACGGGCTGGGTGCCCAGCGCGTCTGCGGCCTCGACGAAGCCGGTGCCCGGCTCGGTGCACTCGGTTTCCAGCAGCACGTGCAGATCACCATGGGTTTCCAGATGGTAGAGCTCGTCGGTCGTATCGAAGGGTTCGACGCCGCGAACCAGCTCATGTTCGGGATCGGCGACCGTCACACGATAAGGCGCGATCGGCGGATGCGAGACGAACTGGCTTCCAAGCATGTCCATCATCAGCGGCGCCCAGCGCGGCGCGTCCCACAGGCCGTTTTCGAGCAGACGCAACACCGAATTGGTGCCGTGTAGCGCATACCAGCGCCCGCCCTTGGCAAGCCAGTCGCGCAGTGCCTCCTGCGCCTTGAGCGACGGCGTCACGTCGCAGGTATAGGTGATGATGATGTCAGCGGCGGCGATCGCCTCGATATTCTCATAATCCTCGAACACCCGCGTGCGAACGCTCTGGTCCTCGGCCAGAAGCTTGAGCAGCTCCAGACGAGCGAAGTCCATGTCGTGCCACACGCCACCACAGATCAGCACACAGTCGATGCGCGGCGGGCGCGCTTCCGTACCCGCCTCGCTCATTTGCGCGCGCCCAGTTCGCCGTTGATGTACTTCTCCATCGTCTGGTGGAACTGGCGGATGCGGATTTCCTGATAATCGGCCAGCTGGACCTTTCCGGTCTTCGAGCAGTGGAGCCCTTCCTGAACGAAGGGCAGATTTTCCATGTCCTGCTCGAACACCGGGCCGAGGCCACCGAGCTCGGCCGCTGCGGTCCAGGGCTCATCGGGCCCGAGCATGTGCAGTTCGCAGCTGCGCGGGATCGGCTCGCCCTTCTTCACGCGGGACAGGATGCGCACCTCCATGATGCAGGTGTCGGGCGTCTTGCCCGGCTTCCAGCGATAGACGATGTTGGGCATATAGCCGCCCCACGGGGCGAAGTTCGGGAAGACATTGTAGACGAGCGCGTCTAGCAGCTCGGCGTCGGTCGCTTCCGAATGGTCGTAGCCGGTCTGCTCCTCATAGCTCTTGCGCATTGCAGCACCCAGCGCCTCGCGCGCCGTCTGCCCTTCGGGAACGGTAACCGCATAGGGATCGCCCGACGGGTCGTAATTGTCGGCAGAGCGACCATTATATTTGATGAACTCGTCGACGATCCACTGCTGGCTCTTGCCGTCAGGATCGAGGTGCGGGCTGAGCACGCCGAAGGGCACGAGATTGACGTTCACATTGTCGCCCCAGAACCAATAGGCGCTGTTCGCGTCGCCCGAGAAGGGCAGCAGCTGCGGGTGGGTGACGACGGTGTGCCAGGCTTCCATGAAGGCCTCGGCGGTCACCTTCCAATTGGCCGGGACTTCCTTGGCCACCCAGATGACCGTCGTGCATTCCTCATGCCGCCAGCGCTTGAAATGCTCGGGCAGCGGCGCGAGGAATTCCTCGAGCGTCGGGCCGCCCGGCTCCTCGCGCAGGAAGATATAACCGCCCCAGCGGCCGACCTCGGCCTCCGGCAGCGTCAGCTCCTTCGGGTCGAGATGTTTGAAGTCCCACTGGCAGGGCATGTGGGAAAAGCTGCCGTCCTTCTTCCAGGTGAAGCCGTGGAACGGACACTGGAAGGTGTCGGCGCTGCCGTCGTCGGTCCGCAGCTTGCGGCCGCGATGGAGACAGACATTGTGGAAGGCGCGGACCGAACCGTCGTCCTGACGGCTGATCAGGAAGGACCGGCCGGCATTTTCATAGACGACGAAATCGCCGGGCTCGGGCAAATCTTCTTCGCGGGCGGCGAACTGCCACACATAGGGCCACATCCGCTCACGCTCGAGCTGGGCAAAGGCCTCGCTCGTGTAGCGCTCCGCAGGGATCGGATCCGAGCCGAGATATTCGTAGCTTTCCTGCGTCAGGATCGCCGGAGCGGTGCGGGAGTCCTGAGCCATCAGGTCTTCCCAGCTGGTTCCGGGGCACCGCTCGAAGCCGCCGCCCTGCTTCGGATCACGTTCGGCCATGGTCGAATCCTTCATCCTAAAGATTATGCGTTTTGCCGGTTGTGCCCCGCAGGCGTCGGCGCCGTCACCTTATCGAAAGCATAGGTTGCGCGGTCGGCCAAATCCGCGAAACAGATAGTCCGGTTCTGCAGACATATATGATTGGGAGAGTGCCGTGAGCAAACGGCTTGAAGGAAAGGTGGCGCTGGTCACCGGAGGTACCTCTGGCATCGGCGCCGGTGCCGTTCGCCGGTTCGTCGAGGATGGCGCCAAGGTCGTCTTCACCGGCTCCAACGCCGCCGCCGCCGAAGAACTTTGCGCCGAGACCGGCGCGACCTTCGAGACGCACCGGGTCGAGGAGGCGGCCGCATGGCCCACCCTGATGGAGCGCATCCTGTCGGCCCATGGCCGGCTCGACATCGCCTTCGCCAATGCCGGCACGGAGCGGGGCGGCGCCGATATCGAGGACGTCTCGATCGAGGCCTGGAACAAGGTGATCGGCGTCAACCAGACCGGGGTGATGCTGACCGTGCAGCATGCGATCCGCACGATGCGCGACAATCCCGGCGGCCCGACCGGGTCGATCATCATCAATTCGTCGATGAACGCGCACCGCGCGCTCGGCAATTATGTCAGCTATTCGGTATCGAAGTCGGCGGTGATCGCGCTGGCGAAGTCGGCCGCGCTCCATTGCGGCGCCAAGGGCTACAAGATCCGCGTCAACGCGGTCCTGCCGGGCGTCGTCGAGACCGCGCTGATCAAACAGATCATCGCCAAGTCGGGCGACGAGGCCGGAGCGCGCGCCGCCTATGAGGGCATGTCCCCGCTCCGCCGCATGGCGACAGTCGAGGAAGTCTGCGGCCTCGTGTCATGGCTGGGATCGGACGAGGCGGCTTTTGTTTCGGGTGCCGAATATGTGATCGACGGTGCCAGCACTGCCGGGATGATGGGCGTATGAGCAATAGCGGAGCACGGCGCCTCGAAGGGCGCGTCGCCTTCATATCGGGTGGTCTGCGCGGCATCGGCCTCGCGGTCGTCGAGCGCTATCTGTCGGAGGGCGCCGAAGTCGTCCTGTCCGACCTCGATGCGGCGGATAGCGATGTCGTGAAGGAAACCATGGCGAAGCTGGGGCAGGCTGCGAGCTATGTCTCTGCCAATGTCACCAAGGAAGAGGATTGGGCGGCGGCGCTCGACCATGTGAATAAGCAGCATGGCCGTCTGCACATCCTGGTGAACAATGCCGGCACCGACCTGACCGGACCGGTCGAGACGCTGACCATGGACGCCTGGCGGCGGATCATGGCCGTCAATGTCGACGGCGTCTTCCTCGGCACGCGCACCTTCACGCCGATGCTCGCCGAGAGCGGCGCTGGCATCAAGGGCGGGTCGAGCATCATCAACATCAGCTCGATCATGGGCCTCGTCGGCTATAGCGAGGTTTCGGCCTATAATGCGACCAAGGGCGCCGTCCGCCTGTTCACCAAGGGCATCGCGATCGAGTTCGCGCAGAAGCGCACGCCGATCCGCGCCAATTCGGTCCATCCGGGCTTCGTGCTCACCCCGCTGCTCAACGCCGGTTTCCAGCGCTGGGTCGATCAGGGCGTCGCCGAAAAGCCGCAGGACCTGATCGACACGATGGCCGCGACGACGCCGAGCGGCCGGCTCGCCGATCCGTCGGAAATCGCCGGCGCCTGCTATTTCCTCGCCAGCGAGGACAGCAGCTATGTGACCGGCGCCGAGCTGGTCGTGGACGGAGGATGGACGGCACAATGACGATCGCTCTCGACAATGTGGTGGCGGTCGTCACCGGCGCCGCCGGCGGTATCGGCCGGGAAATCGTCAAGGCGATGAAGGCCGCGAATGCGACCGTGATCGCGACCGATCTCAACGAGCCCCCCGCCGATATCGGCGCCGATGCAGTGATGCGCCACGACGTGACCAAGGCCGAGGACTGGGCCGCGCTCGCCGCGATGATCGAGCGCGACTATGGCCGCCTCGACGCGCTGGTGAACAATGCCGGCCTGTCGATCGTCGGCAAGATGGAGGACACCCCCCTCGCCGAATGGCACCGCGTCAACGCGATCAACGTCGATTCTGTCGTGATCGGCACGCAGGCGCTGCTGCCACTGCTCAAGGAGGGCGGCAAGGCCCGCAAGGGCGGTGCCTCGATCGTCAATTTCTCCAGCGTCGGCGGCCTGCGCGGCGCGGCGTTCAACGCGGCCTATTGCACCAGCAAGGCGGCGGTGAAGATGCTGTCCAAGTGCCTTGGCGCAGAGTTTGCCGCGCTCGGCTACAACATCCGGGTGAACAGCGTCCATCCGGGCGGGGTCGACACCGGTATGCTCGGGTCGATCATCGACCGCTATATCGAACTTGGCGCCGTGCCCTCGCGGGAGGTGTCGGAAGCCGCGATCAAGGCGCGCCATCCGATCGGTCGTCTCGGTCGGCCCGACGAAATGGGCGGCGGCGTGGTCTTCCTCTGCTCGGAAGCCGCCAGCTTCGTGACCTGCGCCGAATTCCTGATCGACGGCGGCTTCAGCCAGGTCTGATACCATAATGGAGGTGCCTCGCAGGCGGAGACCGAAAGTTCCCGCCTGCGACACCCCCTTTTAGTATGAGAGGCCCAGCGTCAGGCCCCAGGTCCGCGCGACTTCGCGGCTGGCGAAGGCGAAGGGCCCGGTGATGACCTTGCGATAGAGCCGTCCGTTGCTGTGGAAGGCGTTCTGCACGAAGGCCGACAGCGTCACATTCTTGCGGTCGTCCAGTTCGTGGCGATAGCCGATCGACGCATCGACCGTCGCATAGGCATCGATGAAGTCGCGGTTCAGACCCGTCGTATCGCGGATGACCGACGTCGCGAACTTGTCGGTCCATTTGTAATTCGCGTTGATCAATATCTCGCCGCCCGTCGCTTCGACCGGAATGGTCGCATCACCGCCGAAGCTGACCGACCATTTCGGCGCATAGCGCAGGTTGCGCAGATTACGGATGTCGGCCCCGGCGGACAGGAAGGCGTCGTATTTCCCATCGATATAGCCGAACGCAGCGCGCAGGTTCAGCCAGCGGGTCGGCGCCAGCTGGAACTCGCCCTCGACACCCTGTAACGTGGCCGAAGCCGCGTTCTGCACCTGGGTCTGGGTGATCAGCGGGTTGATCGGCGACGCAGTGATCACCTCTTCCTGCTTGTTCTTATACTTCGCGCGGAAGACCGTGACATTGGCACGGGCGCGGTTGTTCCAGAAGGTCGTGCGCAGCCCCGCTTCATAGCTGTCGACCGTCTCGGGCTCATAGGGGCCGATCGCTGTGGTGACGGTAGCGCGGCTGTTCCAGCCACCCGAGCGATAGCCGCGCGACCAACCCGCATAGACCATGATGTCGGGCGTGAAGCGATAGTCGACCGTCACCCGCGGGGTGAACTTGCTGAAGGTCACCGCCGGATCGGCGCAGGGCGCATAGGCCGAAGACGCATCGGGGCACTGGCCGGTAACCGCGCCGCTCGTCGGATTGCGGAAGCGGATGTAGAATTTCTTCTTCTCGTGGGTGTAGCGACCACCGACCGTGAGCCGCAGCTTGTCGATCGGCTCGACATAGGCCTCGGCATAGGCTGCATAGGCGTTGAGATCCTGCCCGGCGTCGAAGAATTGCGAACGATTGCCGGTAACGATCGCCTGCTGCACGAGGTCGAACTCGGACTTCATATAATAGACGCCGGCGACGAAATCGAACGCCCCGCCCAGATCGCTGACCGCGCGCACTTCCTGGCTGAACTGGTTGGCGGTCTGGTCGCGCAGCGACACGAAGATATGTGCGCCGTTCGCCAGCGGTGCACCACCGGTGTTCTCGACGTTCAGCGCGTCCTTCTGCTTGGTGTAGTTGGTGATCGATTCGAGCGAGACGCCGTCGATCACGTCCAGCTTGGCGTTCAGCGTCACCGCAGTGTGCTTCAGCTTGGCCTGGAACGGATAGCCGTCGAGCGCGAGCTTATAGCCGCTGTCCTTGATCCGCTCGCCCTGCGTCCCGATGCAGGCGCCGAAAGCGACGCAGAAGGTCTGGCCGGGGGCCGACAATGGCACCAGGCTGGGATATTTGGATTTGTCGTTGATATGGTCGATCGACAGCGTCGCGTCGAACGCCGAACTGGGGTTGAAGCGCAGCGCGCCGAACAGCGAATAGCGATTGATGCCGTCCTCGCGCTTGCCGTCGCTGGCACGGCGCGTGAAGCTGTCGCTACGCTCGCGATAGCCACCAATCTTCAGGCCGAGCACATCCCCGACGATCGGCGCATTGGCGACGACCTTATATTCGCGCACGCCATAGCTGCCGACCGTGACCTGGCCCTTCAGGCCCCAGTCCATCGTCGGCTTGGTGCGCTTGATGCTGATCACGCCGCCGATGGTGTTGCGACCGAACAACGTGCCTTGCGGACCGCGCAGCACCTCGATCGCGTCGATGTCGAACGTGTCCATCATCGCGCCCGTGTTGGACGCGAGGAAAACGCCGTCGACCGAGACGGCGACCGCCGGCTCGAACGAGCGGTCGAGATCGCCAAAGCTGATGCCGCGGATCGAGGCGGACATGCCGCCGCCGGTGAAGGGATGCCGGCCGAGTTCGACATTGGGCATGAAGCGTTCGATCGAGTCGACGTCAGGAATGAAAGTGCGCTCGATCATGGCACCGTCCATCGCGGCGACGGCAACCGGCACCGACTGCAGCGATTCCGAACGTTGGCGGGCGGTAACGATGATGTCCTCGATCCCGCCGGCATCGGTCGACTGCGGCGCCGTCTGCGCCCAGGCCGGCCCAGCGGCGAGCGCCAATGCGGTGGTGGCGAGCAAAACCCTGTTTCTCATGTCAGACCATCCCCTTACCTGTCTTGATTATCGAAAGCCGGCTCCAACCGGCGACGCGCACACTCCTCCGGTGAGCGCCAGCACAGCCGACGCCCCGTCTTGCCTGTCCTGCCAAGGGCTCGATCGGACCGCGCCGAATGCGCGATCAGCGGCCCGTCCAGCGGGGGGCGCGCTTCTCGACGAATGCGCGCGGACCTTCCGCGAAATCCTCGCTCACCACCAGCCGGTCGAAGGCCTTTCGCGTGGCCGCGATCGAAACATCCTCGGGCACCTCGGCCGCGAGCCGGGCCACCTGGAGGCTTTCGCGCACGGCGATCGGGGCGTTGGCGCAGATCGCCTTGGCCAGGCCCAGCGCCGTCTCCACGACCTGCTCCGCCGCAACGACGCGGTTGACGAGGCCGAGCGCCTCGGCGCGGGCAGCGCCGATCGGTTCACCGGTCGCGATCATCTCGAGCGCGATCGCGCGGGGCAGCTGACGAGGCAGGCGATAGATGCCACCGGCCCCGGCGATCAGTCCGCGCTTGACCTCGGGCAGGCCGACGATCGTCTCGGTCGACACGACACGCAGGTCGCAGGCGAGCGAGATTTCCAGGCCGCCGCCGAGCGCGCTGCCCTTGACCGCCGCGATCCAGGGCTTGACCCGCCTGGCTTCGACGAATCCGGCGAAACCGCCGTCGGGGGTGCTGAGTTCGTCGGCACGGCCGGCCGCGACTTCTGCGAGATCGGCCCCTGCGCAGAAAGTCGGTCCCTCGGCGGAAGTTATGACCACCGCCCAGATGTCCGGGTCCGCTTCTGTCTTCTTGACGATCGCGTCGAGCGTGCGGGCAACCGCGCCGTTGACCGCATTGCGCTTGGCCGGGCGGTTCAGCGTCACGAGGCCGATATGCTGCTCGACGACTTCGTAAAGCACCACATCGTCTTCGGTATCAGCCATATTTCTCTCCAGACCAGAACAAGCGCAAAAGCCCCTTGGTGGGCGATCCATCGATGTCGGAAGAGCGGCCTTAGCCTTGCGCCTCCAGTCGGAGCCGCATTTTGCCCGATGCGCGCCATGGCGCGCGAAGGACATCCTCTTCCATCACATGCCGGCGTCTTTTCGGGCGTCCGGCTTAGGTTGAGAGGCTATGTAGCGAGGTCCATCGCGTCTAATATGTATCAGACCGTGGTTGAGACGAAATTGCTATCAACCTTGGCTTGCGCGACTTCGCTCGCCAGCCTCCAAAGCGCGCGCACCGCGGAACGGTCGTCATTCTCGCGCCTGACGAGATGCAGCGCCACGGTGAAGTCTGTTTCAGAGAAGGGCAATATCGTCAGATCGGGTCCGAGATTCGATGCCGCGTGCCATTCGCTCATCAGGACGGGCACATGCGATCGCATCGCATGCTGCCGAATGCCTGCGAGTGATGACTCGGGCAGCGGAAGAACCTCGATCCCGTGTGCAGACAGACGGCCCGCGATGCTGTCGTAGAAGATCGGATTGATGTTGCGCCGGAAGCTGGCGATCTGCTGCCCCCGCAGTGATTCCAGCGAGATGTCCGGCCCCAGAGCATCAGCCCTCTCCCGGTCCACGAGCAGCGCCCAGCGGAAATGGGCGAGGTCCAGCACCTCGCATCCTTCGCGCTCGAACGGTCCGACGGTGAATGCCAGGTCGATCTCGTGCCGCATCAGCGCATCGACCAGCTGCGACGACCAGGCGTTGACGATCTCGATCTCGATCCGGGGATGGCGGCGGAGGAACAGGTCGAGCAGAGCTTCGCGCGCGGGAATTTCCGCAGAAAAGTCCGGAGCGCCCAGCCGCAGCGACTGGGCCTGGTTCGCGCGCATGTCGCGCGCGACCTCGGCGACCATATTGGCGGCTTCGACATAGCTGCGCGCGGGCTTGAGAAAGGCGTGGCCCTGTTCGGTCAATAGCACGCCCCGGTTGCGGTTACGCAGGAACAGCTGGAAGCCGATCTGCTCCTCGAGCTTGCGGATCTGAACCGACAGCCAGGGCTGCGCGACATGGAGCGTTTCGGCCGCCCGCGTGAAGGACAAGCTGTCGGCCACCGCCACGAACATGCGGATTTGCCGGATATCGATGGGCGCCATCTCTGTCCTCCCCGTCCGCGGGGCGCCGTTGGCCGGCGCCCTCCCGTCCGGATATGGTCAGATCAGCCGGACATCGTCCAGATTGCCAGACCTTCGGGTCCTTCCGAAACTATCCCTTTCGCGCCTATCGGTTGCGCATCATCGGCCATCAGAAAGGCAATCGTCGCAGTGTCGGTCTCCGGAACGCGTGCGACGAAGCGTGCGCCTTGGGGCGTGCGACCGATGATGGTGGCATGCCGTGGCTGGCCGTGGCGGTCGAACGGGATCGTAAAAGTCTCGATCTCGCCCGGCCCCCCATAGCTCTCCAGCAATTCGGGGACCGCGCCGCGCTTGCCCTCGGTAAGCGCCTGCACGTCATAGTCCTGCGGGAAGGTTCCTGCGGGAACGGGCTCGCGGCTGAACAGCATCGAATGGCTATGTGTCGCATAGCCGCCATTGGCGACGATGAGGCCATGCCGGCCACCTTCGCGCAGCTTCGCGACCATTCGCGCGGCGGCGTGCATCATGCAGTTGCCGATCGGGCCACCGCCGAAGGTCAGCCCGCCATAGACCGAACAGGGGCGACCGAGCGGCCAATTCAGCGCGCGACGCGCCAGCTTCGGCACGATCGGGAAGCAGGAATAGAGCTCGACATGGTCGATATCGGCCGCAGCGACGCCGTTGCGCTCAAGCGCGGCGTGGACGGTCGTCTCGAGGCTTGCGGCACGCGCATAGCTATCGCGGCGCAGAAAATCCTCATCCTCATGCGCGGCTGCGCCGGCCCCGACATAGACGATCCGGCTTTCGTCGACGCCCAGCTCGCGCGCTTTGGCGAGGCTGGCGACGATCACCGCCGCCCCCATGTTCACGCTTGAATTGGCGACCATCAGCTTGGTGTAGGGGAAGCTGACCATACGATTATCGGGCGTCGGCGTCGCGATCGTGTCTGCGTCGACTGGCTTCCTGATCCAGGCATAGGGATTTGCGGCGGCGACCGCTGCGAAGCCTTCGCCGATCCTGCCGCTTTCGGCCTGCCCCTCAGCCAGCGACTGGCCCCAGGCCGCGCGGGCAGCATTTTCGTAAAGCGGGTAGACGTCGATCGGCGTGAACAGGCCATGTTTGCGCGCCAGCGGCTTGGCATTGGCGAGGGCCACCTCCGCGATCGAGCTCTTCGGCGGTTCGCGTCCAGCGGCGATGTCGGCCTGCGCGCGCTTGGCGGCGGTCCGCAGCGCCTCGGCCCCGACGGCGGCGGCGAGAGAAATTTCGCCGCGCCCGATCAGATTGGCGGCGTCATTGATCAGCTTGATCGGCCCGTCGCCGCTCGCCTCATGCGTCTTCAGCAAATGCGTCGGCCGGCGTCCCATCAGCGCCGCCACCCGCTCCTGCGGCGCTGGATCGGGGAAGGAAATCTCGTCCTCGACCCCCAGCCAGTCGAGCGCGTCGAGGATATCGACGCCGCTATCGGCCTCGGCCTCTTCGAGCGCCGCCAGCATAAGTTCGAAGGCGTTCATGCCTTCAAGGTCGTTAGCCGGCCGATCGAGCACCTCGCCGATGCCGATGATCACGGGAATGCGGCTTTCGTCGACGCTCGAATTCATGCCTGTCTCCTCATTCTCTGTTCTTGATTTTGATGCGTCGCCCGCCGCGCGAAAACGCTAGCCGGGCAATCTCTCGCCCCGGCCAAGGCCGGCTGCGAGCATCTGTTCGATCGTGGGATCCACACCCTGCAAGGCGCGCGTGGCAAAGAGATCGTCGATCTTGTCTTCTGGCATTGCCAGCCAGTCGCGCACCACATCCGCACTATGCTGCCCCATCAGCGGCGCGGGTATGGCGGGGAGCGCGCCCACCAAATTCGAGCGCGCATGGAAGCTCTCGGCAATCACGTCTTCCTCAAGATTCGGATGGCGGTCGACGCGGAACAGGCCGCGCTCACGATAATAGGAAAAATCGGGGAGATCGGCGATGCGAAGCATTCGCGCTGCAGGAACTCCGGCCCGCTGCAGCCTGTGCATCGCCTCGTCCGCATCCTGCTCGATCATCCACGCAGAGACGGCGGCCTCTATCTCGATCCGCCGCGCGATCCGGCCTGCCTTTTGCGCCAGTGCCCCGTCCGACAGCCAGTCCGTTCGTCTCATAACGTCACACAGCGCCCGCCAGTCCTCGTCGCCGCGAATGGTTACGACGCACCACTGATCGTCGCCCGAAGCCTGAAACACGCCCCACGGCGCATCCGGTGGTTCGCCCCAACCATCGATCCCTGCTGCTTTACCGGCAATCTCCGCCGAGAAATGATCGAGCATCACGTCGAGCTGGGAGATCGACGCCGTGCCCCCGCGCCGAGTCGTGGCGCGGCGATGGAGCAACGCCAGCGTGGCGATGGCGCCGTAGCGCGCCGCCGAGTGGTCGGGATAAATGGTGACGGCATCGCTGTACGCCAACGGATCATCGGGATAACGCCATTTGCTGGTCAGCCCCGATGCCGCACGGACGAGCGGGCCATAGCCCATCCGACCCGCCCACGGGCCATCTGCACCGAACGCACTGCTGTCCACCATCACGATGCCCGGGTTGATCGCGGACAGGGTGGCGTAGTCGAAACCGAGCGAGTCCATCGCTCCAGGCTTGAAGTTGGACAGGATCACGTCCGCTTCCGCCGCGAGCTGCAGAAACAGCGCCTTGCCCTCTGGATGCCGCAGGTCGAGGCCGAGGCTGCGCTTGTTGCGATGCCCGGCCGCGAAGCCGACCGACAAGCCGGTTGGCAGATAGCTGTGCCGGGTACCGTCCGGGAACGCCGCACTCTCTACCTTGACGACGTCCGCCCCGAGATCGGCTAGCAGCCGCCCCTGCTCACCGCCCACCACGATTACGCCCAGGTCGAGGACCCTGAGCCCGGCCAATGGCAGCGCAGCTGCGGGCGTTTCGACAGCATGGTCGGCGGTGTGTTCGGCCGAATTTTCAGCGCTTTCGCCGAACCTGATCGGGCTGCCGGGAATGCACACCCGGCTGCCGTCGGCCAGTTGGGTTTCGGCCAGCACGCCGCGCGCTTCGACATGATCGGTCGCGAGACATTCCTCCAGTGTCAGCACCGCAGAAATCGGAACGCCCTGCAACGCACCTTCGGCGACGAGATCGGCTTTCGTCCGCTCGGCGAAGAAGGCCGCCAGCGCCTCCTGCAACGGCACCGACGCCTGCCGCACGTCGAGGCGGTTGAACTCGGGCGCCGCAAAAGCCGGAGGTGACCCCATCCAGCGGTGCATATTCTGCCACTGGCGCGGGGCCAGCACGCAGATCCGCACCGTGCCATCGGCACAGGCGTGGATCGGATAGAGCGTCCCGGCCGCCGGCCGTCCCGGCGGCAGCGCTGCTGCCGAGCGCCCGAGCGTCGCACTGCCCGCAATGCCGAAGCCTGGGTCGAGCGCTTGCACGGCCCCATCGAGCAGCGAAAAGTCGATCCGGTCGCCCTGCCCCGTCCGTTGCGCGGCGTGCAGGGCAGCCATCGCGACGAAGGCGCCCTGCGACATCGCGCATTCGAGCGCCAGTTGCCCCGGCGGCAGCAGGGGGGGGCGCCCGGCGATACCCGATCGCGACAGTTCGCTCGACAGGGCGTGCAGCACCGGATCGGTCGCCTGCCAATCGCTAAACGCATTGCCCAGGCCGAATCCGCTGACCGTCATCCGCACCGCGCGGGATTTCAGAACCGCGTCGAAGGCGGCGGCGGGGACGCCATAGTCCTCAGCCAAAGGATAAGGCAGCAGCAGAAGATCAGCGTCACGGGCGAGATCGCGCAGCTGGCGCGCGCGTTCCTCGATCGAACCGGACAGGACAAGCCTTTCCTTTCCCGCATCTGCGACCGCAGCCGTCAGAGCCGCCTTGCCCGTGATTGCGGGGTGGTCGACCCAACAGAGGCGCGGCATGAACACCTTCGCGCCGAGATCCGCGAAGATGTGCCCGATCTTGCCCAACTCGCCACCCAGCAGATCGACGACCAGATGGCCCGCCAATGGCGCCGACGCCGCGTCCTGATCCCTGCGACGAGTCATCGCTCGTCCCGACAGCTATGGCTGCGCTGCATCCCACTTCCCGACATCTATGCTTTTCTGGCGGAAAATGTCCGGGAAGAGACCGGGGCTGTCCAATACGCAATATGGTGGATTTGATAGCGATTCCTTATGAACGCCTGTCCAGAACCCTTGGTCTTTGGCCTATGTCCGTTTGCACGCGACGCTACGCCATGCCGTCCTGCGCGGACGGTCCGCCGCTAATGGGCGGCATCGCCTGAGCCTGGTCAAGAGAGAGGACGACCAGCGGCGGATCGGCGCTGAAATCGAAGATCGGGCCGATCTCGGCCGACACCCGAGCGGCCACCACGCTGCCAGTCGGTATGCCGCGCCCCGCTGCGGAGCTGACGAAGATGACCTCCGAGCCTGCCGCCGGAACGCACGTCACTTCCGCTTCGAAGAGGCATTCGCCTCCGACCGAAAAGCGCACCAGCATATCTCCTCCCCGCACCCGCATCCCCACCCAACACATGCTGTCATCGCGCCTGATCATTATCAGCGGGAGGAAAGTTCGTTGCGTGCAGGGGATGCCACGCCTGACGCAGACGCGGCAGCCGTGATTGATCCGGTTTCGTATCACGAGTATATGGTGGTGATCGGGGATGGCTCGATCGCTGGGAGCGATCGGGAGCAGCGAGGCGTAGCCGGTTCAGCTTTGCGTGCCTTGTCAGCCATTCGCCGGAGCAACCACCATGGAAAGCGCGCTCATCCGATGGTTCATCGCGGGAGTCTTTCTCGCCTTCCTCGCCAGCGTCGTCATTGCCGACATCGTCGGCCGCATCCGCCGTTCCTCATCGCGCCGACGATCCCAAACAGGCTTTAGACCGCCGCAAAGGCAAAGCGGATGGAAGGCCGGCGGGCGGCGGTGACGCCACGCTGCGCGCGCGTCACCGCCGGACCATCATTCGAGTTCGAACGTCACAGAAATACTGACCGACATCTTCTGCTCGCCGGCTTCGATCATCGTGTCGGCAGCGGCCTCCTTGCGCACCATCGCCATCGCAGCCATCGGGCGATAGATCGGCATGGGTTCGGTCGAGCCTTCGCTGATCGCGAGGATACGCTTGACGCGCATGCCGGCTGCGCGGGCATAGAGATCGGCGCGCTGCTTCGCCGTGGCCACGGCCTGCTCGCGCGCCTTGTCGAGCAGGGGCTCGGGCTTGTCGATCGACAGCGACGGGCCATCGATCTGGTTGGCGCCCGCAGCAACCAGCGCGTCGAGCACGGGGCCTGCCGCCTTGATATCGCGGAACTGCACGCTCACACGCGAAGACGCCTGATAACCGGTGATCACCGGCGGCTGGTTGTCGGCATAACGGTATTGCGGGCTGAGCGAGACCGATGTCGTCTGGATGTCGCGGTCGGCGACACCCGCCTTGCGGATCGCCGCGACGGTCGCCGCCGTGCGCCGGGCATTATCCTTCATCGCCTCGGCGGCGGTGGGTGCCTGCGTTACGACCCCTGCCCCGACGGTGGCGATGTCCGGAATGGCGGTGACTTCGCCGGACGCGACGATGTCGAGCCGCGTGCCGATCACCGGCGGATGGCCCGGCGGAAGCATCGGCTGCTGCGCCATCAGCGGCGCTGCCGCAGCTGCGGCCAGAAGCGCCGCGCCACCGAAACGGGAAAAACTAACTGCCATATTGGTCTTGCTCCTGCTTTGCCGCAACTCCCCGTGCGTGCTATCCGCACTTTGGTGGATCCTCGCTGCACGCGGCATGAACGCCTTTCGGGACCGTTATGATCCCTGCGGCTTTCGTCTCGAGCGCTGCCCCTTGAGCGGGGTGATGTATTAATATAATACAGCTGGATCGAAGCGAAGGGGGCCCGCGCGGCCGATTACGGGATTATGGGGATGAACGTCGAATCCGGCATCCAGACGGACTACAGGGCTTATGACTTCGACGAGGAGCAGGCCCGCCGCCGCCGCTGGACCATCATCGGGGCCGCTGTTGCGGGCCTGATCGCGCTTGGCGTGATCGGATATGTCCTGTTCGGTGGCGACAAGGCCAAGCCCGCCGCCCCGCCGGCACCCGGCGTGACCGTGATCATCCCCGGCAGCACCGATGTCGTCACCACCGTCTCCGCAACCGGCACGCTCGCTGCGAAGCGTGAGATGCCGGTCGGCATCGCCGGCGAAGGCGGGATGGTCCAGGCGGTGATCGTCGAACCGGGCACCTGGGTCAAGGCGGGCCAGACATTGGCGGTGATCGAGCGATCGGTCCAGACGCAGCAGGCCGCCTCGCTGGCCGCCGGTGTCCGCGTCGCGCGCGCCGATGCACAGCTGGCGCAGGCCGAGCTCGACCGCGCCAAGGCGCTGGTCGCCCGTGGCTTCATCTCCAAGGCCGATATCGACCGCCGCACCGCCACCCGCGACGCGGCAGTCGCCCGCGTGGCCGTGGCCGAAGCGCAGCTCGGCGAAAGCCGCGCCCAGATCGGCCGGCTCAGCATTCGCTCGCCCGCCTCCGGCCTCGTCCTGACCCGCGCGGTCGAGCCGGGCCAGGTGGTCGGCGCAGGTGCCGGCGCGCTGTTCCGCGTCGCGAAGGACGGCGAGATCGAAATCCGCGCCCAGCTCGCCGAGCAGGACATCGCCCGGCTGAAGGTCGGCGATACCGCGCAGGTCACCCCGATCGGCGGCAGTCGCGCCTTTGCGGGGACGGTGTGGCAGATCTCCCCGGTCATCGATCCGCAGACGCGCCAGGGCACGGCGCGCATCCAGCTGCGCTATGACCCGGCGCTTCGCCCGGGCGGTTTTGCCAGCGCGGCGATCCGCAGCGGTACCGTCAAGGCGCCGCAGTTGCCCGAGTCGGCCGTGCTGCACGACGACAAGGGTTCTTTCGTCTTTGTTGTCGGTCCCGACGACAAGGTGATCCGTCGCGAGGTCAAGACGGGCGACGTGTCCGATGCCGGGGTCGTGGTGCTGTCGGGCCTGCAGGGCAACGAGAAGGTCGTCCTGTCCGCAGGTGCCTTCCTCAACCCCGGCGACAAGGTCACACCGCAGCTGTCCAACCGCCCCGCCGCCCGCTGAGCGAGGAAAGCGCGATGAACAACATCTCCGCCTGGGCGATCCGGAACCCCATTCCACCGATCGTGCTGTTTCTCGGCCTGACGCTCGCCGGGCTGATCAGCTTCGCGCGCCTCGACATCAACCAGATGCCGGACATCAGCTTCCCCGGCGTCAGTGTCGAAATCCTGCAGCCCGGCGCCGCGCCGACCGAAATGGAGACGCAGATCACCCGGCGCGTCGAGGCGGCGGTGTCGTCGATCGGCAATGTGAAGTCGATCACCTCTTATGTCAGCGAGGGCCTGTCCGGCACGAATATCGAGTTCCAGCTCGGGACGCCGGTCGACCGCGCGGTCAACGACGTGCGCGACGCGGTGTCCAAGATCCGGTCCGAACTGCCCGAAGGCATTTTGGAGCCGGTGACCAAGCGCATCGACGTCGATGGCGGGCCGATCGCCTATTATTCGGTCGAAGGTCTCGACATGACCCTCGAGCAGCTCAGCTGGTACACCGACAATACGGTCATCAAGCGGTTGCAGGCGATCGAAGGCATTGCAGGCGCCTTTCGCGGCGGCGGCGTCTCGCGCGAGATCCGCGTCATTCTCGACCCTGCGCGGATGCAGGCGCAGGGCGTGACTGCGGTGCAGGTCAACAACATCCTGCGCACAACCAATCTCAACGCCGCTGGCGGGCGTGCCGAACTGGCCGGCGCCGAACAGTCGGTCCGCGTGCTGGGCAACGCCACATCGGCCTATGAGCTCGGCCAGACCCAGATTTCGGTCGGCGACGGGCGCACCGTAAGACTGGCGGATATCGCCACCGTGCGCGACTCCTTCGGGGAGCAGCGCCAGATTTCCAAGATGAACGACCGTCAGGTGCTATCGGTCGGCATCCAGAAGGCCAAGGGCGCTTCGGACGTCGAGGTCTATGACAATGTCGTCAAGGTCCTCGACGAGCTGCGCAAGGAGAACCCCAAGGTCGAGTATAAGGAACTCTACACGAGCGTTCCCTATACCAAGGAGCAATATCACTCGGCCATCGACGCGATGATCGAAGGTTCGGTGCTCGCGGTCGTGGTGGTGTTCTTCTTCCTGCGCGACTGGCGCGCGACCTTGATCTCGGCGATAGCGATCCCGCTCTCGGCGATCCCGACATTCTGGTTCATGAGCCTGATGGGCTTCACGCTGAACACGATCAGCCTGCTCGCGCTCAGCCTGGTGGCAGGCATCCTCGTCGACGACGCCATCGTCGAGATCGAGAATATCGTCCGGCACATGCGCATGGGCAAGAGCGCCTATCAGGCCGCCATGGACGCGGCCGACGAGATCGGCCTTGCCGTCGTCGCCACGACGATGTCGATCGTGGCGGTGTTTCTGCCGGTGTCGTTCATGCCCGGCATCCCCGGTCAGTTCTTCAAGCAGTTCGGCCTTACCGTTGCTGTCGCCGTGATGATGAGCTTGCTGGTCGCGCGCCTGATCACGCCGATGGCGGCAGCCTATTTCCTCAAGGCGGAGGGTGTGAAGCAGCATGGCGGCGGCCCGATGATGGATCGCTATATCGGCGTGCTGCAATGGTCGCTGCGGAACCGCTGGAAGACGATCGGGCTGGGCGTCGTCTCCTTCATTCTCACGATCATCTTGTTTGCGACGACCCCGAGCGAGTTCCAGCCGCCACTCGACATCGATTACAGCTCGGTCAAGATCGAGCTCACGCCGGGCGCGCGGGTTGCGGAGGATACGCAGCGCGTGGCCGACCAGGCGACCGAGATCCTGCGCAGCCAGCCCGAGGTGCTCAACGCCTTCGCCGATATCGGCGATAATGGCGACACCCGCTTCGCGACGATCTACGTCACGCTGAAACCCGCCAACGAGCGCAAGCGCTCGAGCATCGAGTTCGAGCGGGAGACCGCCCCGCTGCTGGCGAAGATCCCCGATGCGCGGGTAAACTTCCAGTCGCAGAGCGGCGGGTTCGGCCGCGACATCACGGTCATGCTGGCCGGCGACGATCCGATCATCCTTCAGCAGACCGCGAACACCCTGATCGGACAGATGCGCACGAGCCCGCTGATGCGCGACCCGCGCATCGACGGCGACATCCAGCGCCCCGAGCTGATCATCAAGCCGCGTCTCGACCTTGCCGCCGATCTGGGGGTTACGACCGCCTCGCTGAGCAATGCGATCCGTATCGCGACTTTGGGCGACATCGAGCAGAATATGGCGAAATTCTCGCTGAGCGATCGCCAGATCCCGATCCGCGTTTCGTTGAGCGAGGACTCGCGTCGCGATCTCGCGGCGATCGAGAATCTGCCGGTGCAGACCAGCTTCGGCACATCGGTCCCGCTCAAGGTCGTCGCCGACATCTCGTTCGGCGCGGGGCCGTCAAAGATCCGTCGCTATAATCAGGTTCGCCGTCTCGTGGTCGGTGCCGACCTGGCCCCGGGGGTCATCAGCAGCGAAGCCTATGGTTATATGGACAAATCGACGATCCTGAAGGCGCTGCCGCTCGGGGTCCGCCAGGTCAAGTTCGGCGAGCAGGAGTTGCAGGGCGATCTGATCGCCGGCTTCGTCATCGCGGTGACCGCCGGCGTGCTGCTCGTCTTCGCGGTGCTGGTGCTGCTCTACAAGCGGGTGTTGCCGCCCTTCGTCAACATGGGCTCGCTGTTGCTGGCCCCCCTGGGCGGGATCGTCTTCCTGAAGATCTGGGGCATGTCGGTCTCGATGCCGGTCTATATCGGCCTGCTGATGCTGCTGGGCATCGTGGCGAAGAACTCGATCCTGCTCGTCGATTTCGCGATCGAGGAGATGCGTCGCGGTGTCGACCGCACGGAAGCGATCCTCGAGGCCGCCCACAAGCGCGCTCAGCCGATCATCATGACCTCGGTCGCGATGATCGCGGGGATGTTGCCGATCGTGCTCGGTCTCTCGGGCGACAGCAGCTGGCGTGCGCCGATGGCGGTCTGCGTGATCGGCGGGATCACCATGTCGACGCTCTTGACGCTCGTTATCGTGCCGGCGGGCTTCACCCTGGCGGACGATCTGGAGAAATGGATCGGCCCCAAGCTGGGCAAGTTCCTGATCACGCCGGCGGACCATGAGACGAAGGGCACGCCGCACGCCGCCGAATGAGGGACCGACCATGCCGCCCCCCGCGTCCCGCCCGAAAGGCTGGGGCGGCTTTCCTTTTGGTTGAACTATCCCGCCCAACGGTCATTTAGATCGCATGAACATCTTCCAGGCGACCGGGCTCGACCGCTTCAATCCCGCGCAGGGCGGTGTGCGCGGCATGCGCGTCGTCGCATCGGGCCTGCTCGTCGTGATGGCGGGCCTCTACATCCTCGCCCGATCGCACGAGGCGCCCGGCGAATCTGCCGTATGGGGCTATCTCCGCGCCTTCGCAGAGGCGGCGATGGTCGGCGGCCTTGCCGACTGGTTTGCGGTGACGGCGCTGTTCCGTCACCCGCTCGGCCTGCCCATCCCGCACACTGCGATCATCCCGCGCAACAAGGACCGGATCGGCGACAATCTCGCCGCCTTTCTGCGGGTCAACTTTCTCACAGCCTCGGTCGTCGCCCGACGGATGCAGAAGGTCGATGTGGCTGCCGCGATCGGCCGGCTTCTCGCCCAGCCTCCGGCGCCCGGCCGCGCGCGCGGCGGCATCGGTCGTGCGTTGGCAACCATTCTTGAATTGCTCGGCGACGATCGGCTGGGCGCGATGGTGAAGGGCGCGCTGGCGAGCCGGCTTAAGGCGTTCGACATCGCCCCCCTGATCGGCCGCACGCTCGACGCGGCGATCGTGGAGAACCGCCATGCCGAGATGCTCGACGGGCTGATCGGCTGGGCGGGCCGCATCCTGCTCCACAACGAGACGATGATCCATGACATGGTCCAGTCGCGGACAGGCAAGTTCATGCGCTGGACCGGCCTCGACGAGAAATTGTCGACCGCGATCGTCGAGGGGCTGCACAAGCTGCTCGACGACATGGCGACCGACCCCGATCATCCGCTGCGCAGCAAGGCGCAGGAGGGGCTGGAACAGCTTGCCGACCGGCTGCAGAACGATCCCGTGATGCGCGAACGGGTCGCTGCGATGAAGGCGGAGATCATCGCCAGCCCCGCAGTCGCCGCCTGGCTCGACACGCTGTGGCAGAATGCACGGGTGAAGCTGATCGAGAGCGCGCGCAATCCCGATGCAGCGATCGGCGGACAATTCGGCGCAGCGCTCCGCCAGCTGGGAGAGACGCTGCAGACGGACGCGCAGCTGCGCCTGACGATCAACCGCTTCGCCCGTCGTATCACCGTCGGGCTGGTCGCCGATTATGGCGACGGTATCGTCAAGCTGGTGTCCGAGACGATTCGCAGCTGGGATGCCCGCACGGTGACGTCGCAGCTGGAAAATGCGGTGGGACGCGACCTGCAATATATCCGCGTCAACGGCACCATCGTCGGCGGACTTATCGGGGTCGGCCTCCACATCCTGTCCGGCCTGCTCTGAACACGGGACGTCCGCCGGTCGTGGCGGATGCGAATCGATCTGGGCGATGTCGGGAGGTTGGCAATGCCGACGGCCGCGATCCTGAGCCCGTCAGGGCGAGACAGGCCGGCCGGCATGGAGGGGGAGCAACCCTTCCACCCGGCACCCCCGATCATCGAGCCGCCGGCATCACCGCCGCTGGTCATAAGCCG
>JAIYAJ010000066.1 GCA_027489105.1 Zymomonas sp. | reverse complement strand
TTCGAAGGCGCTACCCGGCAGGACGATCGCTGCCCCGAGCACGGTTCTGGAAATTTGGAAGTGGGACTTCGACGTGCTCTACGCCGAGCAGCGCATGATGGTGCTGGCACTGCATCCAGAATTCATCGGGCAGCCTTTCACGTCAAAAATTCTCGACAAGTTCCTCGAATACGCCCTGTCGCACTCAAATGTGCGCACCGATCAGTGCGAGATCATCGCTGAAGAGTTTCGCACCTCGCAGGTGCATTCGTGACGGCGGGGCGTTTGGCCGGCCGCCGTATTCTGGTGGTCGGCGGCGCGAACGGTATTGGCCTGGCTTCCGCCCGGCTGATGTTGGATGCAGGAGCGAGCGTGGCGATCATGGATCGGTCGGGCGAAGCGCTCGACGATGCTCGCCGCGCGCTCTCAGATCGGCTTGCGGCGCGCTCCGGCGCCGACCTCAAAGATGCGGCCGGATGCGCTGCCGCCGTTGATCATGCGGTCTCCGCGATGGGCGGATTAGACGGCATCGTCAACTGTGCCGCGGCGGATTTCGAGAAACCTGTTCAGGAGGTCGAGGACGCAGACTGGGACCTTGTCCTCGGCATCAACGTCAAGGGAACCGCCAGAATGTGCCGCCTGGCGTTTCCGCACCTACGCGACTCGGGCGCGGGTACGGTCGTGAACATCGCCTCGGGCGTTGGACTGGTGCCGCTGCTTAACAAGGCGGCCTATGGCGCCTCAAAGGCTGCCCTGATCATGTACACCAAATCGCTTGCCCTGGAGTGGGCCGATGCGGGAATTCGGGCCAATGCGGTCTGCCCCGGGGCCGTTGATACCCAGATGCTGCGCATGAGTTGGCAAAATGCGGCGGCTCCCGAAGCAATCATCGAATCCATCCGCCAGCGCTATCCGTTGAAGCGCATCGCCGATCCATCGGAAATCGCGCAGGCCGTCGTTTTCTTGAGTTCGACCGAGTCCAGCTACGTCACGGGAACCGCTTTTCCGGTCGATGGCGGACGAAGCATGCATTGACGGTGAAGAGCATGGGCAGTCTGCAAGACAAGATCGCAGTCGTAACGGGCGGCGCCAACGGCATCGGTTTGGGCACCGTCAAGGCTATGCTCGACCGCGGCGCCAAGGTTGCGGTCTTCGACCGCGAACCGCTTCTCGAGGATCTGGGCAGCGCCCGCGATCGGGTTTTCGCAGTGGCCGGCGACGCCCTTCACAAGGAAACCTTCGAGCGGTTTTTCGCTGACGTGGCAGAGCAGTTCGGTCCGATCGACATTCTGTTCAACAATGTCGGGCAGAGCGCGCGCGAGCGCTCGAAGCCCTTCGCCGAGTCTTCCGAAGAAGTCTGGCGCTTCGTCCTGGAGATCAACCTCATTTCGACGATGCGCGCCTGTCGGGCCGTCGCTCCGGCGATGCTCGAACGCGGCGTCGGTCGCATCATCAACATGTCGAGTAATGCGGCACTGGTCGGAGAGCCCGGCCTATCGGACTACGCCGCAGCGAAGATGGCTATCGTCGGCTTGACGCGAGCATTGTCTCAGGAATTCGCGGCTCGCGGGGTCACCGTCAACGCCGTCGCCCCTGGTGCAATCGGTACGCGGGCCCACCAGGCGATTCCGCCTGCGAGCTTGAAGAAGCTAATCGCCTCGACGCCCGCAGGTTTCGTCGCTGAGCCCGCCGATGTCGCGGAACTGATTTGTTACCTCGCAAGCGACGAGGCCCGCTTCCTGACGGGACAAACGATTTCCATCGACGGCGGTCGCTGGATGCTTTGAAGGGAAAATAGATGTCCGCAATCTATGAACTGACCGCTGTCGACCTCGCTAAGGCGATCGCAGCTAAGACGATATCACCCGTCGAGGCGGTCCAGGCGGCCTTGGATCGGATCGAAGCGCGACCCGAAGTCAATGCGTTTGTGACGGTGGCGGCCGACCAGGCACTGGAGCAGGCGCGCCATGCGGAGAAGAAGCTCCTCGAGGGCACGGAGCTGCCGCCGTTGTTCGGGGTGCCGTTGTCCGTCAAGGACCTGATCGACACGGCTGGACTGCGCACCTCGATGGGCAGCTACATCTTCGAACATAACGTTCCGAAAACCGACGGCGTGTCCGTCGCTCGCGCGAAAGCCGCGGGTGCGATCGTCATAGGCAAGACGACGTCTCCCGAGTTCGGCCATGGCCAATATCCCGTCGCTCCGATTTCAGGCCGGACATTGAATCCGCTCGATCCTACGGTTACGCCGGGCGCTTCGAGCTGTGGGGCCGCCGCTGCCGTCGCCTCCGGCATGGGCCAACTTGCCCTCGGCAGCGACGGCGGAGGCTCGATCCGGATTCCCGCCGCCTGTTGCGGGCTCGTCGGGCTGAAGGCGACGCTCGGGGCGATCCCGCACCTCCAACTGCCTGATATGTTCGGAGCGAATTCCTTTGTTGGGCCGATGACGCGTTCCGTCTCGGACGCTGCGTTGTTGTTCGACGCCATAGCGGGTCCGGACAGGCGCGACCCATATGGCCAGGTCGCGCCATCCGAGGTGGCCCCCTTCAGTGGTTTTAAGGGGCTGCGGATCGCCTGGATCGCGACCGGCGGCGCGAGGGTCGCGCGCGAGACAGCTGCCTCCACCTTGGCAGCCGTCGATCTCATGCGCTCGGCCGGTGCGATCGTGGAGGAGATCGACATCGATCTGAAGAGTTACGAGGACACTTTCAATACCATCTTGCGTATCGGCTTGGCCGCCCGTGTCGGGCGCTATGTCGAGGAATTCCGCGACAGGTTGTCGACGACGCTGCTGGACGAAATCACGCTGGGCAGCCGCTACAGCGCCGTGGAGATGGCGCATGCGCTTTACGCGCGTACGACACTCTTTCGCGCGATCGAGCAGATTTTCGATAGCAACGACGTCATCGTCTCGCCCACCACGAGCGCTCCCCCGCTGCCAATAGATCTGGACCTGACCGGCGATATCATGATCGACGGCCACAATGAGGGCACCGTGCGGGGCGCCTGGTACCCATTCACCTACCCATTCAACCTGACTGGGCACCCGGCTTTGTCCATGCCCTGCGGATACAGCCAGACCAGGTTGCCCATCGGATTGCAACTCGTAGGTCGATGGCATTCTGACCGACATCTGCTGCAGGTCGCCAAACAACTCGAAGCGGCACTCGCTTTGCCGTCCGTTCTAACGCGCCAGACGACCTGACGCACCGCACCGCCAACAAGCTTGTCCAGACGCGGCTTATCGCAGCCGTGCACGGACCTTCTGCGAGGAAAACATGGGTCATTACAACGTCACGCTCGTCCCTGGAGACGGCATCGGCCAGGAAGTCTGCGACGCGACTATCCATGTGCTGGAAGGCGTGTTCACCGCCACGCTGCAGCTAACGTGCAACAGCTATCGCGCTGGTGCGCAGTGTTATCTGGACACGGGGATCGCATATCCGGACGAAACTCGCGCCGCCTGCCGCGCCGGCGACGCTATCCTTCACGGCGCCTCCGGTCTTCCCAGCGTTTGTTATCCCGATGGCACCGAAGCGGGACAGGATTTCACCCTGCAAACGCGCGTCGATCTCGACCTCTATGCGAATATTCGCCCTATCAGGTTGCTTGCGGGTATCGATTCACCTCTCGCGAAGCGTAAGGCGGGCGACATCGATTACATTATCGTTCGGGAGGGCAACGAAGGGCTCTATGCCAGCCGCGGCAGTGGGATCGTCCTGCGCGACGAGTTTGCGGTCGATCAACTTGTAGTCTCGCGAAAGGGCGTGACGCGCATCGTGAAATTGGCCGCCGACCTTGCGCGCCGCCATGGCGGCGCGCCGGAAGATGGAGTCAAGCGTCTCACCATCGTCGACAAGGCGAATGTGCTGCGCAGCTTCGCTTTCTTCCGGAAGGTCGCTTTGGAAGCTGTCGCCGACTATCCCGACCTGGAGATCGAACACATCCTCACGGACGCCATGTCGCTGCACATGGTCGAGCGACCCCATCACTTTAACGTCGTGGTGACCGAAAACTTCGTCGGTGACCTTCTGTCTGATCTCGGCGCTGCCACGGTCGGCGGGCTAGGGCTGGCGCCCTCCGCCGAAATCGGCGATCGGCATGCTCTGTTCCAGGCCTCGCATGGGTCGGCGCCGTCCATCGCCGGGAAGAACCTCGCCAACCCAGTCGCGACCATCCTATCGGCTGCGATGATGCTGGATTGGCTGGGCAGCACTCGCCAGGACGAGGAGGCGACCAAAGCAGCCGGCCTAATCCGAAAAGCGGTCGACGAGAGCCTGAGCTCGCCCGAAACGCGGACCGCCGATGTAGGGGGCACCGCTTCGACCACTGATGTCGCCAAGGCAATTCGCGCCAGATTGACGGACTGACGTCCGCCCGTCCGCGCCAGGCAGCCCTGTCGCTTCGGGAATCGAATCGCCGGTGCGCATTGCGTCGGATGGCAGCTGCGCATGAGGTCCAATGGGTATGAGCTCGAATTCGTTTCGCGTCGCCGTGATGCCCGGCGAGGGGATCGGCATCGAGGTCATGGACGCGGCTATGGCCGTGCTCGAGGCGGTCGAGCACCGGTTCGACGTTTCGTTTCACCGGGATCTCATTCCCGGTGGCGCGCATTACTATCGCGAAACGGGCCGCACCCTACCGAGGGATGGGCTGGAAAGAGCGGCTCGGGCCGACGCCGTTCTCTTCGGCGCCATGGGATGGCCGGACATCCGCCTTCCCGACGGCACTGAGATCGCGCCGCAGTTCGACCTTCGAATTCATCTCGACCTTTTCGCTGGAGTTCGGCCCATCCGAGCGATTCCGGGTGTGCCCACGGCATTGGCCGACGAACGCGCGAGCCGCATCGATTTTGTGATCATCCGCGAATCTACGGAAGGCATGTTTGCCTCCCGCGGCAAGGGCGTTGTCATCGACGACCGCGAAGCCCGAGATACCCAGGTCATCACTAGGAAAGTCACCGAAAAACTCGCCACGTTCGCCTGCGAACTGGCGCGTCAGCGAAAGGTCTCGCGCCGCACGCCTGGTCGCGTGACCCTTGTCGACAAAGCGAACGTGTTCGTCTCCTTTGCGTTCATGCGCAAGGTGTTCGACCAGACTGTGCAGCGTTATCCCGACATCTTGGCAGGCCACCATCACGTCGATGCCATGGCCCTCGACCTGGTCAGGCGGCCGTGGGACTTCGATGTCCTGCCAATGGAAAATCTATTCGGTGACATTTTGTCTGATCTGGGCGCCGGCCTGATCGGTGGAATGGGCTTCGCTCCTTCGGCCGACATAGGCGATGAGCACGCACTGTTCCAGCCCAGCCATGGTACCGCCCCCGACATTGCGGGGCGCGACATGGCCAATCCAACAGCCATGATTCTCTCTCTTGCCATGATGTTGGATTGGCTTGGCAAGCGCCATCAAAACAATGCGCTGCGCGAGGCAGCTGAAACTATTGAAGCAGCGGTCGACGCGGTTTTCGGCCAGTCTCGGCAGCGATCCTTCGACATCGGCGGCACAAACGGCACTCGCGCGATCGGGAAGGCGATCTGCGAGATCGTCTTTGGGAAAGCCTGATACGAGGTGAGGGATTTCACCGAACGACGGAGCAGTCTCGATCCCAGGCGCTGACAATTAAGAGGGGCTCCGCGACCGGCGAATGATGCTCTTGCTGCAAGTCGACGCTAGAGCGCAGCTATGGGCAAAACACCGCTGTGGCCGACGCCACGAAGACAGAATGCGACAATGGATCTCGCATGGGCCTCGCGGTCGGCATCGGTTCGATCGCCTTCAAGCGCGAGCGGCCCGACCAGACCCTCGAAAAGCGAGCCGACGATGCACGCCGCCGAGGCTTGCGCGTCTTGCGGAGGAAACTCTTGGCCACGGATACCTTGGTCGATCACCGTTTCAAAGACACGAGCGAGCTTGCGACGATAGGCCAGGCGGGCGGTCTCAATTTCGGGTTCGACGGGCTCTGCCACCAAAGCATGCGCGAGCCGGTGTCCGCGGAGCGCTCGGCTTGCAAACATCCACGCCGACGCCCAGAGGCGGTCTGCCGCTGATCCTTCGCTAACCGCCATTCCAGCAGCCGCGTCTACCTCGCGCTGCGAGACGATGCCAACGACCTCGACCATGAGTTCGGCTTTGGAGGAAAAGTTCCGGTAGAGGGTGGCGAGCGCGACGCCCGCTTCCTCGGCAACAGCATTCATCTGCGCCTCGCGGAACCCAACCCTCGTCACCAGGTCGCGAGCCGCACGCAGTATCGCGAGCCGCTTGTCGGTCGTCGCTTGCGTGCTGCGAGCTCTTCGTCCGGTCTGCGGAAGATTCATGTGGGGCCTGTCGGTCGGTTCAGAATCAGCGCTCCCGCCTTCGCGAAGAGCGCAGCTTGCTTCCGTTTCTATCGGCAGTGCCAGCCAGAATCCAACCTCCCGGGACAGCCGCGACGCGCATCGTATTATCCTCTTGTGCGTGGCGTCGAACGTCACGATCCAACTCTTGACATAGGTAGAATTGTGATTCTACATACTTGGTAACGGATACCAATAGAACTGCGATTAACGCGGTCATATGCCGTAATGCGGCGCCTGTGGAGAGAATTGAGATTATGCTCAGCGTCTAGTTCGGTACGGCTGCAGACGCCAGCGTGGAGGCGCTCCAGACCTGACCTGGGCAGCGGTAGCCCACGCTTTGGCTGGTGGGTCGCATCAAGAAAAGCAAACCACAGGGAGGCGCCGAGATGGCAATTGAATACGCGTCAGCGCTGGTGCGCGTGAAGCAGCTCGTGGACCTGTACAGCGCTCCCGACCTGAGCGTCGCGGCGCAGCTCTGCGACAGTCGTCCGGCGGAGGCCCTGGCCTACAAGGTCGTCTCCGGCGATCTGACATCGTTCGATTTGACTTATGGCGATCTGCGGCAGCGCTCGGAGCAGTTCGCCGCATCGCTTTACGACCTCGGCGTAAGGCCAGGTGACCGTGTCGCGACGCTGATGGGAAAGAGCGTCGAATACCTCGTCACTCTCATGGGCATCTGGAGGCTGGGTGCCGTTCATGTCCCGATCTTCACCGCCTTCGCCCCGCCGGCCATCGCATTCAGGCTCAAGGGGAGCGAAGCCAAAATCGTGGTCTGCGACGAGTCGCAGCAGGCAAAGCTTGCCCCGGGTGACGACATTCCCTTTGGCGCTCCCTGGAGGGTCATCAGCACTGCGCCGATGGAAAAGTTGCCGCTTGGTGCATTCCAGTTCTCCGCGGTCTTAGACGCCTCGGGGCCGGGCTTCAAAGCGACGGCAATAGGCGGTGACGCGCCGATCATCCAGATATTCACTTCGGGCACGACAGGTACGCCGAAAGGCGTCGCTGTGCCTGCCAAGGCGCTCGCTGGCTTCCAGGTGTACGCAGAATATGGGCTCGGGCTCACGAACGAGGACCTGTACTGGTGCGCCGCCGACCCCGGCTGGGCATACGGGCTGTATTTCGGCATCCTGGGATCGTTCACGACCGGCGTGCCCAGCCTCCTGTTGGAGGCGAATTTCGAGCCGGCCACGACGTTTGGAACGCTAGCCAAGTTCGGCGTCACGAACTTCACGGCGGCACCGACCGTCTATCGATCGCTCCGCGCCTTTACCGGCACCATTCCTGTGATCACCAAACTGCGATGTGCATCTAGCGCCGGTGAGCCGCTGACGCCGGAAGTCAATGAGTGGGCCAGCGGCGTCCTGGGCGTCTCCGTCCATGATCACTTCGGTCAGACCGAGGCTGGCATGCTGCTCAACAACCATCACCATCCCGATCTCGCATGCAGCCTGAAACCGGGTTCTATGGGCATCCCGTTGCCGGGTTGGTCCGCCCTCGTCTTGAAGGAGCGCGATGACGTGCCAGCCGAAATTGGAGAGCTTGGCCGTGTTGCGATCGAACTTAAGGACAGCCCGCTCGCGTGGTTCAGCGGCTACCTGAACGATCCGAAGAAAAGCGCCGAGAAGTTTGCCGGGGAGGGGCGTTGGTATCTGACCGGTGATGCCGGACGGAAGGACCAGGACGGCTACTACTTTTTCTCATCGCGTGATGACGACGTCATCATCATGGCCGGCTACCGGATCGGTCCGTTCGAGATCGAGTCGGTCATTGTTACTCATCCGGCGGTGAGCGAGTGCGCTGTCATTGCCGTGCCGGATCGGACCCGCGGTGAGGTCCTCGAAGCCTATGTCGTCCTGAAGAGCGGCGAAGCTCCGTCCGCTGAACAGACCAAGGCTATCCAGAGCTGGGTCAAGGTGCGTTACGCGGCGCATGCTTACCCTCGCGCCATTCATTACGTCGATGCGCTGCCGAAGACAGCCAGCGGCAAAATCCAGCGATTTGTCCTGCGGCAGGAGCGCCGCGCGCAACTGGCCGCCCATGCCGCGGAGTGAGCCGGCATGTTTTACAATCGACCGGCCGTTCATCCGGCAAATCCAGTAGCAACTGAGCCGACGGACGCAATCGACAGCGCCCTCTCGGTCGTCGAAGCAGTCGAGAACCGGCGGTCCATTCGCCGGTTTCTACCCGATCCGGTCTCCAACCAAACCATCACGAGGATATTGACCGCAGCGGCCAGGGCTCCGTCGGGCACCAATTTCCAGCCCTGGCACGTGCATGTCGTCGTCGGCGAGACGCGTGCTCGCTTGTCACGCGCCGTGATTGCAGCGGCTGAAGCCGGCGAGCGGTCAGACGAGTATGCCTACGCGCCGTCGCCCGTGCCCGAGCCGTACCTGTCGCGTCGTCGCGAGGTCGGATACGCGCTCTACAGCCTCTACGGCATCGAGCGCACGGATTATGAGAGCCGGAAGCGCGCAATGCTCCGGAACTTCGAGTTCTTCGGAGCCCCGATGGGCCTCTTCTTCACCATGGAGAGGAACCTCCTCCATGGCTCGTGGCTCGACTGCGGCATGTTCATGCAGAATGTCATGATCCTCGCCCGTGCATTCGGCCTGGAAACGTGCCCCCAGCAAGCCTGGTGCGAGTATGGGCGCGTCGTTCACGAGCAACTCGATATTCCCGACACGCATGTCGTTCTGTCCGGGATGGCGATCGGCAAGTCGGACGAAAGCGCTCCCGAGAACTCGCTGATCAGCGAACGGGTCGACGTCTCTCAATTCACTCAGTTCCACGAATGAAATTTATCAGCCCTTCCTGTGAAGAGAGGCTTTCGAAATGAAGATTGATGGCGGCGTCTTCCTTGTCACAGGTGCTGGCTCCGGGCTCGGGGAATGCGTGGCGCGTACTCTTGTGGAGCTAGGAGCGCGGGTTGTCGCTGCCGATTTAAATGCGGAGGCCGGCGAGGCGGTGGCGCGCGATCTTGGCGAAAGCGCAATTTTCATCCGCAGCGATGTCACGAAGCCTGACGACGCGGCCAATGCCGT
>JAIYAJ010000233.1 GCA_027489105.1 Zymomonas sp. | reverse complement strand
CTTTCAGGAAGAGGTACGCGCTTTTTTTTCTTTCATCATCCCCGAGGAATGGCGCACCCGCGTCAGGGCAGGTCTGCGGCTGAGCCCAGAGGAACTGACCGCCTATCAGAAGCGCCTCGCCGCGCGGGGCTGGGGCGCGCCGACCTGGCCGGCCGAATATGGCGGGACCGGCTGGTCGCCGGTGCAGCAATATATCTTCTGGAAGGAAGCCGCCGACGCCGATGCGCCGGCGCAGTTTCACCAGGGGCTGGAGCTGATCGGTCCGATCATCTTCACTTATGGCAGCCAGGAGCTGAAGGACCGCTACCTGCCGCGCATCATCAATGCCGACGACTGGTGGTGCCAGGGCTATTCCGAGCCCGGCGCCGGGTCCGACCTAGCCGCGTTGCGCACCCGCGCCGTCCGCGATGGCGATCATTATGTCCTCAACGGGCAGAAGGCCTGGACCAGCTACGCCCATGTCGCGTCGCACGTCTTCGTCCTGGCGCGGACCTCCGACGAGCCCAAGCGCCAGCAGGGCATTTCGCTGCTGCTGCTCGACATGAAGACGCCGGGCATAACCGTTCGCCCCGTCGCGACGATGGACGAGAAGCATCACACCAACGAGATGTTCCTCGACGATGTGCGCGTGCCGGTCGGCAATCTGGTTGGCGAGGAAGGGCGCGGCTGGGAATATGGCAAGGTTCTGCTCGACCGCGAGCGCATGGTCACCGCCTCGGTTGCGATCTTCCTGACCCAGACGATCCGCGGCATCAAGGAAGCGGCGAGCCGCCGGACGATCGGTGGGGTGCGCCTGATCGACCAGCCGGGTTTCCGCAGCAAGCTCGCCCAGTTCGAGATCGAAGTGATCGCGCTCCAGACGATGATCCTGCGGTTGATGGCCGATGCCAGCGCCGGGGTCGATTCCGGACCGCGCGGATCGATGGTCAAGCTGCGTTGGTCGCAGCTGACGCAGCAGGGCACGGCACTGTGGATCGGCGCGCTCGGCCCCGAGGCCGCCCATTTCGCACCGCTCGGCGAGGCCGGCGTTCCCGCCGACATGCCCTATGCGATGCAGGGCGCGCTCTATGCGCGCGTGACGTCGATCTATGGCGGGTCGAGCGAGATCCAGCACAACATCATCGCCCAGCGCGCGCTGCGGCTCTAGGAGGTCGTTCGGTGGACTTTCTCTATTCGGACGAGCAGCGGATGCTGCTCGAAAGCGCGGACCGTTTCGGTCTCGACAATTTCCCCGCGACCGATCGGCTGAAGCTGCTCGCCGAGGGCGAAGCGGGGGTGCGACGGACCTGGTCGATGATGGCTGAACTCGGCTGGCTGTTGCTGCCGATCGCCGAGGACCAGGGCGGTCTCGGTGGCGGTCTGGTCGAGGTGATGGCGCTGCAGGAGTCGCTCGGTCGACACCTCGTGCCGTCGCCCTTCGTGGCCAGCTGCGTGCTTGCGCCTGCCTTGCTCGAAGGCGCCGGTGATGCCGCGAGCGAGCTGCTCGCAGCGATCGGCGCGGGCGAGGCGATCGTGGCGGCCGGCCTGCTGGAGGCCGATGGTGGTTACGACCTGCACCGGGTGGCGCTCGCCGCGCGGTCGGCCGAGGGGGGCCATGTCCTGTCCGGCGCCAAATGCCATGTCGAGGACGGTGCCGATGCCGGCTGGTTCCTGATCTCGGCGCGCACCGCAGGCGGCGTCGCCGAGCGCGAGGGGATCAGCCTGTTCCTCGTTCCGGCCTCGGCGCCCGGTCTGACCGTCCACCGCTTCCGCGCGATCGACGGCCATCGTCACGCCCGGATCGAATTGAACGACGTGCGTGATGCGGTGCTGATCGGCGATCGGGACCAGGCGTTACCGGTGATCGAGGCTGCGGTGGCGCGGGCGTCCTGCGCCTATCTGGCCGAGGCCACGGGGTCGATGGAGAGCCTGTCGGCGATCACGCTCGACTATCTGCGCACCCGCCACCAGTTCGGCAAGCCGATCGGATCCTTCCAGGTCCTTCAGCATCGCATGGTGGACATGGTCATCGCTTGCGAGGAAGCTCGCGCGATGATGCTGCACGGAACGCTAAACCACCATCTCGGCGCCCAGGAATGGCAGCGGGCCGTCGCGGCGGCGCGGGTGCGCGTCGGGGAATGCGGCATCTATGTCGGGCAGCAGGCGGTGCAGCTCCATGGCGGCGTCGGGTTCAGCGATGAACTTATCGTCAGCCATCATCTGAAGCGCCAGATGATGCTGGCGCAGGCCCATGGTTCGATCGATTTTCATCGGGGAAGGTTCGCGGCATGACGATTTCGCTGGAAGACAGCATCCGTGAGCTGCTCGCGCGGGAAGCGATCCGCGATTGCCTCTATCGCTATTGCCGGGGGATCGACCGGATGGACGAGGCGGCGCTGCGGTCGGCCTATTGGCCCGATGGCGAGGACCGGCACGGCCCCTATCAGGGGAGCGCAGAGGGCTTCATCGACTGGGCGCTCGCCACGCTGCCGAGCATCGAGCGCGGCATCCACCAGATCCACAATATCCTGATAGAGTTTCGCGAGGGCGGGGCGGCGGTCGAGAGCTATTTCTCGGCTTTCCAGCGTCAGCCGGGGCCCGAGGGCGGGATGAAGCAGTGGGACATGAAGGGCCGCTATCTCGACTGGTTCGTCGAGCGCGACGGCGAATGGCGCGTGCTCAGGCGGCAGGTGGTGTTCGACTGGGTCGAGGAAATGCCGCTGCCGACCGCGAGCGAAGCCGAACGTTTCGGCTTGCGCCAGCCGATCGGATCGCGCTGGCCCGACGATCCTGTCTATTCGATCGGCTGATATCGACGGAGGGGAGAGGCGCAGGGCCCTTCCCCTCGCATCCTTCAGATCAGACGGGCGAGAGCCTCGCGCGAGAAGGGGCGGATCTCGTCGACCTTTCCGTCGCGGATCTTGGCCGCCCATTCGGGATCGCCGATCAGCGCACGGCCGACCGCCACCAGATCGATCTCGCCGTCCGCCAGCATCTCTTCCAGCCGGTCGAAACGGTCGGCGTCGACGTCCGGATCGACCCCGGTGCGCGTCACCAGAAACTCCTCGCTGAGCCCGACCGAACCCACCGTGATGACCGTCTTGCCGGTCAGCTTCTTGGTCCAGCCGGCGAGGTTGAGCCGGCTGCCGTCGTACTCGGGGGTCCAGAAGCGGCGGTTGGAACAGTGGAAGATGTCGACCCCCGCATCCGCCATCGGCACGACAAAGGCTTCGAGCTCCTCAGGAGTGGCGAACAGGCGGGCGTCATACTCCTGCTGCTTCCACTGCGAGAAGCGCATCGAAATGGGGAAGTCGGGCGCGGTCCGGCGGCGGCATTCGCGGACGATCTCCAGGCCGATCCGGTAGCGGTCGGCGCCATAGGCGTCATCGCGGAGGTTGGTGGGCGCCCAGAAGAACTGGTCGACCAGATAGCCGTGCGCAAAGTGGAGTTCGATTCCGTCGAAGCCGATTGCCCGGGCGTCGGCGGCCGCCTGCCCGTAAGCGAGGATGATCCGCTCGATCCGCTCGGCGGTCAGCGCATCGCCATTGGGCTGGTCGGGCGCGAACAGGCCCGAGGGAGAGACCGCCGGGACTTCGGGCGTGCTCGTATTTTCGGCTTTGCGTGCGGCGCCGACATGCCATAGCTGGGGGAAGATGCGCGCGCCGGCCGCGTGAACGGCGTCGCAGATCGCCTGCCAGCGCGGCAGCGCATCGGGGCCATGAAAGACGGGGATGTTGGCTTCTGCGAGCGCGGCGGGATCGTCGATCGCCGTGCCCTCGGTGATGATCAGGCCTACGCCCGCAGCGGCGCGGCGGGCATAATAGGCCAGCACATCGTCGCCGGGCAGGCCATCGGGGCTGAAGCGCCGGGTCATCGGCGCCATGACGATGCGGCTCGGCAGCGTCAGCGGACCCTGGCGAAAGGGCTGGAAGAGGGTATCAGCGACCATGATGCGCTCCGCTATGCAGGATATGTGGAGGTCTGTCAGACCCGTTCGATCGCGAGGGCAAGGCCTTGGCCCACGCCGACGCACAGCGTGGCGAGTCCGCGCCGGCCGCCGCTGCGCTCGAGTTGGTTCACCAGCGTCGTCACCAGCCGGGCGCCCGACATGCCGAGCGGGTGGCCGAGCGCGATCGCGCCGCCCTGCGCATTGACCTGGGGGGCGTCGTCAGGAAGGCCGAGCGCGCGCAGCACCGCCAGCGCCTGGCTGGCGAAGGCCTCGTTGAGTTCGATCGCGTCATAATCGCCTATGCCATGGCCGAGGCGCGCGAGCAGCTTGCCGACGGCATCGACCGGGCCGATGCCCATGATGCGCGGCTCGACGCCCGAACTCGCCATGCCCAATATCCGGGCGCGGGGCGTCAGGCCCTGGGCGCGGGCGGTCGCCTCATCGGCGACGATCAGCGCGGCGGCGCCGTCATTGACCCCCGATGCATTGCCGGCGGTGACGCTGCCGCCTTCGAACAGCGGTGCCAGCCGGCTCAGCTGCTCGACCGTGGTGTCCGGGCGGCCATGCTCGTCCTTAGCAAAGCGCACGGTTTCGCCGCGCTTCCGGCCAGGGACGTCGACCGGCACGATCTCGGCCTCGAACAAGCCTTCCGCTTGCGCACGTCCGGCGCGCTGCTGGCTGCGTATGGCGAAGGCGTCCTGGTCGGCGCGGGCTATGCCGAACCGTTCGGCGACATTCTCGCCCGTGCGGGGCATCGATTCGCTGCCATAAAGGCGGTCCATCGCGGGATTGACGAAGCGCCAGCCGATCGTCGTGTCGAACATCTCCTGCGATCG
>JAIYAJ010000089.1 GCA_027489105.1 Zymomonas sp. | reverse complement strand
GGCAACTTCGCAAGTTGCGCGACGTCCCTGCCGATCAAAGCCCGCTCGTGCTGTCGCTGAAGCGTCGGGCGGCGGAGAAGGGCATCGGCGACGATTTCGGTCCGGCGGCGGCGCGCTTGGTGGAGCAGAGCGTCTATCCGGCACTGGACCGGCAGATTGCGCTGATGACCGAACTGCGCCGGACGACGCGCCCCGGAGCGGGCGTGTGGAGGCTGCCGGACGGCGACGCGATCTACGCGGCGGCGCTCGCCCAGGCGACGACGACGAGCTTCACGCCCGACGAGGTCCACCGCATGGGGCTGGAGCAGGTGGCGGAGATCAGCGCCGAACTCGACGCGATCCTCAAGTCGCAGGGCTTCACCAAGGGCGGCGTCGGCGAGCGGCTGACGATGCTGAACAAGGATCCTCGGCAGCTTTACGCCAATGACGCGGCCGGGCGTGCGGCACTGATCGCTTCGCTCAACGAAGGCGTGAAGGGCATGTATGCGAAGCTCGGCCGCTATTTCTCGCATGTGCCGACGGCGGCGCTCGAAATCCGGGCGGTGCCGGTCGAGATCCAGGACGGCGCGTCCAACGGCTATTACAAGCGGGCGACGCTCGACGGCTCCCGGCCCGCCATCTACTTCATCAACCTGAAGGATGTCGGCGACTGGCCGAAATACAGCCTGCCCGCGCTGACCTATCATGAGGGCGTCCCCGGCCACCATCTGCAGATCAGCCTGGCGCAGGAATCGAAGGACATTCCGACGCTGCGCAAGATCAGCTTCTTCGGCGCCTACAGCGAGGGCTGGGCGCTTTATGCCGAGCAGTTGGCCGACGAGCTTGGCGGCTATGCCGATCCGCTCGAACGGGCCGGCTATCTGCAGTCCTTCCTGTTCCGCGCAGCCCGGCTGGTGGTCGACACCGGCATCCATGTGAAGCGCTGGGACCGCGACAAGGCGACGGCCTATATGGTGGAGACGACCGGCTTTGCCGCGCCCCGTTCGCAGCGCGAGGTGGAACGCTATTGCACGCAGCCGGGGCAGGCCTGCTCCTACAAGGTCGGGCATATGGCCTGGGTGCGTGCCCGCAAGCAGGCCGAGGCGCGGCTGGGCGGCAAGTTCGACATCCGCCAGTTTCATGATGTGTTGAAAAGTGGCGCCATGCCGCTGACCGTGATGGAGAAGCTCGTCGAACGGCGCAGCGAAGCCGCAGCAGGCTGAACCGAAAAGGAGCAAGGGGGCCGCGTCGGCGGCCTCCTCGTCCTGTCAGGTCGCAACGCTGCCGCAGGAAGGCGCCGACGAGGCCGAAGCCTGTCAGGAACATCGCCCAGGTACCAGGCTCGGGCGCAGTGCTGACGACGATGGCGGCCTGTGCCGACGCGGCTCCGAGAAAGGAGGCAAGCGACAGAACTCCGCTTCTGACCATAAGCAACTACACCCCGAGATGCGCCGTCGCATACACAGCGGAGAACTCGGCAGCACAAGGGCCAGTCGGGCTATGGATGCCCGGCGCGGCCGGGTGGCGCCATCGCAAAGTCCTGCTATAGGCGCCTTATGACCGTGATCGATCTCGACGTCTGGATCGGCAAGACCCTCTTCGTCCCGCCGATCATCAAGCTGTGCCAGATGACCCGGCAGTCCCAATATGCGGTCTCGCGATTGTTCTGGTTCGTCACCGCGCTGGACCAACTCCGTATCGCGACGACGCTGACGTCGCAGATCATCGCGGGCCTGTTCAGCCTGTTCATGATGTTCACGGCGTCATTTCGCGCCGACATGCCGGCGTTCAGCATGCGCTGGTTCCGGATGATGGCGCTGGTCCTGCTCATGCTGGACGTGGGGGCGAGCCTCTTCAGCGGTCACTGGCGCGGTGTGGAAATCTGGCTGCTGGTCCTGTTCGCCGAATATGCCGCGACCATCACCAATGTCCCGCCGGCCGAGCAGACGCGCAAGTCGCCGGCGCTGAAGCCCGGAGAAGCACGGCGGTAGGCCGGCATCGGCAACTGGCGGCGCGGTCACGGGTTGAGACCGAAAACAGGAGGCATATTTGAAAACCTTGTTCATGGCCGCCGGCCTCTCCGTGGCAAGCATGGCCGTGCCGGCCGGTGCGGCGCAGGCCCCGATCACCGGCGAACGTCCCTTCTCGACCAAGTCCTTCGTCGCGAAGGAGGTCGCACGGTTCGATCGCCCCTGGGCGATCGCCTTTCTGCCCGATGGCCGCATGCTGGTGACGGAGAAGACGGGCCGGCTGCTGCTGCTCTCGAACGGAGGGCGCGAGCGCGCCGAGGTCTCGGGCGTGCCTGCCGTCAATTCGGACGGCCAGGGTGCGCTGGGCGAGGTCGCCGTCGATCCCGACTTCGCCCGCAATGGCCTGATCTATATCAGCTACTCGTCGGCAGGGTCGCCGAACGGCATCGAATTGATGCGCGCGCGCCTTGTGGGGAGCCGGCTGACGGAGCCGAAGATCCTGTACAAGGCCCATCCGCAGCTGAGCGGCGGGCATTATGCCGGGCGCATCGCCTTCGGTCCTGACGGGCAGCTCTTCCTGTCGCTCGGCGAACGGCAGAAGTTCACGCCTGCGCAGGACCCGACGGGCGTGCTCGGCAAGATATTGAGGCTCGACCGGAACGGGCGTGCCGCAGCCGGCAATCCGCTTGCGGGCAAGGGCTTCGACCCGGCTGTCTGGAGCTATGGTCACCGCAATCCCCTCGGCCTCGCCTTCGATCTGGAAGGTCGGCTGTGGGACGTGGAAATGGGCCCGAAGGGTGGCGACGAGATCAATCTGGTCCTGCCGGGGCGCAACTATGGCTGGCCGATCGTTTCCAATGGCGACCATTATGATGGGCGCCCGATACCCGATCACCCGACCCGCCCCGATCTGGAAGCGCCAAGGGTCAGCTGGAACCCTTCGATCTCGCCGTCATCGATGATCGTCTATCGCGGCAAGATGTTTCCGTCCTGGCGCGGCAAGGCGCTGGTCACGGCCTTGTCGGGCAAGATGCTGCTGCTGATCGACCTGGGAACCGATAGCTCGATGGAGGTCGCGCGCTACCCGATGGGCGAGCGCATCCGCTCCGTGGCCGAAGCGCAGGATGGATCGGTCTATGTGCTGGAAGACGGCAAGGACGCAAGACTGCTACGCCTGACGCCCGCGAAATGACCAATCTGAGGGGGGAGGTGACGCCCCGCCCTGGAGGACGGCGGGGCGGGGCACGCTCAAGCACAAGCCGCCCCCATATGTGCGGAATTATGCCCTGACCGTTCGCATAGCAAATCCGACGCGGGATCGCGAGCGCGATCATCGACCCTCGAGAGCCGCTGCCCATAGCTATCAGGTCCTGCTGCCCTATAGCGAAATCCGTTCCGATTGCATCGGACAGATCGCTCTAAATTATTGTTTTACCGCGTTTTCGGAGTCACCAGATGATTCCATCTGGTTCGAACACGCTCTAGGAAGGGCCGGAGTACCCTGCAGCGGTACGAGACGCGAGCAGTGCGTTTAGCGTGGCGATCAGTATCGCAGCCCGATACGGTTTTTGGAGAAACAGCACGCCGGGGGTCGCCGATGCGCATTCCTCCCGCCGATGGCCCGAGGTCACCAGAATTGGAAGATCGGGGTGGTCCCGGCGGACATGTGCCGCGAGTTGCTGCCCGTCCATCGCGCCGGGCATTCTCACATCGGTGAAGACGGCGTCGATTTCGCGGCTTTCGAGCATGCGCAAGGCTTCTTCCGCATCCTCAGCCTCCACGGCGGCATAGCCGGCTTCTTCGATCGCCTCTACCGCAAGAAGGCGAACGATCGCTTCGTCCTCGACGACGAGTATGACCGGTCGGCGGTCGGAAGCCGGCGGGGTACGCATGGTTCGCAACACACTCTTCCACAACAGATGGAAGCCTGTGGATAAATCATTACGCCAGGGAAATCGACTCCGGGTCTCTGCGGAGGCATTCCCGTTTCAGGACCGGCTGTCAGGACTTTCGCATCCCGCTGATCGCATGGACGACACCCGCCAGAATTCCGCCAACTGCGAAACCGATCACTCCCGATCCCACAGCGGTGACGACCCATTGCAAGGCGCCGCCGAGCGCGGGCGCCATGGCACCGGTCGCTTCCGCAGCATGATGGATGAGGTGGGCGGGAGCAGTGATCCCGAAACTTTCCATCCCATGCACGAGGATGCCGCCGCCGACCCAGATCATCGCTGCAGTGCCGATGATCGACAGGGCGCGCATGACCACGGGCATGCCCCGAACCAGCGCGCATCCGATGGTGCGCGTGCTTGCTGACTTGGCGAGGTGCAGGCCGATGTCGTCCATCTTCACGATCAGCGCGACGACGCCATAGACACCCACCGTGATCGCGATCCCGACGGCAGCGAGGACGGCGGCCATGGTGGTCATCGGTAGCGAGGCGACCTCGGCAAGTGCGATGGCCATGATCTCGGCCGACAGGATGAGGTCGGTCCGGATCGCGCCAGAGACCTGCTGCTTCTCCAGCGTTTCGGCATCGACCGTCATCAGGCGATCCTCGTCCTCATGACCCCCCATGACGGCCTCGATCACCTTCTCCGCGCCTTCGAAACAGAGATAGGCACCGCCGAGCATCAGCAGCGGCGTCACGGCCCAAGGCGCGAAACGGCTGAGGAGGAGGGCCACCGGCAGCAGGAAGAGCATCTTGTTGCGCAGGGATCCGAGGGCGATCTTGCCGATGATCGGCAATTCGCGGCTCGGCGAGAGGCCGGTGACGTAGCGCGGCGTGACGGCGGCATCGTCGACCACCACGCCGACCGCCTTGGTGCCGGCTTTTCCGGCGGCGGCCCCGACATCGTCGAGCGATGCCGCCGCAAGTTTGGTCAGTCCCGCAATATCGTCCAGCAGCGCAACCAAGCCCGAGGCCATGTTCGTCCCTTCGCTATGTCTTTGCTGGCATTCATAGAGTCAATCGAGAGGCGCGCCAGCCCCCTGGTCGCTCCATCGCACAGGATGGAACGCCCAGCGCCTTTGCCTCGCGCCGCCGAAGCCGAAGGCGTCAACGTGCTGGACGGGGATGCAATGCGCAATGCGACGCTGGAGGCGGTGCATGTTCAGCGGGCGCGATCGATCATCGTGTCGGCCGGGCGCGACGATATCTCGATCCTGATCGTGTTGACCGCGCGCGGCCTGGCGCCGGACGTCCCTATCAGCGTCGCCATCCGGTCCGAGGACAATAAGGCGCTCGCCCGGCAGGCCGGGGCCTGCGCATCTATCGCAGTGAGCGCGCCTCTGGATTCTGGGAGCCGGAGAGCCGCCCGTTGCGCGATGGCGACCAGATCGTGGAGGTCGTTCCGCGCCTGGCCCAGCGCTGACGCATCCCGTCAGGCGATGGAGAGCGCCACTGCTTCGGCGACCTTGATGCCGTCCACGGCGGCAGACAGGATCCCGCCTGCATAGCCTGCACCTTCGCCCGCCGGGAAGAGGCCGGCGACGTTGAGGCTCTGGAAGTCCTTGCCGCGCGTGATCCGGATCGGGCTGGAGGTGCGCGTCTCGACGCCGGTCATGATCGCGTCCGGGTGATCGTAGCGGGCGATCTGCTTGCCGAAGATGGGCAGCGCCTCGCGGAAGGCTTCGATCACGAAATCGGGCAGGCAAGCCGAAAGGTCGGTCAGCTTCACGCCGGGTTTGTAGGAGGGCACGACCTCGCCCAGTTCGGTCGACGGGCGCTGTGCCAGCAGGTCGCCGACCTTCTGGCCGGGTGCGTCATAGTTGGCGCCGCCGGCGACGAAGGCCATCTCTTCGAGCCGACGCTGCAAGGCGATGCCCGCCAGCGGGTGCCCGGGATAGTCGCGCTCGGGCGAGATGCCGACGACGAGGCCCGAATTGGCGTTGAATTCCTTGCGCGAATATTGGCTCATGCCATTGGTCACGACACGCCCTACCTCCGACGTCGCGGCGACCACGCGGCCGCCTGGGCACATGCAGAAGCTGTAGACGGTGCGGCCGTTCGCACAGTGGTGCGACAGCGCATAAGCTGCGGCGCCGAGATCGGGGTGGCCGGCGCAGGTACCGAAGCGCGCGCGATCGATCCAGCTTTGCGGATGTTCGATGCGGACGCCGATCGAGAAGGGTTTGGCTTCGACAAAAACGCCACGATCGTAGAGCGCCTGGAAGGTGTCGCGCGAGCTGTGCCCGACGGCGAGCACGACATGTCGCGTCTCGATATACTCGCCGCCATCGAGGTGCAGGCCGCGCAACCGGCCGTCAGCGATCTCGAAGTCGACGACGCGTTCGCCGAAGCGATATTCGCCGCCGAGATCCTCGATGGTCGCGCGCATATGCGCGACCATGGAGACGAGCCGGAAAGTGCCGACATGGGGATGCGCTTCGGTCGGGATTTCCTCGGGGGCGCCTGCCTTGACGAACTCGGCGAGGACCTTGCGGCCGAGATGACGCGGGTCCTTGATCTGGCTGTAGAGCTTGCCGTCTGAGAAGGTGCCGGCGCCGCCTTCGCCGAACTGGACGTTCGATTCCGGGGTCAACACGCTGCGACGCCACAGGCCCCAGGTGTCCTTGGTCCGCTCGCGGACGATCTTGCCGCGCTCCAGGATGATCGGGCGATAACCCATCTGGGCGAGAATCAGCCCCGCGAACAGGCCGCAGGGCCCTGCGCCGATGACGACGGGGCGCGGAGCGCCGGCAGGAGCGGTGCGGACGGGGCGATAATCGGTGTCCGGGGTCGGGCGGACATGGTTGTCGCCGGCGAAGCGGGCAAGGACCGCCGCTTCGTCGGCCAGTGTCACGTCGACCGAATAGACCATCTGGATGGCCGACTTGCGGCGCGCGTCATTGGCGCGGCGGGCGAGGGTCCAGCCGAGCAGTTCGTCGGGCGCGATGCCGAGCCGCTGGAGGATCGCGGCGGGAAGAGCCTCGGCCGGATGGTCGAGCGGCAGCTTGATTTCGGAAATGCGGAGCATGGAGCGCCTTTACGCGGCCCGGAAGGCGGCGGCAACGGCGGAGGGGGGAACGGGCCTGGTCAGTCGGCGGCGCGCCAGAAGCGCTTCGTGTCGAGCAGGCGGGCGATCGCCTTGCGCGCCCTGGACAGCTTCTTGCGGCGCCAGTCCGGGCTCCTGACGACGCCAGTCCAGGCGATGTCCCAGCGCTCGGCAAGCTCCTGCGCGTCGCTCTCGTCGTTCAACGCGCCGAGCAGATCCTGGATGTCCTCCAGCGCGGCGAGCATGTCTTCCATTCGGGTACGAGCCTTGCGTCCCGGATAGAGCGCGACGAAGAACTCGCTCGCATAGCGCAGCTTCTTGCCATCCTTGCGCAGCTGGTGGAGGTCCTCGGGGGCGAGTCGGGCGAGGCCCTTGCTGCGGCGTTTGATCCGCCGCCGCAGCTTGTCGAGACGTTCGGCGGCGAAAAGGGCGATCGCTTCGGCTGTGGAGCCGGCCGCATCGGAGCGCCAGTCGCCGATGGTCAGCCATTCGACCAGCCGCAGGGGCAGCAGGCGCGCGCGGCTGTCGTCGAGAACGGTTCGGAGGCTTGCCGCGCTCTCTGTCCGGAGTGCCGTCAGCCCTATGCGATCGGCTTCGTCGAGCCGGGGCAGCAGCACGTCGATCTGGCGCAGATCGCTCCATTGCGCCGTGAGCCAGCGCAGGTCCTCCGCCAGTTGCGCGCCGGTCGCATCGTCGCGCAGCAGCGGCGAGAAGAGCCAGAAGGCGCTGCGCAGACGACGCAGCGCAATGCGCGCCTGGTGGACATGGTCGGCCGCACCCTGCGCGAGGAAGCGGCTCTCGTTGAGCCGATAGAGGCGCAGGCAGGAAACGGCGATCGTCGCGAAGGCGTCGTTCGGGGCCATGTCGCGCGACAGCCGGATGGGCTCCGCACGAATGGCGCCATCAAGCTTATGGTCGATCAGCCGGAAGCCGCGATCCGATTTCGATTCCACGCCGAGACGAATGCTGCAGCGTTCGGCGATCCTGCGGGCCAGCGTGAACAGGGCGGAGGGTTCGCCCTCGACTAGTTCCAGTTCGATCTCGCAGAGCGGAAGCCGCCGCTCCCCCGACAGGACAGTGCCGTGGTCGGCTGCGATCTCGATCTGCGTGCCATCGACAGCGCATCGGGCGATCTGGCGCGTGACGTCGGTCGTGAACAGCGGGCCGATGCGATCGAGCACGTCGGAACCGAACAGACTGACGAGCGGGCCGGCATCTTCGGTCAGCGAGAGCCGTTCCTCGCTGAGCGGCTTTTCCCATTCGCCGCGCGCGAACAGGCCGGTGGACGGACCCGAGGCTGCTTTGACGGTCTGGACGAGGCGACCGTCCTCCGAGCGGATGCGCAGCACGAAGCCTTCCCCGGCCAGGCGGCGTTCGACAGTGTCGAAATAGGTCGCGCGCAGCTGTCGGCCGGTCCATCCGTCCGCGCTCACGATCGAGCCATCCTCAGCCAATAGTCCAAGGTCGGAAGGATCGCATTCGAGTTTCAGTTCCACCTCGATCATGCGCTCTTCTCTTTGTGACGCCCGAAGCTACCAGTCGCGGCGTTACTTGTCATCGCATTGCGACAGATCAAAGGGGCGGGTGTGTCGTTTCGAGCGGGTCGACCTCGCTGGGGTTCCTCGGGCGATGGGCGGCGAGACAGGCGACAACGCCAAGGACCAGCAGAACGAAAGCGGCGGCTTCTGGGAAGGTGGGCAGTCGGCTTTCCCACAGACAGGCATAGAAGATCGCGAACAGCGTTTCGAACAGGATCATCTGGCCCACCAGGGTAAGGGGCAGAAGCCGACTCATCCGGTTCCACAGTGCATTGCCGATGACCGAGGCGAAGAGAGCTATAGCGGCGGAGACGAGCGCGAGGCGTGCCCAGGCGTCGGCGCTGTGCGACGTTTTCTCGAGCAGCGGCAGCAGCGGCGCGGCGAGCAACGCGATCCCGCCGGTAGCGACGCCGGTCAGCAGCGACCAGTCATGCTCGGTGATATGCTCCAGCCGGCTCAGCCAGCGGGCATTGCCGACCGCGAAGCAGGTCCATGAGAGCAGCGCGCCGATCGCGGCGAGCAGTCCCAGCCAGCGGATGGCGCCGTTTGTGTCGCCGGCGGGCAGCATGGCTTCCCACCCGATACAGGCGGCCCCGGCCACGCAAAGCAGCAGCGAGGGCGCGAGGCGGGTCAGCGGGACCGCACCCTTGTCACGGCTGCCGACGATGGTGATCGTCACCGGCAGAAAGCCGACGACCAGCGAGGTCAGCGCGATCCCGGCTGTTCGCACCGCCGTGGCGAGGAGCATATAATAGACGATGTTCCCGGCGAGCGAGAGCCACAGCAGGCCGATCCATTCGCGGCGACCCAGATGCGGCCGCAGTCGTTTCCAGCGCGGCGCGATCAGCAGCAGGGCGATCGCTCCGTAGAACAGGTAGCGGGCGACCGATTGATGAAAGGGGCCGAAGTCGCCGCAGATCTCCGGCGCGACGAAGACGAGGCCCCACAGGGCGCCCGCCGCCACGCCATAGAGCGTGCCCGCCAAGGTGGAGCCGGAGATCAACGCCTGTGCCTGTCGGGATCAGGCAAAGGGCTGGTCGATCGACGCGGGCGGCTTCGAGAACCAGCGGGGGCCGTCCACCGTCATGTAGAAGCAATCCTCGATGCGGACGCCGAACGCGCCGGGTATGTAGATGCCGGGTTCGTTCGAGAAGCACATGCCAGGCGCCAGCGCCGTCGTCTCGCCATGGACGAGATTGACCGGCTCATGCACGTCCATGCCGATGCCATGGCCGGTGCGGTGCGAGGTGCCCGGCAGCTTGTAGCCGGGGCCGTAGCCGAGGCTTTCATAATGGCGGCGCACGGCATCGTCGACCGATCCGGCCGGTGCACCGACCCGCGCGGCCTGCATCGCGATCTCCTGGCCACTCCGCACCTGATCGAACAGCAGGCGCTGCCGCTTATCGGCGGGGCGACCGAAGACCATCGTCCGCGAAATGTCTGCCTGATAGCCGTGGATGCTGAGCCCGGCGTCGAACAGGATGACCTCACCCTCGGCGACGCGGCGCTGCGTGGCCGATCCGTGGGGATAGGCGCTGGACTCGCCGATCAGCACCAGACCCTCATCGGCGGTCGCGCCGAGCGCGCGTACTGTCGCGAGCAGCATGGCGCGCAGATCCTGCTGGCTCATGCCGCGCTCGATCCGGGGCGCGATGTGACGATAGGCGGCGACCTGCACGTCGGCGGCCAGCTGCATCAAAGCGAGCTCGGCCGGCGACTTGATCATGCGACAGCCGCGCACGACCGGGTTGGCGGAGACGATCTGCGCGTCGGGCGCTGCCTGCCGCAGGCCGTTGACCGCGAAGAAGCGCACCGTCTCCTCGACGCCGATGGTCGCCTTGTCGAGCTTCCGCTCGCGCAGGAAACCGGCGATGAGGGCGCTCGGGCTTTCATCTTCCTGCCACACGCGCACGTCGGCGGGCACGACCAGGCTTTCGCGGATCGATGGCTCCTCGAAAGCCGGCGTGACGACGAGGATATCGCCTTCTACCGGAATCACCGCAGCGGTCAGCCTTTCGCTCCGCCACCAGTCGATCCCGGTGAAGTAGAGCAGGGACGAGCCAGCCTCGACGAGAATGGCGCCGATGCCCTGCGCCTGCATCAGGCGCTGTGCCTGGGCGAGGCGGGCGCGATGCTCCTCCGGCTGGATCGGCCGGGCATTGGCGGTCATCGGCGTCAGTCCCTGCGCAACGTCTTTCGCCCAGGCGGGAAGGGCCGCCAGCGCAGACAGGCCGAGGAGCCCGGACCCGAGCAGGAATTGCCGACGATTGGCGCGCAGCTGCATGCTTACCCCCTTGAAAACACAGCGGTGATAGCGAGCCGGGGCGCGCAAGGCGAGGGGGTGAGCGCGAAGGTCAGCGCAGGCACAGCGTCACGGGGCTTCGCTGTGACCGATGCTGTCCCGCACCCGACCATATTGGCCGCCCCAGTCGTCGGTCATGGCGACGCGCACGTCCCACAGTTCGGGGAAGAAGCGGTGTTTCGCGCCGGCCTGCAACAGGTCGACCGACCGGCCCTTGAGCGATGCCGCGCCCATGCCGATCGAGCGGTGGATCAGGAAGAGGTGGTGCCAGCGAAATTTGCCGAACAGCTCGTCGAACTCGATCAGCGCCTCCGCCACCGCATAGGCCGCGTCGTGGCGATAATCCTCGTCATAGATCGAGCGGACCGTGCGGCCCTCGGCGATGAGATAGCGCTGCTCGAAGCTGCGCCACAGCTCGGGCACCATCTTGAGCAGAATGCGGAAGCCGGGGGATTCCTGACCGCTGCCATTGCCGAGCTGCAGACGGATTTCCTGATATTCCTTGGGCGACATGGTCTCGAGCAGATCGAGCTGGTCGGTCATCATCCGCATGATCCGGTGGCAACGGCCGAGCAGCGTGACGACGCGGTGCGTCTCGCCTGCCTTGAGATAGTCGTCCACGTCGAGCAGCGTATAGGCCATGAGCTTCATCCACAGCTCTTCGACCTGGTGGACGACCTGGAACTGAAGCTCGTCGCGGTTGCACAACTCGTCGAACGGCTTCTGACAGGCAAGCAGCGAACCGGTCTTCAGATAGAGCTCATAATCCAGAGCCTCGGGCGCCTGCATGAGCCCATAATATTTCTCACGATCCATCGCGTCGTCCCTCCTGCGCCGGTGCCGCAGTGTAGCAGCAGAGAGAGGGGACATTGTCCGCATAATCCTCCGCTTATGGCGAAGCTGGAGAACAATGGCCCTTCCATCGCGCCATTCGGCTGCCTATCGTCCTAAGCTGCTCATGATTCGGGGGAGGAATAGTGGCACTGGATCAGGTCGATCACCGGCTGCTGGCCGCGCTTGAAGGCGATGCCCGCCTGTCCTTCGCCAGTCTCGGCGAGATGGTGGGCCTATCGAAGACGCCGTGCTGGAAGCGCGTCCAGGCGCTGGAGCAGGCGGGCGCGATCCGCGGCTATCATGCGGCGCTCGACGCTGATGCGCTGGGCCTGGGAACGGCGGCTTTCGTGCGGATCAGCGTGCGCTTCGACAAACATGCCGAGTTCGAGAAAGCGGTGCAGGCGCACCCGATGATCCTGTCCTGCCATGCTACGGTCGGCGACACCGACTATCTGGCGCACATCCTTGCCCGCGACATGACCGACCTCGACGAGTTCCTGCGGGCCGAACTGTGGCGGCTTCCGGGGGTCGAGCGGTTCACTACCACCATCGCAATGCGCGAGATCAAGGCAGCCGGTTCGCTGGCGGCCAATGCGGCGAGGAAGAAATGAGCGAATTGCGCGGCCTCTATCCATCGATCGAGCCCTATGCGAGCGGCCATCTCGACGTCGGCGACGGGCATCAGGTCTATTATGAGCGGGTCGGTACGCCGGGCGGGAAGCCGGCGGTGTTTCTGCACGGCGGCCCCGGCGGCGGGTGCTCGCCCGATCATCGGCGGCTGTTCGATCCCGCGCGCTACGATCTGCTGCTGTTCGACCAGCGCGGGTGCGGTCGGTCCACGCCGCATGCAAGCCTGGATGCCAACACGACCTGGCACCTGGTCGCCGACATGGAGCTCTTGCGAGCTTTGGTTGGCGTCGAACAGTGGATGGTGTTCGGTGGCAGATGGGGTTCGACCCTCGGGCTCGCTTATGCCCAGAAATTCCCCAAGCGG
>JAIYAJ010000598.1 GCA_027489105.1 Zymomonas sp. | reverse complement strand
GAGGTCGAAGCCAAGACGATGGCGCCGGGCACGCATGACATGGACGGCATGCAGCACTGATGGCCTCCGCGCCGCTTCCCCCGCCGACCCTGCTCGTCGCGCCGGCTTTCTCGGGGACCCGGGCGCTGCGCCACGTCCTGTCCGCGCATCCGGCGATCAACATTGCGCCCGAGCTGGACGTGCTCGTCGACGCGATCACCCCCGACGGGCGCTTCATGAAGCGCGACGCCTTCCTGCGCTCGGTCGAATATGATGTCCGGTTCAAGCGGCTCGGCCTCGCCATCCCGACGGGGGAGAATTTCGCCGGCATCGCGCGCAGCCTGTACGAGCAGATCGCCGCAGCGCGCCCCGACGCGTCGGTACATGGTTTCACGCTGGAGCAGGATTTCGATCGCATCCTGTGGCTATGGCCGGACGCGCGGTTCATCCACCTTGTCCGCGACGGTCGCGACGTAGCCGTAGGCAATGTGCGTGCCCACCGCGCCGGCGATCTGTGGCACGGCATCGCCGACTGGGCCGCGTCCGAAGCGCTGTGGGACCGGATGTCGCACAAGCTGCCCGCAGACCGGCAGTTTGCCCTTCGCTTCGAGATGCTGGTCAACGAGCCCGATTATGAGCTGCAGCGGCTCTGCGCTTTTCTGGGCTTGCCGATGGTCCCGGCCATGTTTCAACAGGCACCGGTCCTGTTGCAGGAGGCGCAAGGTCTGTGGCGAAAGGCGGATACGAAGGAAGTTTCCGCCGCCGAGCATCGTGCGGCGCGATGGCTGCTGCAGAACAGCTATTTCCTGAGCGGTACGGTCAGACCGCCGTCGATCATCCGTCGCACCCTGCTGAACCTTAGCAACCGGCTCGCCGTCACGAACCATCGCCGCCGGCTGCTGGGAACCGGTCTGTGGTTGAAAAGCAAGATCGTGGGAAAGCTGGGCACGCGCAAGGCAAAGGCCCGGATCAGACGTCGACAGTTCGACATCATGAGCCGCCAGCCGGATTGAGGCGTCCACCACGCCTCATGCGGCGCGGTGGACGAAAGCGTCAGGCGTCGGGTGCCTTGGCAACCGCGACCAGAGCCGGCCGCAGCAGCCGATCCTTGATCATGTAGCCGCCCTGCATTTCCTGGACGACGGTGCCCGGCTCGGCATCGACGGAGGGGATTTCCAGCATCGCCTGGTGACGGTTGGGATCGAGCTTCTCGCCGACCGCCTCGATCTTGGTGATACCGTTGCGCTGGAACACATTGTCCAGCTCCTTGGCGGTCATGTCGATGCCGGTCAGCAGCGACTTGACGCGCTCGTCCTCACGCAAGTCGGCGGGAATGGCTGCGAGCGCACGGGCCAGATTGTCGGCCACCGACAGCATGTCCCGCGCGAAACCCGTCGCCGCATAAGCGGACGCGTCGATCTTTTCCTTTTCAAGGCGGCGGCGCACATTCTGGGTCTCGGCCTGCGCGTACAGCACGTCGTTGCGAAGCTTCTCCAGCTCGTCCTGCAGCTTGGCGAGCGGGTTTTCGGCCGGAGCCTCCGCCTGCTCGGTCACCGCCGGATTTTCCACCTCGTTCGCGTCGATCTCTTCTGCGCTCATGCTTTCTTCCGGTTGTCTTGCGGGCGATATCCGCCCTCGTTCCGTGCGCTGATATAGTGAAAGACAGGCGCTCGACCAGTGCCCTGCATGATTTTCGTGCTCCTTCCCCTTCGACCGGTGGCACGTAAAGCGCTTCCCCCTCGCCCGTTCAGGCTCTAGGGGCGCAGTCCATGTCCATTCTCGATTCCCATCGGGAGGCACTGTCCCTCTTGGCGCGACGGTCGCGCACCCGCCGCCTGATCCCGCGCGGCGGCCTCGATTTCGCTTCCAACGACTATCTGGGCCTCTCCCACGCGCCCGAACTGCGCGATGCGGTGGCCGCAGCGCTGGAACGGGGAGTCGCGATCGGCGCGGGCGGGTCGCGCCTGCTACGTGGCAACGACCCCGAACATGAGGCGCTGGAGGAAGACGCCGCACGCTTCTTCGGCAGCGAGGCCAGCCTGTTCTTCTCGTCGGGCTTCGCCGCCAACAGCGCGATCTTCTCGACCTTGCCGGCAGGGCGCGACCTGATCGTCCACGACGCGCTGATCCACGCCAGCGCGCATGAGGCCATGCGCCTCGGCCGGGCCGCGACGGCGGAGGCCGACCATAATGATGTCGACGCCTTCGCCGATCGCATCACCCAATGGCGCGCGGCAGGCAATGTCGGCCGCGTCTGGATCGCGGTGGAGAGCGTCTACAGCATGGACGGAGACGTCGCTCCGCTGGCCGACCTTGCCGCGCTCGCCGATCGCGAAGATGCCTTTCTGGTCATCGACGAAGCCCATGGCACGGGCGTCTTCGGTCGCGACGGACGCGGGCTTGCCGACGGGCTCGACGGTCGGGACAATGTCATCACGCTGCGCACCTGCGGCAAGGCGCTCGGCTGCGAAGGCGCGCTGGTCTGCGCCCCGCGCGTCCTCACCGACATATTGGTCAACAAGGCGCGCGGCTTCATCTTTTCGACCGCCCCCTCCCCGCTCGCCGCCGCAGCTGTGCGCGCAAGCCTGAACCTGCTTCTTAAGCAGCCCGAGCGGCGGCAGAGGCTGCACGATCTGATCGCGTTCGCACGTACGCGGCTGCCCGTCCGGAACTCGCAGATCATTCCTTACATCATCGGCGAAGACGCCCGCACCATGGCGATCGCCGGCGCGCTCCAACAGCGGGGTTTCGACGTTCGCGGTATCAGGCCGCCGACCGTCGCACGGGGCACGTCGCGGCTGCGCATATCGCTTACGCTCAAT
>JAIYAJ010000271.1 GCA_027489105.1 Zymomonas sp. | reverse complement strand
TCCTCGCCACGCCGCTCACCACCTTCTCAGAGGTGCAGGCCAATCTCAGCTTCTCCGCCACCATCAACGGCACGGTGCTGGTGGTCGATGGCGGCACGCAGGTGTGGTTCCTCGGCAGGCAGCCCAACCAGCTCATAGCCGCGGATTTCCTCTTCGCATGAGTTAAGTGGGAAGGCTCCCAAAAGCTGGCTCCCGCGCCGCGATGGTGAAGGTCTGGATTCATCCGCATCAGGTCCGGGTCGCGATTTCCCAATGGCGCCGGCGTCCAAGATGTCGCAAAACAACAGAGCATCGAAGGAGCTGCCGGGCATGCGCATCGGCTTCGATGAGCTGACAGCCGCCGCGATCATGCGGGTAATTGGGCGATCCGGGAGACCAGACCATGCCGACGCTGACGATTGCTTCGGGAAAAGATTACCGGATCGCACCGGACAGCGCCTTGGTCAACGGCCAGAACATCACGAACATAACCTTCACCAACACGGTCGCCAGCAACGCCCTCTTCCTGTCGACCCAGTTCGGCAATGGCAGCATTTCGAACAATGTGCTCATCACCGGAGCGCTGGCGCAGAGCAACATCATCGTCAACATGCCGGGCGCGGGCTCGTTTTCGGCGGCCGCCTGGAGCTTCAGCAACTGGCTTTCGTCCAACGGGGTCACCTTCGTTGGCTCGGCCGACGATGACAGCATCACCGGCTCGTCGGTCTCGGACCTCTTCCGCAACAGCAGCGGCGTCGACACGTTGCGCGGCGGCGATGGGGATGACCGCTTCCTTTTCACCTTGGCGAGCGAAACCGCTGTCAACGAGATCGTCGATGGCGGCGCCGGGAACGACAGCGTCCTCATCAACGGCAGCAACCAGATCATCAATTTCACCGGCCTGCAGTTGTCTGGCATCGAGCGGCTTAGCGTTTTGGCCTCGGGCAGTCAGGCGATCCTCAACGCGGCCCAAGCCAATGGCTTGACGCAGATCGAGGCCGGTACGGGCAATCAATCGGTAACGATCTCCGTCGACAGCGTGGTCGACCTCAGCGACATCGCCTTCACCGATTGGACCAACGGCACCGACACGATCAACATCAATGGCACCGGCTTGTTCGGCATGACGTTGACCGGCTCGACGCAGAACGACACCATCTCCGTCACCGGCAACTCTGTTCCCGTAATCCACAGGCTGCGGGGCGGCTCCGGCGCTGATACACTCACCGGCGCCAACTTTGCGGCGCAGACCGTTCATTATGCCTATGGCGCCGCTTCCGACATCGTGGCCGGCGAGGTCGTGACAGGACAGGCCGCAAGCACGGACAGACTCGTGATCGATGGGTCCGGCGTGTTCGATTTCCGCTCCGTTGCGCTGACGAGTATCGAAGCGGTCGACTTTGATGCGTTCAACGGAACCTCGACCGCAATCTTCAATTCGAGCCAGTTTGGCACGGGTCTCTCGACGTCACTTCAGTTCGATGGCTCGGACCGCTCCTCGCCGAATATCATCGAAATCCGTGTGGACACGCTCGGCTTTTCTGCCGCCAACTTCACTACGGTTAATTTCAGCGTCAACCGGGACATTCTTTCCATCATCGGGACGTCCGGCAGCGACACGATCACCGCAGCCAATTTCGGCTCGAAGATCACGGGCGGCGCTGGCGTCGACTTTCTGCGCGGCAGCAACGCCGACGACACTTTTGTCTACAACGCGGCATCGGAGACGGGAGATGGCAGCGTCCAGGGTAGCGGTGGACTCGACACCATCGAAATCCGGGCCGATGCGGCATTCAGCTTCGCCACAACCGGTTTGAGCGGGATCGAGCAGTACATATTCAACACCGCTGGGCTTGCCTCCATTACCTTGGACGCCAGCCAGATCTCAAGCCCAACGCTCTTGGTCCTTTCGTCTTCGACCACAGCCAAGACCTTTACCGTCAATAACATCAGCGGTGCGTTTTCGGCGTCCGGGTGGACATTCAACAGCGCGTTCAGCGCGGCGAGCATCACAGTCCTCAATGCAGGCAACGCCAACGCTTCCGACACCATCACCGGTACGACCGGCCGCGATTCAATCTCTGGGGGGCTCGGCAATGACCTCTTCATTGGTGGAGGCGGCAACGACACCTTCAACGGCGGTAGTGGCGTCGACACCATCTCTTTCGTTGCCGACACGCAGGCAGTTGCTATCAATCTGCTCGGCAGCATCGCCGTCAGGAACACAGGATTGCCTGGGGCGACGTTCAATACGCTTTTCCTGGTCGAGCATGCCGTTGGCGGAGCAGGCAATGACTTCATCACGGGTGACGACGCCGCGAACCGCTTCGAAGGCTCGGGCGGCGCGGACAACCTGTGGGGCTTCGTCGGCAACGATACGCTGACCGGCGGCGACGGCGACGATATCATTGTTGGCGGCGACAATGATGATGTGCTGGATAGCGGCATCGGCCAGGACTGGCTCTACGGCGAGGGCGGCGCCGACACGCTGCGCGCCACGGACGCGACGTCCAATTCCTTCAACGTACTGGTTGGTGGGGACGGTGACGACACGCTGATCGGCGGGCCGACCGGCTTTGATTACTTCTATGGCGGCGATGGCGCGACAGGCGGCGGCAACGACACATTCGTCATCGCGGCGAACTCGGGCATCAAGGTGATGAATGACTTCGAGGCGGGCGGCGCCAACGACGCGGTGCGTCCATTCGGGACGTCCCTTTCAAACTTCGCGCAGGTTCAGGCGAGCCTCACCTTTTCGCCCACCATCAACGGCACGGTGCTGGTGGTCGATGCCGGCACCCAGGTCTGGTTCGTAGGGCTTCAGATCAACCAGTTGACGGCGAGCGACTTCGTCTTCGTGTGAGGAGCATCTGTCCGTCCGATCGACGAGGTGCTCGTGTTGTGGACAGCGGCGCCACGATGCTGTCCTCGCCACGGCCGATCGCCAGCGCCCGCCACATGCCGGGGCGGCGTCCATCGCCTTGGAATGGCGCGCGGACCTGCCTTAACGTGCCGCTCCCAGCTAACCGCAGGAATCGCCCCATGCAAACCCGCAAGCTCGGCCGCTCCGGCCTTCAGGTCTCGCCGATCACGCTCGGCACCATGATGTTCGGCGGCGCGACGGATGAGGCGGCATCGGCGCGCATCATCGCCAGCGCCCGCGATGCCGGCGTCAATTTCATCGACACGGCGGATGTCTACAATGA
>JAIYAJ010000215.1 GCA_027489105.1 Zymomonas sp. | reverse complement strand
TTGAACGCCCGGGCCCGCGAAACCTGGGCCGGCGTCAAGCGGTCGATCGACGAGGGGCTGCAGCCTTCGATGCAGGAGATCGAAGACCTTCAGCTGTTCATGCCGAAGGTATCGGATCCGGAGCTGCGCAAGGAGATCGCGACGCGCATCGCCGTCGAGAAGGGGAAGGCATCGGCCAGCGGCCTGCCGCTGGCGCAGCGCGAGGCCTTGCTGGCAGCCTCCCAGGAGACGGCGCGCGCCGGCAACGCCAGCGCCATCGAGCGCGAGATCATCGCCGGCTGGCAGAAGCACAACGAGAACCTGCGAAAGGTGATGACCGAGGAGCCGACGATGTATGGCGCGGCCGAGCCAGGGCTTGGCCTGCCCGTGCCGCGGCCCGTCGACGTGACATCGCGTGAAACGCTGGCGCAGTCTGTGGCCGAGCGCCAGGCTACGCTAGCCGCCGTGAGGTCCCTCAACCCCGAGGCGCCCAGCCTGATCTTTTCGGCTCAGGACCGGGACCAGATTGCCGGCATCATCCGGCAGGGCAACGCGGCATCAGCCATGCTTGCCACCGCCATCGTTTCGCTGCCGCAAGCAGAGATGGTCGGGGCCATGAGTGATCCGGGTATCCGCGATGTTGTAGCCGGCCTCACGCGATCGGGCGAGGCCGACAAGATGCGCCTGGGCTTCTCGGTTCTCGACGCGGTGCGCCGCAAGGCCCCGGCCGAGTTCGACAAAATTTTCGGGCGCGATGTCGAGGACCGGCTGGCGGAGTGGACTTCGCAACTGTCGTTCCGCTCGCCGGATGCCATCGCGCAGCAGATGAATCGGCCCGACGACCCGGCCGTAGAGAAAGCCAAGGCGCAGCTACAGAAAGAAGCTGAGCAACGGTTCGACCGTGCCAATCACTCGCCACGAAGCCTAGCCGCACGGTTCGACGAAACAACGATGCCTTTTGACGCGCCGGCCGCCCCACGCGGCCAAGTCAATGAAGTCCTGCAGGGCAACGTGCTCAAGGCCGAGTATCGCGAGGAGTACGTTCGCGCCTATCAGGTGACGGGAGACGACGCGAAGGCCCACAAGATGGCTATCGAGCGGCTGAAAAAGGCCTGGGCGCCATCGGTGATCAACGGCGGCGAACTGATGCGTCTGCCACCCGAGCACTACTATCCGACAATCGAGGGCAGCTACGAGTATCTGCGCAAGCAACTGGACGCCGACATCAGCGTCGCCTTGAACATCCCATTGGGATTGATGGGCACCGGGCCGGGCAAGTTGGCGCGGCGCAACCGTCAGTCGGATGCACGCGCGGCGGCGCCTGAAGCCGATCGGGCCGACCTTGCGCGCCGTCAGGCGATGGCGACGGCGCCACGCGTGATCATCGCCGATGTCAAGACAGAGGCTCAGATTCAGCGGGGCGACCGACCGACATACCTCGTCACGATTCAGCGTTCCGATGGCGTGTTCGAGATCCTGACGGACAAGCGCAACCAGCCGCTTCGTTTCCAGCCCGACCCCGCTGCGGAGATGGTCTCAATCCGATCAAGGGCCATGAAGCGGCACGGCGAGATTGTGCAGGACGACGCTGACCGCGGACTGCTGCAGGCGCCGGGTATGCAGGATTACGCGAGGCCGCGCTGATGCCGCCTGCTAGCGACAGCGGCGATCAGATTGATGAGGCGCGCTCCATTCAGGGGCTCGAGGAGCTTGCCGCCGTGATGCGGGATCGGCGCCGTCAACTGGGTTGGTCGCAGATCGAGCTCGACGCGCGCAGCGGCTTGCCGGACGGCTACACGGCCAAGCTTGAGGCGATCGTGACGAACCCGGCCGCCAGCAATGCCCGCGGCCTGGGGCGTCTTTCGCTGCCGCTGATGTTGGGAGCGCTCGAGCTCGAGTTGGTGGTGCGACCGGTCAGGAGGTAGCGCCTAGTTCGCAGGCGGCGCCGGACGCGGCGGTAGCGGCAAATCTCGTGGTAAACAGCCCACACCATACAGTGGCTTGGGGTTAACCAAGAGTAAACGACTCGCGATCCTGCGGAATCTGTGCCATTCTGAAAAAAGGGCCGTCCGCGGTGGACGGCCCAATGCTCGCCGATGAAGGGGCGAGGTCTCTGGTACACGCGGACACTCACACAACGATCCGCAGAGATCAACCCCTTCTGAGGCAGCGCATAAGGAAATCTTTATGCGACCAGCGAGGCTGTGCGCCTCAGAAAGAGCTGTCATGCAGCAACACCTCGACCTCATCCCCCATCGCGCCGAAGGCGCGATCATCTATCAGCGCCCAAAGGACGGATACATCAACGCGACTGCCATGTGCCGCGCCGCTGGAAAGCAGTGGGCCGACTATCATCGGCTGAAGACGACTGGCGAGTTCGCGAGGGTACTTGCAACCGATATGGGAATTCCCATAACGGAACTAATTCAATCAGTTGCAGGTGGTTCGCCAGAGCATCAAGGCACGTGGGTTCACCCTCAGGTTGCGATCCATCTTGGACAGTGGCTTTCGCCGGAGTTCGCAGTCCAGGTCAGTAAATGGGTTTTCGACTGGATGCAGGGTAAGTCGCCTCGCTCCAAGCCGGAATTGCCCTACCATCTGCGACGTTATATGGCCAACCAGCCGAATGTGCCCGTGGGTCACTTTTCGATCCTCACGGAGCTGACGCAGGCATTAATCGCTCCGCTGGAAGTTCAGGGCTACACCATCCCTGAAAAGCTGATGCCGGACATCTCCCACGGCAAGATGTTCTGCGCGTGGCTTCGGTCGGAGGGGGTCGATACGGACGCCCTGCCAACCTATACGCACATCTTCGAAGATGGGCGGCGCGTGGCAGCCAAGGCTTACCCCGAAGAACTGCTGGCGAAATGGCGCAAGCACTTTCGCGAGGTGTGGTTGCCGCGCAAAGCAGTCGAATACTTCGGAGCACGCGATCGAGCCGCTCTAGAGTATCTGCCCAAGCTTCTGCCGAAACCGAAGGCTGCCTGACAGCGCTCAACAAAAGCGCGCCTGCAGCACCTGCAGGCGCGCCAGATCGGTTCGCTGCCAAGCGTGCACTTGTCGCTTGTTCCGTGTGCATTCTAACTGATGGACGGCCTCGGTCAGTGGTCTGCGCCATCAGATCACTAGCCCTTCGCGCGCAACCGTACCCCGGCGCCCAAACCATTCGGATCCACGAATGCGACGCCGGCGCCCTCGAGCGCGACCACCATCCGGCCTACGGCCTTGTCAGACACCCTGGCGCCCTTGCCCGTCTCGAAGCGCTTCACGGTCGGTAGAGACAGCCCCGCCGCCTCGGCGAGCTTAGTCTGCGACCAATCCAGCAACCCGCGAGCGGCCCGGATCTGCGAAGGAAGAACCGCCATGTCTTGACCCATTTTGTATCATCGACTATGATCCATTTTGTATCACGCCGATATAGGCCGGGCAACCCGCCCGCCGCGTTGATGCACAGAGGACACTACAGATGGATCAGATGATCGGAGCCCAGGACACGCTCTCGGAGGCAAAGGGCCTCGCAGACGCGCTCTACATGGCGACTGCCGACCTACACGGCCCCGAGGAGCGCAATGCGCTGAGCACGCTGGCTCGGCATGTTGTCGAACACATCAAGGTCGCCATGGATCTCTTGAACTCGCACCGGCGCGCCGCCGAGGCCGCGAACACCAACGGCCCGCTGCTCGCGCTGGAGCCCGATGTCTGCGATGCGCACAACGCCGCGCAGCTGCTTCAGGCCGCAGTCGACCGGATCAAGGATCCCGCTGACCGGAACTTCATCGCCTATTCGGCCGGGCAGGTGGCAGATGCTTCGGCGAAGGTTCACCAGCGGCTCTACGGCATGCTGGGATCAGACGGAAAAAGCATCGAGAGCGACGCCGCGTAGCGTGTCCGCTTCCCATCCGCTTCCCAATTCTAATTCCTGGGAAGCAAGGGCGGCCCGGAGCCACCTTAAGTTATTGAAAAGATTGGTGGGTGATGTAGGGCTCGAACCTACGACCCGCTGATTAAGAGTCAGCTGCTCTACCAACTGAGCTAATCACCCGCCGACGGCCGATGCGGACCCGCCGCCTTGGCCGAAACAGTG
>JAIYAJ010000354.1 GCA_027489105.1 Zymomonas sp. | reverse complement strand
TTGCTGGCGGCGATGCCGGGGCACCCGCGGGCCTCCAACCAACTGGCGGCGATGCTCGACGCCCGAGGCGATCTGGCTGGGGCCATCGCTCTGTATCGGCAGGCGCTCGAACGCGGGCCGAACCATGCATTGGGGATTAATCTGGCGATGGCGCTGCTGCGCGCGGGCGAAAGCCGCGAGGCGCTGTCCGTATGCGATGCGCTGATGGCTGCGTCGCCGAGTATCACCACGCCGCTGGCGCTGCGCTGTGCTGCGCTGGAGAGGCTGGGGGAAGGCGAAGATCTGGCCGAGCTCATGGCGCTCGACCGTTTTGTGACCGTGATCGATGTCGAGCAGGCCGACGGCTTCGAGACCATGGCGGCCTTCGATGCGGCGCTGCTTGCCGAACTCGAGGTGCATCCGTCGCTCACCTTCGAGCCCGAAGGCCTGGTAACCCGCGCGGGTCGGCAGAGCGACGAACTGGCCCATGACGAGAGCCCTGCGATCGCGGCGCTCGCGCGGCTGGCGCGCAAGGCGCTCGGCGACTGGCACGATGTGCAGCGGGGCGACGATCACCCCTGGCTGCAAGCGCGGCCCGACGACTGGTCGTTGACCTTGTGGGGCACGATCCTGGCACCGGGCGGGGAGGTCGGTTCGCATATCCACGCGCCCAACTGGCTGTCGGGCGTCTATTATCCGGCGTTCCGGCCGCCAGCGGGCGGCACCGAAGGCTGGTTCGCGATCGGTGCGCTGCCGGAGGCGCTGGGCGGTGGCGGGACGCTCCACCTGCGCGAGCCGCGCGCAGGACGGATGATCCTGTTCCCCTCCTATCTGTGGCACTGCACGCTGCCGTTCGGCGGAGACGAGCCGCGGATCAGCTTCGCCTTCGATCTGGTGCCAAAGGGCACGGGCAATCGCCACAAACTGCGGCGACGCACCGTGCAGGAATGATGGTCCGGCTCGCCGCCACCTGGGCCGCGAGGTTTGGGAAGACGGCTTCGGAGGTACGAGCCGGACCACCAGGCGGCGTCAGAGCTTCACGCCAAGCTCGATCCCGAACGAACGGGGCGGAGCATAGTTGGTGAAGTTGAAGAGGCCGGCCACCGAGTTGGCCGAAACCCGATAGGTTTCGTCCAGAAGGTTGCGGGTGAAGACCGACACCCGATAGCGTTCCGTGGGATCGGCCCACTGGATGCTGGCGCCCACCAAAGTGCGCGCCTCACCCTGGGTGAAGGGCGCGTTCAGCGTGACCGATTCATATTGTGCCTGATAGTTGACGTCGGCGTTCAGGCTGACCTGCCCCCAGTCGGTCGGCGGGAAGGCATAGTTGGCCGAGGCGTTGGCGGTCCATTTGGGGACGTTGCGCAGCTTCAGGTTGGAGGCATCGTCGTTCGTCCCGTTGCCGTCGACGTCGGTGAAGAACTCCAGATATTTCGCCTTCTGATAGCCGAGCGAGGCACCCAGGGTCAGGCCGTCGACCGGCACCGCGCTGGCTTCGAGTTCGAGGCCGTAGACCTCGGCCTTGCCGGCGTTGGTGGTGCGCGTCTCCTGTCCGGGCAGGCCGGTGATCGGATCGATGAAGGGCACCACCGCGTCGCGCTGCAGGTCGTCATACTTCACGTAGAAGGCGGCGAGGTTGAAGCGCAGGCGACGATCGGCGGTTTCGGTTTTCAGGCCGAACTCGAAGCTGTCGGCTGTTTCCTCGCGGAAGGGCAGGGCGGATGTCGCCGACATCGCCTGCTCATTATAGCCGCCCGACTTGTACCCCTGGCTGTAGGTGAAGTAATTGTTCACCCCATCGGTGATTTCCCAGCGATAGCCGGCGCGGAAGGTGGGCTTCGAAAAGCTGGCCTCGTCCGAATATTCCGGCCAGAAGCCTGCCTGGACCCGCGAGCGGCGCACCTGCGGACGGACCGAGAAGGTCTTCTTTTCCTTGGTGTAGCGCCCGCCCAGGAAGACCGAGAAGGGATCGCTGACCTTGTATTCTGCCTCGCCGAACGCCGCATAGCTGTCGACCTTGTAGTCGGCAGTCGAGAGATTGGGGTCGGTCAGCGCAGTCGGATCGCCGAGGAAGCGGAGGAAGCCGAGGAAGGAGGTCGCGTTGGCGTCGAGCTTCTGGCCCCAGTACATCGATCCGACGGTGAACTTCAGCTTGTCGGAGAAGTCAGACGAGAAGCGTGCTTCGAGGCTGTACTGGTCGCGCGTGTCGTTGCGGGTCGATACGAACAGATAGGCGCTTTCGCCGGTATAGTCCGACGGCAGGATCGACTTCACCTTGCGATAGCCGCCGACGACGGTAAGCGAGCCGATATCCTGCATATTGTGCTCGACCCGCACATAGCCGCCGTCGACGTTGATGCGGTGGCCGTTCAGCGTGCCGGGGCAGGTCGGTGCGTTGGCGTTGCCGCGGCACAGCGTCGTGCCGGTGTCGAACGGGCTCGCGCCGGTGGTCTGGATGCCGGGGAAGCCGAGCACGTCGAACAGGAAGCCGGCGGGGGATTCGTTGACGCTGGGCGGGGAGTCGCCACGGTCGCGCAGCATTTCGTAGGTGAACAGAACGTTGGTATCGGGACCCGGCTCCCACAGCAGCTTGGCGCGGCCGCTGAAATAGCGGGTTCCGCCCCAGCGCTGGCCGCGTGCGGGCACGTCCATCGGGATGAAGTCGACATTGTTCGTCTTGGTCAGCCGGTAGAAGCCGTCGCTTTCCTGGAAGGAACCGGCCACGCGGAAAAACAGATTGTCGGCCAGCGGCAGATTGATCGCGGCCTTCACGTCCTTGGTGTTGAAGCTCGAATAACCGAGCCGCATTTCGGCACCGAAGGTCTTTTCCGGGCGCTTGGTGATGACGTTGACGACGCCGCCGACGGTGTTCTTGCCGAACAATGTGCCTTGCGGGCCGCGCAGCACCTCGATCCGGTCGATGTCGAACAGGTCGAACAGCTGGGTCTGGACGTGGGCGAGCACGAAATCGTCGACGACCACGCCGACCGCCGGCTCGAAGGTCAGGATGATGTCGCCGGTCGACTGGCCGCGAATGCCGATCGAGGCGGCGTTGAAGCCGGGGACGTTGGTGATGACGACGTTCGGCACGTCACCCGCGAGAGCGCGGATGTCGGTCGCGAATTTCCGCTCGATCGCCATGGAGGAGAAGGCGGTGACCGCGACCGGGGTGTCCTGAAGCGATTCCCGCACGCGGCGGGCCGTGACGACGATTTCTTCCAGGCCGGCCGTCTGGCCCTGCCGTTCCGGCTCAGGCGCGGTCTGCGCCAGCGCCACGGTGCTCGTCGATGTCAAGAAGGCGATAGTCGCCGTTCCCAGGGCGCGCGTCGCACCCCGGAGCAGTCCTTTCATGGCTCTCTCTCCGTCCCTTCGGGACCGTTCGCTGCTCGCGAGCGAATCGGCTGCCCCTCCTCGCGATCCATCCGATCGCCCCTATAAAGGAACATAGATGGTCATTTTTGAAAAGAGCAAAAAACATGCATGAATGATTTTTTTACGGGCCCGGAGAGCGCGGGTTGTCGTTGTTACCTATTCTTTTGAAAAAGAATAATTTTAGGTTGAGAAGGTTGCGTGGAGCGGGCTGAGACATGGCGCTTCAGCGTGACGATTTCGCCCGCCCTTGTCTGCACGGTTGCCGAATATGTCGGCTCTGATGCTGCACAGCATGTCGTGATTGCGGCGATAGCGGACGGGCTCTTGCCCTTGACCGGCGGCCATCTACAGGCTGGGGTCTGAGACGCTGCGGTCGGGTTGGCCACAGGAGGAGAATGGCGTGATCCGGAAACATGGTCCCTGGGCCCTGCTGGCGGCGATCGGCGCCTTCGCGCTGGCGGTCGTCGCAACCAGCCGGGGCGAGATGATCAACGCTCTGTGGATCGTGACGGCGGCCGTCAGCGTCTTCCTGATCGGCTATCGCTATTATGCGCTTTTCATCGCGCGCACCGTGATGCGGCTCGACGGCGCGCGACCCACGCCGGCTGTCCGGCGTGGCGACGGACTCGATTATGTGCCGACCGAGCGCAGCGTGCTGTTCGGCCACCATTTCGCGGCGATTGCCGGGGCGGGGCCTCTGGTCGGGCCGGTGCTGGCGGCGCAGATGGGCTATCTGCCGGGCACGCTCTGGATCCTGGCAGGCGTCGTGCTGGCGGGCGCGGTCCAGGACTTCATGATCCTGTTCATCTCGATGCGCCGCGACGGCCGCTCGCTGGGGGAGCTGGTGCGCATGGAGATGGGCATGGCGGCCGGCACGATCGCGCTGATCGGCGCCTTCATGATCATGGTCATCATCCTCGCCGTCCTGTCGCTGATCGTCGTCAAGGCGCTCGCCGAAAGCCCATGGGGCAGTTTCACGGTCGCAGCGACCGTCCCGCTCGCGCTGATGATGGGCGCCTATACACGCTGGATTCGCCCCGGCCGCATCGGCGAGGTGTCGCTGTTCGGGCTCGTCGGCCTGATCGCCGCGATCATCTTCGGCCAAGCTGTCGCGCAGTCGCCGGTCTGGGGACCCGCCTTCACCTTCACCCCGCTCCAGCTCTGCTGGATATTGATCGGCTATGGCGGAGTCGCAGCGATACTGCCCGTCTGGCTGCTGCTGGCGCCGCGCGACTATCTGTCGACCTTCCTGAAGATCGGCGCGATCGCCGCGCTCGCGATCGGGATCGTCATCATGGCCCCGCCACTGCGCATGCCGCCGCTCACGCAGTTCATCGGCGGGGGCGGGCCGGTCTGGTCGGGCGGGCTCTTCCCCTTCCTGTTCATCACCATCGCCTGCGGGGCCGTGTCGGGCTTCCACGCGCTGATCTCCAGCGGGACGACCCCCAAGCTGATCGCGAGCGAGGATCATGCGCCGATCATCGGCTATGGCGCGATGCTGATGGAGGCCTTCGTCGCGATCATGGCGCTGGTCGGCGCGTCGATCCTCGATCCCGGCATCTATTTCGCGATGAACAGCCCGGCCGCGGTGCTCGGCAGCGACCCCGCCAGCGCCGCCGCCGCCGTCACCGCCATGGGCTTCCCGATCGCGCCGGACGTGCTGACCCAGGCGGCGAAGGATGTCGGCGAGGCGACCATCATCTCGCGGACCGGCGGTGCGCCGACGCTGGCTGTCGCCATGGCGGAAATCTTCAGCCACGTGATCGGCGGCAGCGCCATGAAGGCCTTCTGGTATCATTTCGCGATCCTGTTCGAGGCGCTGTTCATCCTGACGGCGGTGGATGCCGGCACGCGTGCGGGGCGCTTCATGCTGCAGGATCTGATCGGTACGGTGGTGCCATCCTTCCGCGACAGCGGCGCGGTGGTCCCCGGCCTGATCGCCACGGCTTTGTGCGTCGGCGCCTGGGGCTTCTTCCTCCACCAGGGTGTCACCGATCCGCTGGGCGGGGTGAACACGCTGTGGCCGGTTTTCGGTATCTCGAACCAGATGCTCGCCGCCATCGCGCTGATGCTGGCGACGGTGGTGCTCTTCCGGATGAAGCAGGATCGCTATGCCTGGGTCACGCTGGTGCCGACCGGCTGGTTGCTGATCTGCACGACCACGGCCGGCTGGCTGAAGATCTTCTCGACCGATCCGAAGGTCGGTTTCCTCGCCCACGCGTCCCTCTTTTCGGACGCGGCAGAGCGGGGTGAGCTGCTTGCCCCGGCCAAGTCGGCCGAACAGATGGCGCGTATCATCTTCAACGATCGCATCGACGCCGGCCTCTGCGCGCTGTTCCTCGTCGTGGTGCTGGCGATCGCGGTCTTTGCGCTACGCAGCTGCCTCGCCGCGCGTCGTCTGGATCGACCGAGCGTCCACGAGATCGGCGGGGAGGAAGTCGCCTGATGGGCGAACTTTTCGGCATGATCGCGCGCACCGCGCGCATGATGGTGGGGATGCCCGACTATGGCGCCTATCTGCGCCACATGGCCGAGCATCATCCCGACCAGCAGCCGATGGACCGCACCGCCTTTTTCCGAAACCGGCAGGACGCACGCTATCGCGGCGGGGGCGGGCGCTGCTGCTGACGGCCGGGCGGTTCGCGCCGGCCATCAGCGGCTGGGTCGTCAGATGCGCGTGCCGCCGCGCGCCTCGACCATGTCCTGGCGGTTGGTGTCGAAGTCGCTCGCATCGTGCCGCTCGCGCAGCTGCATGTCGGGGCTCCCGACCGCGCGGTTGACGATGCGTCCGCGCTGGACGGCAGGGCGTTCCGCGACTTCCGACACCCAGCGGTCGAGATGGGGATAGTCCTGGACCGACAGGAATTCCTGCGCGCCATAGGCGTCGCGCATGATCCCGCCATACCAGGGGAAAATCGCGATATCGGCGATCGTATAGTCGTCGCCCGCCATGAAACGGTTCGCGCCAAGATGGGTATCGAGCACGTGGAGCTGGCGCTTGGTCTCCATCGCGAAGCGGTCGATCGCATATTCGATCTTGATCGGCGCATAGGCGTAGAAATGGCCCAGGCCGCCGCCGACATAGGGCGCCGATCCCATCTGCCACATCAGCCAGTTCATCGTCTCGGCGCGACGGTGGAGATCGGTCGGCAGGAAGGCACCGAATTTCTCGGCGAGGTAGAAGAGGATCGACCCGCTCTCGAACAGGCGGACCTTGGGATCGACCGAGCGGTCGACCATCGCCGGGATCTTCGAATTGGGGTTGATCGACACGAAGTCGCTGCCGAACTGCGCGCCTTCCTGGATCGGGATCAGCCAGGCGTCATATTCCGCGCCCGAATGCCCGGCAGCGAGCAATTCCTCGAGCATCACGGTAACCTTCACGCCATTGGGCGTCGCCATCGAATAGAGCTGCAGCGGATGCTTGCCGACCGGAAGCTCCTTGTCGTGCGTCGCACCGGCGATGGGGCGGTTGATATTGGCAAAGGCGCCGCCATTGTCCTTGTTCCAGGTCCAGATGGCGGGCGGGGTGTAATCTTCGGGGAAGTTGGTCATGGATCGGGCCTTTCGCGATCGTGTCGCGATTCGACAGGCCGGATCGCGACGACAGGGGCGTCGCCGATCAAGATGGCGGTGCGCAAGACTCAGTCAAGGGCATCGCCTCGCGATGACCGCGCAACGAAAAAGGGCGGCCGTTGCCGACCGCCCTTTCCCGAATCAGTACCTGATTGCCTTGCGGCTATCAGGGGCTGT
>JAIYAJ010000228.1 GCA_027489105.1 Zymomonas sp. | reverse complement strand
CTGATGGGGCTGGTCGGCTTTCCGGCGGCCCGGTCCGAAAAGCTGACCCTCGCCTTTTTCGGAATCCGGGGCGTGGGCTCCTTCTATTATCTCGCTTATGCGCTGAACCATGCGGAGTTCGCGCAAGCCGACCGGCTATGGGCCATCATCGCGATGGTGGCGCTGTTCTCGATCGTTCTGCACGGACTGACCGTCACGCCCGTCATGCGCCTTTTGGACCGCCTGTCCGGTCGCGACCCCGATGAAGCGGGGCCAGGCGCCGATGCTTCCCAGCCTTAGGCCGCCCGATCCAGCAACGGTCCCATGGCGACGATATCCCCCGCGCTGAAGACCATCTGGCCGGGGGTGTCGCCCTCCACGCCGTGGAAGAAGAAGGGGGTACCGAAGCTGCCGCCTTCGACCAGCGCTGCGGCCATGTCGGCGGCTACGGCCATGACGAGATCGACCTGCGCGCTGCCATCGGAGGGGGAGGTCGCGGTCAGCTTCTTCGCCATATAGGTCTCGTACTCGGCCAGGGTCGTTTCCGGGCGGTACAGATAGTTGAGCTCGCGATATGGTTCGCCCGGCCAGGGATAGACGATGTAGCGCATCTCCAGCGAGCGGAAGCCTTTGGGGAATTGCTGGTGCACCACCTGGCACACCGCGCAGTCCTTGTTGGTGAACATGTAGCAAACCCCGTCGCTGGGCGCCTTCGTCGCGGGCTGTCGGATGCTGGGGAGCATCGCCAGCTGGTCCCAGAAGGGGGCCAGTTCTTTCTGAAAATCCGCCTGTCCCGCGATCCCGGCCTTGCCGGCCCGGGCCGCGCCAGCGCGCGTCGCGAGGTAGAGGGCGGGCAGGGCCGCAAGCAGGCCACGTCTGTTCAGCTTCGTCATGTCGCAGGCCTGTCGATCAGTGTGTGCCGAGAGCAGACTAACGTGGATAGGTGAAGCTGAACAGCGGGTGACGAATGTGTCGGGCTGCAGATGTGGTCGGGTCCTCCCCGCTATGGGGAGGCGGACTATCCGGAGATTGGTGGAGGTGGGTGCTGGTCGCGGGTGCGGTGATGTGGGGTGGGTGGATTCCCCTCCACCGGCTGCGCCGGTCCCCCTCCCCGTTCCGGGGAGGAGCTTGGCGGGTGGTTGGGGCTGCATGTTGGTTCCTCCCCGGCACGGGGAGGGGGACCATCCGCAGGATGGTGGAGGGGAAGGCGTCGGGTCCCGACGGCCGAAGGGCGGCTTACCGCCCGCCGACGACAGGCAGCAGGTCGACCGGCACGCCCCGGTGTCGCAGCTCGACGGTCACGCGCGGGGCGGCGCCGCCGACGGTGCCGAGCGGGCTGCCTTCGATCAGCTCGGCACCTGTGCGGACATGCAGGCGACCGAGGCCGGTGACCAGCGTCGCCCAGCCATCCTCATGGTCGATGATCACGATCCCGCCATAGCTGCGGAAGGGACCGGCATAGGAGACCCGCCCCGCCGCTGGCGCCACGACCTGGGCGTTGCGCGCTGTGGCAAGGGTGATGCCGCGCGCGCGGACGCCGGACTCGGACACTTCGCCCATGCCGCTGACGATCCGGCCCAGCACCGGCAGCCGATAGCGCGGCGGCTTCGGCACAGCCTGGAGCATGTCGCTGAGCGCCGATGGCGCGGGCAGGCCGGCGCGGCCGGGCAGGGCCGGGCGCAGGCGCGGTCCGTCGAGGCTGGCGAGGCGAGCCCGGACATCGGATTGTTCGCCCAGTTCCTCGATCAGGCCGGCGATGTCGCGGGCTTTCTCGCCCATCGCGATCATCCGGTCCTGCTGGCTCATCGCGTCGTCGACCAGCCCCTGCGACTGGCGGCGCTGGTCGGCTTCGAGCCGCGCCAGCGCGCGCTGTTCGATGTGCAACTGCTCCTGTTCGTGGCGGAGATCGGCCACGGCCGCATCGGCCTGCCGGCGGAGCGCGTCGGCGCGGTCGACCTCGGCGCGCAGGCCGGCGGTACGGCGGCGTATCTCGGGCAGCGCGGTGCCGAGCAGCGAGCGGACATGGATCATGTCGTCGATCGAGCCGGGCTGGACCAGAGCCAGTGCCGCCGGTCGGCGCGCCATCGTCTGCAGCGCGGCGGTGAGCCGCACGATCGGCCCCTGCCGCTCGGCGAGCCTGGCGCGTTGCTGCGTGCGGAGCCGGTCGATGATCAGGATGCGCGCCTGCGCGGCGGCGATCCGCGCCTCGGCGGCCTGGATGGCGGCCGCGGCGGCGGCTTGTTCGGCGCGAGACCGGTCCGCGGCGCGGCGCATGGCACGGGCCTCGCGTTCGAGTTGCGCGGCGCGGCGTTCGGCCGCTCGCGCCTCGCCCCGCGCGATGCCCATGGCGCGCCGTTGTTCGACGATGGCGGGGTCCGGCTGCGCAGCCGGGGTTGCGCCGGGCGTGGCGATCCCCAGCAGGGCCGCAGCACAGAGGGTCAGGCGAATGCCGCGCGCCCGGTCAGGCGCCACGGCTGCCCTCGCGATGATAAGGGTGCCCCGCCAATATGCTGGTGGCGCGCCACAGTTGCTCGGCCAGCATCGCGCGGGCGAGGAGGTGGGGCCAGGTCGCCTTGCCGAAGGCGATCAACAGGTCGGCGTCCTGGCGCTCGGCCTCCTCGAAGCCGTCCGCCGCGCCGATCATGAAGCGCGCCTCGCGCCGGCCATCGTCGCGCCAGCGACCGAGCGTCTCGGCAAAGGCCATCGAGCCCAGCTGCTGGCCCTTCTCGTCGAGCAGGACCAGCATGGTGCCGGGTTCGCGCAGCGGCACGCGGCCGCCGGTATCTGGCAATTCGGTGATCTTCGTCGGCCAGGCGACGCGCTTCATGTAGCGATCGACGAGGTCGGCCTCGGGGCCGCGACCGATGCGGCCGCGCGCGACGATGTGCAGCAGCACCTTCGTTCCCCGCCCGGCCGCGTTACGCCGCGATCAGCCCTGGACCGCGACGGGCGCGGGCGCGTCTCCGAAATTCCACATCCGCTCGAGATTGTAGAAGCTGCGGACTTCGGGGCGGAACAGGTGGACGATCACGTCGCCGGCGTCGATCAGCACCCAGTCCGCCGTCGGCAGGCCTTCGATGCGGACCGCCTTGCCGGTCTCGCTCTTGACCTTGTCGGCCAGCTTCATGGCCATCGAGGCCACCTGGCGGGTCGAGCGACCGGAGGCGATCACCATGTAATCGGCGATCGACGATTTGCCGGCGAGCGGGATCGAGACGGTCTCGATCGCCTGATCGTCGTCGAGGGACTTCAGGATCAGCTGATGCAGCCGGTCCGAAGGGTCTGCATCCTTGGCGCCAGCCGTTCCGGCGGGCCCGATGCTATCTGGGGCGGTCAATGTACCTCCTTGGGAAGCGGCCGGCGGGTCACGCGGTCTCGCAAGCCTTTTTTGTCATGTGAAAGGTGCCAGCCTGGGTCCTTGGCCCGGAGCCGCGTAGCGGAACCGCGATCAGGATAATAGTGCAGCAGCACGAGGGCCGGCGTTCTCCATCTCGTCCAGTCTTTCGCCTTGGCCGCGGGCCGGACGAAGCGCCGTAGCCAGCCCATCGCCTTGGAGGTGCGGGCAGTTTCATCATAACCCGGACGGGCGATCACGGCAATGGTGACGCTGCGGGCTATGCCGCGCCAGTCGCGCCAGCGGTCGAACTGCTCCAGATTATCCGCGCCCATGACCCAGACGAAGCGCCGCCTGGGGTAGCGGCGCACCAGCGCACGGATCGTGTCGGCGGTGTAGCGGGTGCCGAGCCGTGCCTCGATCGCGGTGGGCCGGATCGGCGCCCGCCGGGCCAGTCGTTCCGCCGACGACAGCCGTGCCGATAGCGGCGCCATGTCGCGCGCGCCGGACTTCAGCGGGTTGCCCGGCGAGACCAGCCACCACATCTCGCGCAGCCGCAGCGCGCGCAAGGCGAACAGGCTGATATGGCGGTGGCTGTAATGCGCGGGATTGAAGCTGCCGCCGAGCAGGCCGGTGGGAATCATCGGGAGCGTTTAGCGCCGAGTCCCGAATCACGCCAGCGGAGTCGGGATATTGGATATTCCGTGCAGTACGGGGAGGGCGCTTCTGCATCTCCACCGTCGCTCGCGCGGAGATCGCCGCTTCCCCTCCACCGGCTTCGCCGGTCCCCCTCCCCGTTCCGGGGAGGATCTGTCCTGCGCGATCCAAGGTCCTCCCCGGCACGGGGAGGGGGACCATCCGGAGGATGGTGGAGGGGCAGGCCGGACTTTAACGCCTAGCGCCCACCGCCTGCCGCTGCGCCAGAGAAAAATGCGGGTGGCAGCACCGCCCGATAGGCGTCGAGCGGCGGCTTGCCGGGCCGCGCGACGCCGCGCGAGAGGAGGAAGGCGTCGGCGACGATCTCAGCCTGTTGTTCGATGCCATAGCGGGCGAAGGGCTTTCCCGGCTTCAATGTATAGACATATCGGCAGAAGGGGTGCCGCATCAGCGGCAGATACCAGCGGCCGCCGCGTTGGGCTTGCCAGACATGCGTCATCTCATGGACGAACAGCGCCTGCATGGCGATCGTTGCGGACGCATAGCAGTCGCGATGGAGCGTGCCTTCGGGGTGGCACCAGAGATGGCCGTCGGGGGCCATCAGAACATTGCGCGGCTGCAGGCGCCACCAGCGCGCGCGGTGGATGCGCACCGGTTCGGGATCGAGAGCGGAGCCGAACACCTCTCCGACGAGTCGGCGTTCTTCCGGGGTCAGGGCACGGGCGGTCATGGATCGCATATAGGAAACCCGATCGCGTTTCGGGACGTTGCCCCGCTTCATTCCCAATTCAGCGCGGCTCCTCCATAAGCGGCGGCGAAATGACGAGAAGGATAATCATGCGTTCGCTTTCCCGATTCTCGGCCCTGTCCCTCATGCCGGTGGCGCTGGTCGCAGCCGCCCCCGCTGTGGCGGCGCCGTCCGGTGCGCTCGCGGAGGTGTCGTCGCATCTGCGCGGAATCACGACGATGACCGCCGATTTCGTGCAGACCGACCGCAACGGCAAGGCGCTGTCTGGCACGCTCAGCCTGCGCCAGCCGGGCCGGGTGCGCTTCGCCTATCAGAAGGGCGTGCCGCTGCTGATCGTCGGCGACGGCAAGGCGCTGACGATGATCGACTATTCGGTGCGGCAGGTGTCACGCTGGCCGGTCGGCAATTCGCCCCTGTCAGTGCTGATCGATCCGAGCAAGGATATCAGCCGCTTTGCCAAGGTCATCGACGGTGCCGCGCCCGGCACGACCCTGGTCGAGGCGCGCGATCCGAAACATCCGGAATTCGGCACGATCACCATCGCCTTCGCGCGCGGCAATGGGCCCGGCGGGCTCAAGCTGATGGGCTGGACGGTGGTCGATGCGCAGAACGGACGCTCGACCGTGCGCCTGTCGAATCAGGCCTATGGGGTGCCGATTTCCGACAAGACGTTCAAATGGGACGACCCACGGCCGAAGGGGCCACGCAATTAATGGGTTCGTTCATTTGGGCGACAGCTAAGCTGTCCTAGAACGCCTTTCAGCGGACGCGACCTTCTCGAGATTCCCCCCTGTTGCTCGAGACAGACCATCGCGCCCCGCCTGCGTGACGAACGCCAGGTTGGCCCTCGCTCCCCGCCCCCGGAGCGGGGGCCTTTCCTTTTGCAGCCCGTGGTTCAGCAGGCGGCCAGCCGGTCGAAGAAGGCGCGCGAGGTTTCCAGGAGCCGCGCCGCGCGCTGGTTGAGATCGGGCCAGCCATCGCGCAGCGCCTTGGACCGCTCCTCGATCGCGATCGGCAGTCCTTCGGGCAGCAGCGCCACGATCTCGCGCAGGGGCAGCCCCCCCGTGCCCATCGCCATCCGCCCGTCGAGCGCTTCGACCAATATGCCCTCCGCATCGTCGCGGGCCGGGCCCACCGCAGGCGCGTCGCACAGCTGGATATAGCTGGTCCAGGCGGCGGGCAGCGCCGCGATTTCGTCCAGCGTGCCACCCGAGCGGGACCAATGGAGGCTGTCGACCAGCAGCGCGCAGGCCGGATCGTCGATTTCGCGCAGGATAGCGCTCGCTTCGTGGATGGTCTTCACTTCGGTGAACAGGCCGAATTCCAGGTTGATGCGGATGCCGTGCCGCCCTCCTGCTTCGGCGAGCAGCGCCAGCTTGTCGCGGGTCGCCCCCCGGTCGGGATCGCTGCTCACGCACAGAACATTTTGCGCGCCCAGCGCGGCGCCCACCTCGACGATGCGCAGATGGTCGGGATCGGGCGGGCCAGGCTTGATCCAGACCACCTCGATATCGAGCAGACGCAGCCCGCTATCACCGAGCGCGCGCTTGACCTCGGCGGTGGTCCGATCGGTCCAGTCAGCCGGCTCAATCCACATGCCGCCATAATCGAAGCCAGCCCGCGCCGCCGCCTCGACCAGCTGGAGCGGAGTCGCCTCGGGCATGATGCCCGACGCCATGCAAAGCGGGAAATGGGTGGCCATGGCTGTTCCTCTCGGTCGCCGGTCGCATGCCGGCAGGACGAGACTGTGACCGAGTGGCCGGGACCGCGAAATCGTCACAAAGGACAGGTCCGGCGGTGCTTCATGCCCGCCCGCATTGCGCTGCAACAAATGCGTTTCGCATCTGCAACCATAGCGTCATCGCACCAGCACGAAGCTGTCGCACGCGGCTCCTAATTGGCCGGCGAACGGGACGCGCACCGCGCGCCGATCGCCAAAGGGGATTTTGATGACCATTCGTACCCAGCTGCTGCTTGCCAGCGCCAGCTTCGCGCTTCTCTCGGGCACCGCTTATGCGGCAGACGCCGCGCCTGCCTCCGCCGACGTCGTTCCCGCCGAAGCCGGTGCGGATGCCGATGCCGAGCCGGGCGAGATCGTCGTGTTCGGCCGCGGCCAGGCGCGCCAGGTTCAGGAGATCAGCCAGGAAGATCTGCGCGTCCAGGCGCCGGGTTCGAGCCCGCTCAAGGCGATCGCCAAGCTGCCCAGCGTCAATTTCCAGTCGGCCGATCCGTTCGGCAATTATGAATGGTCGCAGCGCATCTCGATCCGCGGCTTCAACCAGAACCAGCTCGGCTACACCCTCGACGGCATCCCGCTGGGCGACTTCAGCTATGGCAATGTCAACGGCCTGCACATCAGCCGCGCGATCAGCCCCGAGAATATCGGCACGACTCGCGTGACGCAGGGCGCCGGCTCGCTCGGCACCAATGCGACCAACAATCTCGGCGGCACGATCGAGTTCGTCTCGCGTGCCCCGTCCGAGAACAGCGCCGTCGACGTCGAGGCCACCTATGGCAGCGACGAGACCAAGCGCGGCTTCGTCCGCTTCGACACCGGCGGCGACAAGGTGCGCGGCTATCTGAGCTATGGCTATCTCGGCCTGAACAAGTGGAAGGGCGTCGGCGAGCAGAACCAGCATATGGTCAACGCCAAGATCGTCGCCGACATGGGCGGCCCGATCATCAGCGGCACCTTCAGCTTCTCCGACCGCCGCGAGACCGACTATCAGGATCTGTCGCTCGCCATGATCCGCCGTCTGGGCCTGCGCAACGACAATATCGGCAACAACTTCCCGCTGGCGCTGCAGATCGCACAGGTCGCCGCCAATCGCGGCGATACTCCCGTTACGCCGACCAACCCCGCCGCCGGCACCGTCTATCCGGCCCCCTATTTGACCCAGGATGACGTCTATTATGACGCGGCGGGCCTGCGGCAGGACTATCTTGCGGGTCTGACGATCGACGCGCCGTTCAGCGAATCGGTGAACGGCAGCCTGTCGACCTATTTCCACAGCAACCATGGCATGGGCCTGTGGTGGACGCCCTATGTGGCGAGCCCCAGCGGCAGCCCGATCTCGCAGCGCACGACCGAATATGACATTCGTCGCGGCGGCCTGTTCGGCAAGCTCAGCTGGACCCGCGGGCCCAACACGCTGACCGTCGGCGGCTGGTGGGAGAACAACCATTTCCATCAGGCGCGGCGCTTTTATGCGGTGAACCCGGCCACGGCCGACGTGACCGATCATCTGAAGTTCCCGAGCAGCCCGTTCCGGACCGACTGGGACTTCCGCTTCGTCACCCACACCTATCAATATTTCATCGAGGACCGCGTCGAGCTGGGTGACCTGACGCTGACCGCCGGCGCCAAGGGCTTCCGCGTCTCGATCGACGCCAACCCGATCAAGGCGGGCATATTGGCGCAGGGCCGGATCGTGTCGCGCGACTGGCTGCAGCCGTCGGCGGGCGCGGTCTACAAGATCGGCGAGGCCGAGCTCTATGCCGGCTTCAGCCAGGTGACCCGCGCCTTCACCGGCGCCTCGACCTCGGGTCCGTTCGCGACGACCCAGGCCGGCTTCGACTCGCTCGACGTGAAGCCGGAGACGTCCGACACCTATGAAGCGGGCGTCCGCTTCCGTCATGGCGCGTTGTCGGGCACGGCCGGTGGCTATTATGCCAAGTTCCGCAACCGCCTGCTGTCCTTCTCGAACGGTGCGGGCATCATCGGCAATCCGCCGACGCTGCAGAATGTCGGCGGGGTCGAGTCCTATGGCTTCGAAAGCGCGCTGCAATATCGCCTGATGGGTGCGGTCAGCCTGCTCGCGACCTACAGCTACAACCGCTCTACCTATGAGGATAATGTCCTCAACGCCAACGGCTCCATCCGCTCGACGATCAAGGGCAAGACCCTGGTCGACACGCCCGAACATCTGGCGAAGGGCGAGATCGTCTATGACGACGGCGCCATCTCGGCCCGCATCGGTGCCGATTATATGAGCCGCCGCTACTTCACCTACACCAACGATCAGTCGGTCGGCGGCCGGGTGCTGTTCGACGCCTCGGTCGGCTACACCTTCCGCGACGGTTTCCTCGACGGGCTCGAGCTGCGCGCGAGCGCGACCAACCTGCTCGACAAGAAGTACATCGCCACGATCGGCTCGAACGGCTTCGGCGATGCCGGCGACAATCAGACGCTGCTGGCCGGCGCGCCGCAGAGCTTCTTCTTCACCGTCAAGAAGATGTTCTGATCATGCGGCGGTTCCTGCCCTGGCTGGGCCTGATCGCGGCGGCCGTCCTGCCCGCCGGGGCAGGGGCCGCCCCGCTTCTCCTGATCTCGGTCGACGGGCTGCGGCCCGGCGACGTCGCCCAGGCCGATGCGCGGGGACTGAAGATCCCGGCGCTCCGCAAGCTCGCCGCCGAAGGCGCGCGGGCGAGCGGGGTGGTCGGGGTCCTGCCGAGCCTGACCTATCCCAGCCATACCACGCTGATCACCGGGGCGAGCCCCGCGCGGCACGGCATCTCGAACAACCTGACCTTCGACCCCAGGGGCATAAATCAGTCTGGCTGGTACTGGTATGCCGAGGATATTCGCGTGCCGACCCTGTGGGATGCGGCGCGCAAGGCGGGGCTCAAGACGCTCAACGTCCACTGGCCGGTCAGCGTCGGGGCGCCGGTCGATGCCAATATCCCCCAGATCTGGCGCACCGGTCATGACGACGACCGCAAGCTGCTGCGCGCGCTGGCGACGCCCGGGCTGATTGACGGCGCGGCGGGGGCGATCGCCGCTTTCCCGCAGGGGATCGACGAAAGCGTCGATGCCGATGCCGCCCGCAGCGAGGCTGCCGCGGCGCTCATCGCGCGGCTCAAGCCCGGCTTCACCACCGTCTATCTGGCGGGTCTCGACCATGTCGAGCATGAGCATGGCCCCGACAGCGCCGAGGCGCGCGCTGCGCTCGAACGGATCGATGGCATGATTGCCCGGCTGACCGCCGCTGCGGTGGCGGCCAACCCGGAGACGATCGTCGCGCTCGTCTCCGACCATGGCTTCCTGCCGGTCTCGACCGACGTCAATCTGTTCGCGCCCTTCCTGCAGGCCGGTCTCATCACGCTCGAGGGCGGCAAGGTGAAGGACTGGCAGGCGATGCCCTGGCTCGCCGGCGGCGGTGCGGGCGTGGTGCTCGCCGACCGCGACGATGCCGCGTTGCGCGACAAGGTGGCCAAGCTGCTGGCCGGACTGAAGGCGGACGCCCGCCTCGGCATCGCCGCTATCCTCGACCGCACCGAAATCGGCCGCCGTGGCGGGGCGCAGGAGGCGGATTTCTGGATCAGCTTCCGCCCCGGCTTCGAGACCGGACGCGACCCTGCGGCGCCCATGACCGCGCCGTCGGTGACCAAGGGGATGCACGGCTATGACCCGGCCTATCCCGAGATGCATTCGACCCTGATCCTGTGGGGCAAGGCACTGCCGTGGAAGGGCGATCTTGGCGAGGTCGACATGCGCGCGATCGCGCCGACGCTGGCGAAGCTGATGGGTGGCGCATTGCCCAGCGCCGACCTCCCCCCGATCCGCTGACCTAGCGCAAAGCCGGGTTGCGGCGCGTCCGCTTCGCGCCATCATCGCCCGATCCAAAAAGGACGGGAGAGGTGGCCAATGGCCTATAAGATGGTGACCCTGCTGCGAAAGCGCGATGACCTCAGTCTGGAGCAGTTCCGGCGCGACTATGAGGGGCGCCATGCGCTGCTCGGGCGGCGCGTGCTGCAGGGGCGGGCGATCCGCTATGAGCGGCGCTATATCGAGCCTTTCCTCCCCGACGAGGCGGGGGCCGCAGACCATCATGTCCTGCTCGAAGTCTGGTATGCCGACAAGGCGGCCTGCGAGGCGACGATGGCCTGGCTGACCAGCGACGCGGTCGCGCAGGAGATCGCCGAAGACGAAGAACGGATCTTCGACCGCTCGGCGACGCGCTTCTATATGGTGGCGGAAGAGATCGAGACGCCGGGCATCGCCGATCCGGCCTGAGTGGCGGGCGCAGTAGAGATTGCTCCGAATCGGCTTGAATATTGTTCTTGTTTTGTTCCATATCCTGTCGCCATCCGATATCCCGATGGAGGCTGATATGCACCATGACGCACGGCTGCGGGCCGCCGCCCGCGCCGTTTACGACGCCGTCTACCCGACCGACGAATGTGCTCCGGTAGGCTT
>JAIYAJ010000227.1 GCA_027489105.1 Zymomonas sp. | reverse complement strand
TGACGTGCACCCCTGATTGTTACCAGTCAGGAGTAGAGTCTCGCTCCTTCATGATGTTTGATTGATGGGATGGCAACCGGTCTGGGGGCATGCCCCCAGACCGGTTGGCCGGCGATGTCGGCAGGGGTGAGCCCGCCCAGTTTCGAGTGTGGCCGCACATGGTTGTAGTCTTCCCGCCAGTCGGCGAGCACGAACCGGGCATGGGCCAGCGAGGTGAACAGCGTCTCGTTGAGGCACTCGTCGCGCAAGCGACCATTGAAGCTCTCCACGAAGCCGTTCTGTATGGGCTTGCCCGGTGCGATGTAATGCCACTCAACCCGCTGCTCCTGCGACCAGCGCAGGATCGCCGACGAGGTCAGTTCGGTCCCATTGTCGCTGACGACCGTGTGCGGCTTGCCGCGCTGGGCGATCAGATCGGTCAGCTACCGCGCCACCCTGATGCCCGACAGCGACGTGTCCGCCACCAGCGCCAGGCACTCGCGCGTATAATCATCGACGATGCACAACATGCGGAACCGCCGGCCGCAGGCCAGACTGTCGGAGACGAAGTCGAGGCTCCAGCGCTGGTTCGGACACTCGGGCAGCAACATCGGCGCCCGTGTGCCCAGGGCACGCTTGCGGCCGCCACGACGTCGGACCCGCAGGCCTTCCTCGCGATATATCCGCAACAGCTTCTTGTGGTTGGGCCTCATGCCTTCCCGCGCCAGCAGATAGCCAAGCCGACGATAGCCGAACCGGCGGCGCTCAGCCGCCAACTCGCGAAGACGCGCCCGCAAGGGCGCATCATCAGCCCTGGTCGGCTGATAGCGGACCACCCGCCGGCTCACGCCGACCAACTCGCACGCCCGACGCTCGCTCAGCCCGTGATGTTCACGCGCATGGGCGACAGCTTCCCGCTTCGCGCCGGGCGTCACCATTTTTTGGTGGCCAGATCCTTCAGCACCGCGTTGTCGAGCATCGCCTCCGCTAGAAGCTTCTTGAGTTTCGCGTTCTCATCCTCAAGCGCACGCAGGCGCTTCGCCTCCGACACATCCAAACCGCCGAACTTCGCTTTCCACTTATAGAAGGTCGGGGAGCTGATCCCATGACGCCGGCACAACTCCGCCGTTGCCATGCCCGCTTCCTGCTCCTTCAAAATCGCGATGATCTGCTCTTCGCTAAACCTGCTGCGCTTCATCTTCGTCCGACTCCTTCGTGTCGGACTCTACTCAAAATCGGTCACATTTCAGGGGTGCACGTCAAACCGAAGTCCACCTGCTCTACTTTCCAGATGCTGAATCGTTAGCCGGTTTTCGAAGCGATCCAATCCGTGCTTCCGCCCAAAGCATATGGGAGCTGTCTCGTGCTTCATCGTCGCTTACCGAGGTCACGCGATTGAAATAGCTGTTACTGCTCCCCACGGCTTACTGGTCAAGGCAACATTTGCGGGGACACTATACTTAACTGTGTCGAATGCAGAAAACCGTTGTCGCATATCTAGACACGCTGAGTTTAGTATAGTGTCCCCGAATCCCTTTCAACGCGCAGGCGTTGGCCAGCACATGAACTGAGCATTTTCGATCGAGTTCATGCCTTGTACGGCGAAGCCGGGGAGTTGCTGCAAACGTTCGAGCGCAGCCTCCTCTCCAGTCGCTAGTTGCGGAAACGCTACCCGCGTCTGTCCGCTGTGGTCTTTGAGATGCCACCAAACGTCGGCTCCCCAAGGGCCACTGTCGTTTGTCTCGACATAGACAGAAGCAAGGTCCGCCATCCTAATCCGTTGCTCCGCACGCCTTGGCGCTCTGCAGATGATCTCATCGTCTGCCGTGACTTCCACAACGAACTGCGATTCCGGGTGCCTCATCCTGCAAAAGTGCCCTGTCTGTAGCTCTGGAGCAATGTCGCTCTCCAACGCTATCCGGTCGCTAATGATTGGGCTGCTCGATACCGAACCCTCCTGTCTGCCCCGACCCCGTTGCAGGCATCATTTGGCAGGAAATGGAACCCCATCAACCGTGAGCGAGACACCGCGAAAGCCTGCCCCCTGCAGGTTGAATATGACACCGCCGATGCATCGATAGGGGGTATTTGCGTCCACATCGAGTACCATCCGCCTCCCATGGGCGTTGGCCAACGCCCTCAGCTTGGCGTGGTCGAGGTTATTGTGGGGCATTTCAACGCCATCGATCTCTACACGACAGATTTCGCCTGTCCCTATTGCTCTAACCGATAATGGTTGCGCTGGTGCACACGCATACACCGATAAGATTAGGAGAACGGTCGCCCCTCGTAGGGTAAGCCGATCGCACAGGCGACGGCAGCTAATTACCCCATTTCTGCAATATAGCTGTTCGGAACGTTCGCTTGAAAGCGGACGCATCAGCCCAGGCATTGACCCTTTCACCTCTTATCGCCTCACACGCGGCTGCGCCGACAGCCGCGACATAAGGATCGCGGCGCGCTTCGCCTGGAGGGGGATCGAGGTCAGGTCGACCGTCTCGCCCGGTGCATGGTCGCCGGTGGAGTAGGGGCCCATGCCGGCGAAGCTGTCGACGTCGCTGGCGACGAAGCTGACGTCGCCCGCGCCGCGCTTGAGCGGGTCGAGCGGGGGCATTTCGGGCAGGCCGAGGTCCTTGTTCACGCCGTTGAGCGCCGTCAGGATCGCGCGGTTGCCGTCGGTCGGCGCCATTGCGGGATAGCCGCCCTTCTCGAACGCGATCTCGGCCGAAGTGCCGGGGAGGTGCTGCGCGACGATCGCCGCCATCTTCGCCTTCACCCGCTCGGTCTGCTCCTGCGACAAGGTGCGCAGGTCGCCGCGCGCCTCGGCGACGGGGGCGATGATATTGCCCTTGCCGGTCGCGGTCATGCGGATGCCTTCGGCGTCGGTCGACTGGGTCGATCCGCCCGCGATCAGGCCGACATTATAGGTCAGGTTGGTTTCGGGCAGGTCGCGGCGGAAGGCGTCGAGAATGCGGACCAGCTCATAGACCGCGCCATAGCCGACCTTCTCGCTGAAGATGCCGCTCGAATGGCCGCTATTGCCGGTCGCCCTGACCGTCCAGCTGTTGGACGAGCGGCGCGCGATCGATCCCATGTCGCGGCCATTGTCGCGAACCAGCCCTTCGAAATCGAGCGCGACGTCGGCGCGTTTGCCGGCGGCGATCAGGTCGGCGCGGGCGACCTCCACCGGGTCGCCGACATCCTCCTCGTCGCCGGTCAGGACGATCTCGATATCGGCCTTTGCCAGCGTGCCCGCCGCCTTCATCGCGCGCAGCGCCGCGAGCATCACGACCATGCCGCCCTTGTCGTCGCCGACGCCGGGACCCTCGGCCTTGTTGCCGTCCTTCAGGGCGAAGCGCTGGAAGGGGCTGTCGGGCTCGAACACCGTGTCGAGATGGCCGATCAGCAGCAGGCGCTTGCCACGCCCATTGCCCTTGTGGGTGGCGATGATGTGCCCGGCGCGGCCGGCGGCCTCCATCGGCACCCAGCGGACGTCGAAGCCGAGCGGGGCGAGCTGCGCCTTCATCATCTCGCCGACCTTCGTCACGCCCGGCAGGTTGCGCGAGCCCGAGTTCACATTGACCAGCTGTTCGAGCAGCGCGAGGGGCGCGCCATTCTCCGCCTCGACCGTGCGGGTGATGGTCTTTTCGGCCGGGGTCAGCGCCGCCTGGGCGGGCAGGGCGGCCGTCGCCATCAGCAGGGAAAGCCCGAAAAACCGACCGATACGCGCCATCGAAAACACCTCGCCTTGCATTTGCCACGATCATGGAGCATATGCTGCACCGCGTCGATGCCGTTTTGCGGTGTCGGGACCGTAGCAGCGTGAACTCCTGCCCTCTTACAAGGACAGGCCGGCTCGGCCCTCAGGCACGCATATCAGCTCAGGCTTCCCTATTCACGCGGGTCGTCATGCGAACCCGCTGTCGCATGGACTCCGTCCGTGCGCCCGCACCATTTGAAAGTGCATTTGTGACCAAATTTTCCGATCTGGGCCTCATCGAGCCGCTGTACCGCGCGCTTGCCGCCAAGGGCTATGACGTGCCCACGCCGATCCAGGCCCAGGCGATCCCGCCGCTGCTCGAGGGCCGCGACCTGTGCGGCATCGCGCAGACCGGCACCGGCAAGACCGCAGCCTTCGCGCTGCCGTCGCTCCACCTGCTCACCGAAAATCTGAAGCATACGCCGCCGCAGGGCTGCCGCATGCTCGTCCTGTCGCCGACGCGCGAACTGGCCAGCCAGATCGCCGAGAGCTTCGTCCAGTACGGCAAGAATCTGCGCCTCAGCGTCGCCACCGTCTTCGGCGGCGTGCCGATCAACCGCCAGATCCGCCAGCTGCAGCGCGGCGTTGACATCCTCGTCGCCACGCCCGGCCGCCTGCTCGACCTGATCGACCAGCGCGCGCTGAACCTGAAGTTCGTCGAGATCTTCGTCCTCGACGAGGCCGACCAGATGCTCGACCTGGGCTTCATCCACGCGCTCAAGCGGATCGATCAGCTGCTGCCGAAGAAGCGCC
>JAIYAJ010000315.1 GCA_027489105.1 Zymomonas sp. | reverse complement strand
TTATGTCGCGCAGCAAGTTGCCTCGCTGCCACAGAAGCTGAAGACCAGCTTCGACCCGATCCTGGGACCGGTGATCACGCGCAATCTCGAAGCCGGCAACCGAGAAGCGGTCGCCAAGCAGGTCGCCCAGGTCGGCTTCTGGATCATCGCTGCGCAGGCCGCCGTCGGTCTCGCGCTGGGCATTCCCGGCGAGGGCGTGATGGGCCTCGTCGGCCCGCATTTCGTCGCGGGGACGATCGCCCTCGCCTTCCTGCTGCTCGCCGAGGTCGTCGCCGCGACTGCCGCCGTGTCCGAGGCCGCGTTGATCTATGTGGCCCGCCACCTCAATCTGTGGATATCGATGGGCATGATCCTCATGCAGATCTTGCTCAGCTTCGCGCTGGTGCTGCTGCTGCGGGACGAACTGGGCCTGCCGGTCATCTGGCAGTCGGCGGCCCCCGCGATTGCACTCGCGCTCGCGCTCGGAATCGCCTCGATCGCCAAGGCCAAGCTGCTGGCAAGGCTGCTCGATGCACCCGTGTCCGGCTGGCGCTGGCCACTGGTCTGGGCCTCGCTGGTCGCAGGTGCGGTCGGCTATCTCTTCACGCGGCTGCCCGAATGGGCCGAGCTGGCCTTTGGCATCCCCGCGATCCTGCTGGCCTTCGGGCTGATCATCTGGCGGTTCGGCTTCACCAGCGAAGACCGCATGCTGTTCCGTTTCCGCGAGGCCTGACAGACCTGCGCGGCGCGATCAGTTCGGCTGGGGAATGGCGACCCGCAGGCCGTGGTCCGGCACGTCGTCGCTCCACCGGACCGACCCGAACGGCCGTTCGAGACGCCGTCTCACCTGGGGCGTCTCGCCGGTGTGGAAGGACAGCGCGCGCTCCCAGGCGGCCATGTCGGCGGCGGTCAACCGCTCGCGCTGGCGCAGATAGTCATTCCAGGTCGGGGTGTGATAGCGCTCGATCCACAGCTCGGGGTCGCCAATGTCGCGCGCCAGCGACCAGGCATAGCCGCCGGTACGATGCCGGATCGGCTCCATCGCCAGCATGGCATTGTGGAAGTCGCGAGCATTGTCGACAGCGACCCGATATTCGATCGTCAGACTGATCGGTCCGCTTCGACCGGTGATGTCGAGCGCCACGTCCGGATCGCCCAGCTGCAGGCCATGTTCGCCCTGCACTTCCACTTCCGGCATCCGCAGGATCAACCCCAGCGGAATGACGCAGAACAGGCCGATGCCCGACGCGGCCATGGCGACCGCAGTTCCATGATTTTCCGCGACATGGCCCCAACCGATGCTGCCGAAGGCGACACCGGCGCAGGCCGCCGTCGTGAAACCGGCCAGCGCACGACCGGTGACCCAGCGCGGCGAGGACAGCTGGATGCCGATCGTTCCCAGCGCCATGACGATCATCCAGGACGCACCGACGATGACGAGGAGCGCACAGGTCAATATGGCCGATGCGCTCAGCGCGATGCCGACCATCGAGGACCCGATGACCGCCATCGCGACCGCCATCATTCCCTCATTGCTCACCTTCTCGCGTATCGGGCCGATCAAGGTGGCGCCGAGGATCGCGCCCATGCCGTAGAAGCCGAGCAATATGCCGAACAGCGCAGCCCCGCCGCCAAGCAGATCGCGTGCGAGCAGCGGCATCAGCGCCATGGGGGCCGAACCGACCATGCCCGAGACGAGGATCCGCAGCCAGATCGTGCGGATCGGCGGCGAATGGACGATGAACCTGATCCCAGAGATGATCGCGCGGCCGAGCGCTTCGGGTGGTAGCCGGTGCTTCTCCTGCTTGCGACGCCAGAAATACATCGTCGCCAGCATCGGCAGATAGGCGATGGCGTTGAGCAGGAAGGCGGAAGCGACGCCAGCCACCGCGACGAGCAGCCCGCCCACGGCCGGGCCGAAGCTGCGTGCGACATTGTAGCTGATCGAATTGAGCGCGATCGCCTGGGGCAAAATCTCCCGGGGCACCTGCTCGCCGACCGACGCCTGCCAGGCGGGTGTGAACAGCGCCATGCCAGTGCCCACCATCGTGCAGAACAGCAGCAGCAAGGCTGGCGTCAGCATGTCGAACAGGGTCACGAGGGTGAGGCCCGAAGCGCCGCCGAGCATGATGCCAAGCGCGATCAGGGCAATCTTGCGCCGGTCATAGCTGTCGGCGATCGCGCCGGCCGGGAGCGACAAAAGGACGACCGGTGCGAAGGTGGCGGTCTGGACCAGCGCGACCATATCGGCGCGCCCGGTGAGCCTGGTCATCGCCCAGGCCGCGCCGACATTCTGGATGAGCTGGCCGAAATTGGACAGGACGCTGGACGTCCAGACGCGGCGAAACAGGACGTGGCGGAGCGGCTCGAAGCTTCCCTTACGCTGCCCTGCCGAGCCCGCCATCCTGCTTCACCCTCCCCTTGTCGCGGTGCCCCTTAAAGGCATGGGGCAGCGTGGGGTCAACCGCTTCGCACGCTGCCACCGATGCCAAGGGCAGAGCCGTCAATGACGGAAATGCCGCATTCCGGTGAAGACCATGGCCAGCCCCGCCTCGTCGGCCGCCGCAATCACCTCGGCATCGCGGATCGACCCGCCGGGCTGGATGACCGCCGTCGCACCAGCCTCCACCGCGGCCAGCAGCCCGTCGGCGAAGGGGAAGAAGGCGTCCGAGGCGACCGCCGAGCCGATCGTGCGCGGCGTCGACCAGCCCGCCTTCTCGGCGGCGTCCTTCGCCTTCCACGCCGCGATGCGCGCGGACTCGAGGCGGTTCATCTGGCCTGCGCCGACGCCTGCCGTCGACCCGCCCTTGGCATAGACGATCGCGTTCGACTTGACGTGCTTGGCGACCGTCCAGGCGAACAGACAATCTTCCAGTTCCTGCGCCGTCGGCTCCCGCTTCGTGACGACCTTGAGTTGATCGCGCGTGATCCGGCCATTGTCGCGCGACTGGAGCAGCATGCCGCCGGCGATGCTCTTGACGGTCATGCCGCCACGCGCCGGATCGGGAAGCTCGCCGGTCAGCAACAGGCGGAGATTCTTCTTCTTTGCGAAGACCGCCTTGGCATCGTCGTCCGCATCGGGCGCGGCGACGACTTCGGTGAAGATGCCGCTGATCGCCTCCGCGGTCTTGCCATCCAGCGGACGGTTGACCGCGATGATCCCGCCGAACGCCGAAACGCTGTCGCAGGCGAGCGCGGCCTCATAGGCCTCGATCAGCGTATCCGCGCTGGCGACGCCGCAAGGGTTGGCGTGCTTGACGATCACCACCGTCGGCGGTCCGTCGCGGAACTCGCTGACCAGCTCCAGCGCCGCATCGGCGTCGTTGTAATTGTTATAGCTGAGCTCCTTGCCCTGCACCTGGGTCGCCTGGGCTATCCCCCGAGCCCCGCTGCCGAACGGCAGATAAAGGGCGGCCTGCTGGTGGGGATTCTCGCCATAGCGCAGCATCTCGGCCAGGCGGACCGGGATCGACAGTGTCGCCGGCAGCGTCTCGCCCTGATCGACCTCTGCAAACCAGGAGGAGATCATGCCGTCATAGGCCGCGGTCGCCGCGAAAGCCTTGGCGGCGAAACGCTTGCGCATCGCGAAGCTCGTGGTGCCGCCCGTCGCGATGATCTCGGCATAATCGGCCGGATCGGTCGCGATCGTGACATAGGCGTGGTTCTTTGCGGCCGAGCGGACCATCGACGGGCCACCGATATCGATATTCTCGATGATTTCGTCACGCTCCGCGCCCTTGGCGACGGTCTGGGCGAAGGGATAGAGATTGACGACGACGAGGTCGATGCCGCCGATGCCGTGATCGGTCATGGCCCGGGCGTGCTCGGGATCGTCGCGAACGCTCAGAAGGCCGCCATGGACCATCGGATGCAGCGTCTTGACGCGGCCGTCCATCATCTCCGGGAAACCGGTGATGTCGGAAACGTCCTTCACGTCGAGGCCAGCCTCGCGCAGCGCCCTGGCGGTCCCACCAGTCGAAACCAGCTCGACGCCCCAGGACGCCAGCGCCTGTCCCAGTTCCACCAGACCGCTCTTGTCGGACACCGAAAGCAGCGCGCGGCTGATCTTCACCTGGTCGGGGGCCGGCGTCGTGGGAGTCTTCATGAGGAGTCTGTCCTGCTGCGGTGATCGGGAATCGCGGCTCCGTTAAGCGATCCCCCGGACAAATGCCACCCCGGCGGCGCTTAGTCCTCCGCTGGGGCGGTTCCCGCGGACGCTACGAGGGGGAGCTGTATCTCGAAGCAAGCTCCCTTGGCTTGCGCTTCATCGAGCCGTAGCGTCCCGCCCAGTTGCGTCACGATGGTCCGAGCGATCGCGAGTCCCAGCCCAGTTCCGGGCTGCCGGCTGAGCCCCCGCGTATGGGCGGACTGCGCGAAGCGATCGAACAGGCGGGTGCGAAACTCCTCCGGAATACCCGGACCGTTGTCGCTGACCCGTATTACGAGCGTGCGGCTATCGGCGCGCAGTGACACGCGCACAACCTCCCCGGCCGGTGAAAATTTCGCCGCGTTAGACACCAGATTGGTGATCGCCTGAAACAGTCGGTCGGGGTCGGTACGCGTGCGGACGGTGTCGGATGGAACATCCAGGCCCAGTTTCACCTCTGCCTGCGATGCATAGGGCAGATTTTGCGCAACGACATCGCGCAACAGCAGGCCGATGTCGGCATCGACGAAATAATATTCGAACTGCCCCGAATCCATGCGATCAAGATCGAGCAGATCGTCGACCAGACGACGCAGCCGTCCCGTATTGCGGGCCGCCACGTCGATCAGCGATGCCGCCGTGTCAGGCAACTCACCGGCCGTACCATTGGCGAGCAGCCCCAGCGCGCCTGAGATCGAGGTCAGTGGTGTCCGCAATTCGTGGCTGACGGTGGAAACGAACTGCTGCTTCAGGCGGACGATGTCCTGCAATTCCTTCCGCGCGCGGTTCGCATCATCCTCCGCGATCCGGCTGAAGCCCACGGCAATCGGACCGACAAGGAGATGTGCTACCAGCATATCCTCCTCTGAAAAGGCAGAAACCGTCGGCGCATGATATTTCAGCGTTCCGACAAAGCGCCCATGATGCGGGATCGGCACGACGATCATCGAGCGCAGGCCGACGCGGCGGCAGGCCTCGCGATTGACCCGCATATCGCGCTCCGAATCCTCGCAACGCTGGGGTTGGCCGCTGAGCAGGCTGAGCCCAGACAGGCTGGTATCGAGGCCTAATCGCAGCCCGACCAGGTCCGCGGAGGCACCGCTCGCTGCGGCGTAGACCAGCTGGTCGCCATCGAGCAGTTCGATCACCGCCCCATCGGCGGCCGGCATGACCGACAATTCGCGGACGATGGCATCGAGCACGGCGGAGAGCCCCCCGCCCTCGCGCGCGATCGCCTCCTGTATCGCGATCAGACCCTGAAAGCGTCCGATGTCCATAAAGCCACGCCCCGCCCATTCATTCTGTCGGAATGGTAGGGCGAGGCTAGACCGGAAAGAAGTCTCAACAACTACGTGATCGCCCGTAGTGGGCGATCGGGAAATCAGCCGAGCGACTTGATCGCCGAGCGGCCGGCATAGACCGCGACCGGGCCCAGCTCTTCCTCGATGCGGATCAGCTGGTTGTACTTCGCCAACCGGTCCGAGCGCGCGAGGCTGCCGGTCTTGATCTGGCCACAGTTGGTGGCGACCGCGAGATCGGCGATGGTCGAATCCTCGGTCTCGCCCGAGCGGTGCGACATGACGGCCGTGTAACCGGCACGCTGGGCGAGGCTCACCGCCTCGAGCGTTTCGGACAGGGTACCGATCTGGTTGACCTTCACCAGCAGCGAGTTGGCGAGGCCGTCCTTGATGCCCTGCGCAAGGCGCTTCGGATTGGTCACGAACAGATCGTCGCCGACCAGCTGGCAACGATTGCCGATCTTGTCGGTCAGGATCTTCCATCCGGCGAAATCGTCTTCGCCCATGCCGTCCTCGATCGACACGATCGGATAACGGGCGACAAGATCGGCGAGATAGTCGGCCATCTCCTCTGGGGAACGCTTCACGCCCTCGCCATGAAAATCATAGACGCCGTCCTTGAAGAACTCGGTCGCGGCGCAGTCGAGCGCGAGCACGACGTCCTCGCCCGGCTTGTAACCGGCCTTTTCGATCGACTGCATGATGAAGTCGAGCGCATCAGGAGCGGAGGCCAGGTTCGGCGCGAAGCCGCCCTCATCGCCAACAGCCGTGGCCAAGCCCTTGTCGTGCAGCGCTTTCTTGAGCGTATGGAAGATCTCCGATCCGCAGCGCACGGCGTCGAGCAGACTGTCCGCGCCGACCGGCATGATCATGAATTCCTGGAAGTCGATTGGGTTGTCGGCATGTGCGCCGCCGTTGATGATGTTCATCATCGGAACCGGCAGAACCTGTGCCGAAACACCGCCGACATAGCGGTAGAGCGGCAGCGAGCGCGCGTCCGCCGCCGCACGGGCCACCGCGAGGCTCGCGCCCAGGATCGCGTTGGCACCAAGGCGGCCCTTGTTGGCAGTGCCATCCAGTTCGATCATCCGCGCGTCGATCTCGCTCTGGTCCTCGGCTTCCATCCCCAGGATCGCATCGGCAATCTCGCCGTTGACCGCTTCGACCGCAGTCTCGACGCCCTTGCCCAACCAGCGCGATTTGTCGCCATCGCGCTTCTCGACCGCTTCATATGCCCCCGTCGATGCACCGGAAGGCACGGCTGCACGACCGAAGCTGCCATCTTCGAGAGTGATGTCGACTTCGACCGTGGGATTGCCCCGGCTGTCGATGATCTGGCGGGCGTGGACGTCGACGATGGCGGTCATGCTGGCGCGTACCTCTGCTGATGGACGTTAGGATGCTCGCGCTCTATCCGCGCCGCCCACGTTAGGCAAATATGAAGTCGTTTCGGGACTGGTAAAGGAACGCAATCCGTCCCATCTGGTTCTTAGGCCATATGTTTTGATGGAGGCGATCGACATGGCGACCGACGAAACCGGAAACGGCACTGCGTTCGAAAGCGCCCGCAAGGCGTTTGCGGACACCGCCGCGAGCTTCTCCGAACAGGCGGGCTCGAAGGTCAAGGATTATACGCTTCAGGGCAAGGACCGCGCCGTGGAAGCACTGGACAATGTCGCAAGCCTCGTTGGCGACGCGGCCGAGCAGGTCAGCGAACGGCTGGGCGAGCAATATGGCGGTTATATCCGGCAGGCCGCCGATGCCGTCGAAGGCCTGGCGTCCAATCTGCGCGACAAGGATGCCGACGAACTGATCGACGATGCCCGCAACATGGTGCGGTCGTCGCCTGCGATCGCCATCGCAGCGGCAGCCGCCGTGGGTTTCGTGCTGGCGCGCGTCGTGAAGTCGGGCCTGACGCCCAAGGCCGGCAATGACGGCGCATCGGGAGAGAGCCCGGCTTCCGCTGCAGGGCCGGTCTCGGACGCTCCGGCCAAGCCTGCGCGCAAGGCGACGGCCCGCAAGGCTTCGCCCCCGAAGCCCAAGGCAGCGACTGCAGTTCCCAAGGCGGAAGCCGCTCCATCGGCAGGCGCGGCTCCGGCTGCACCCAGCGAAGAGGCAACCTCGCAGACGAACGTCACCGGTACGTCCGACGACACTCCGCCGGCACCCTGATCCCTGGTGGAGGACAACCGACAGGACAAGGAGCCGATCGGCGCCGTGCTCGCGCGCGTCGTCGAAGACGGTCGCGCGGTGGTCAAGGCCGAGATCGCTCTCGCACGAACCGATTTCTACCGCCGGCTGGGGCGTGCACGAACCGGGGCGGCGCTGCTGCTCGTCGGAGCCATCATGGGCCAGGCGGCGGCGGTCACCTTTCTGGTCACTTTGTCCTTCGTCCTGACCCCCTGGGTCGGACGGCTGGGCGGTGCAGCGATCTCGGTCGCGCTGGGCGTGGGCGTGGCACTGCTTGCGATCCGTGCGGGCGTGCGAAAGCTCGTGCTGGTTGCAGAAGACCCCGAGGATGAAGACCTCGCCGAAGCAGCCAGGCTCACCAGCCCGATCGACGAACTGTTCGAAAAGGTGCGCCAGAAGGCCCATGCCGCCCGCAATCAGCTCGTCGACACGGTCGGTGAGGCGCAGGCCCGGTTGCATCCGCAGGCGCTGATTGCCGACATCGCCGACATCGTCGTCGATCATGCGCAGCGGGCGACAAACAGCGCGATCGAAACGGTAAGGCGCCGGCCGGTGCGGTCGGCGGCCGCAGCCATCGCGCTGACCTTCGTCCTGCTGCGGCTGCCGCTTCATCGACTGCTTCTTCGTCTGGCTGGTGCAACCGCACGCGCCTCGGCGAGTTTCCAATCATCCGACAGTTCAGCTTCCGGTGAGAGCCGGTCCAAGGAGTAGAAGCCATGACGAACAGCAAGAAAGCCCCTGCGTCGCCTTCCGCCAAACGGGACCGCGCAGCAGAAGCCCGCGCTTTTGCCGAAGAGCGGCTGCGCAAGACGGCCGATGTCGCGCGCGAAGCCGGGCACAAGGCCGCCGAAAAGGTGGAGGCCTTTCCCGTTGCCGCGCTGGTCGGCGGCCTCGCGGTCGGCGCGGTGCTCGGGGCGGTTCTGCCGCGCACCCGGCAGGAAGAGCAATTGCTCGGTACGATCGGCGAGACGATCGCCGACCGCGCCAAGGAGGCGGTCACCGCCGCACGCGATGCCGGCCAGGCAAAGCTCGGCGAGCTCGGCATCAATTCCGATGCTGCCGGCAAGCAGGTCGGCCGGTTGATCGGATCGATCGCAGAGGTCGCCGAGAGCGCCGGATCGGCTGCAATCGACAAAGTGCGTAGCTGACGGCGCTTGCTCACAGCTCC
>JAIYAJ010000479.1 GCA_027489105.1 Zymomonas sp. | reverse complement strand
GCCACGCTGTCCCGCACCGCTACCTGCCCCGGACCATCGGCCGAATACGCACCTGCGCGAAGGGCCGCGAAGGGACCGGCTGCCAGTGTGTTGCCCCGCCCCGCCCGCGGCTCACCGCCCGCAAAGACGTTGCCGCGGACCAGCAGGATTCCGCTGCCGGAGGCGATGGCGCCATAGACGGCGCTGCGGCGGCCGTCCCTGTAGGGTACCGATCCCAGTTGCACGCTGTTGTTCACCATGTCCACCAAAGCGCCTGAGACAACTTTCGGATTGCGCTGGCTGGTGCGTGCGAAGAGGTTGGCCTGCAGGGTTACCAGGATTTCCGGGCGCGTATCGGCTTCCGCCAGCCGGCTGCCGCAACCCGCGGCCTGTGGGTTGATCGAGCAGGTCAGCACGCCGATCAACATGACCTTGTTGTGGTCCTCGAACCGGTTGAAGGCCACCGTCACGCGTCCCGGCACGCGCATCCAGTCTCGCCGCGCGATATCGACACAGCCATCGCCACAGCGGCGGAAGGCGTTGTGCAGCAGGGCCACGCGGTCGAAGGCGCCGGTGATGGAAATGGCGTCGCCGCTTCGATCCTCCTCCTCATAGGCATCCTTGGTCAGGGACAGGCCGCTGACGATGACGTTGGACGCCTCGATGCGCAGCAGGGTCGTGGTCGAAACCGACACCAGCTGGATGCCGCTGCAGCCGCCATCGAGCGTGGTGTTGGCGCCCAGATCGAGCCGGGCGGCAAGGCGGATCTGCTGGCCCGCCAGCGTGGGGGCGAAGCGGATCCAGCCGCCGCCTTCCTGCGCAGCCGTCATCACGGCCCAGCGCAGCGTGCCGGGCGGGGCCGGGCTGCGCGGCGCGGCGCGGCTATCCTCGGCCGAGCTGACAAGTAGAAGGCGGTGCCCCAGCCCCCCTGTCGTTCCTGCCGCGAACCCCCCGACCATGGAGGGCAGGTCGCTCGCCACCACCTTGCCGGCCTCGATCCGCGGCGGTGATGTTTCGCTGCATTGTGCCGCCGGCGCGGGCGTGTTCGCGGCTGCGCCGGCGGCCAGCAAGGCGGCGACCAGGCCGAGGCCCGTTGCGGACCAGGCGGCCAGCCGGTTCGCGATGTCGGCGCGGGCGATTGGCATGGTGTCAGGTCCCTGAATCGGATCATGGCGATGTTGGCTTTGCGCCATGCGAAAAAAGTGGGCCTGGCGAAGACTATGCAGGCTGTGCCGGTGCCGGTCCGCGCAATGCCTGGTCCATCAGGGCTGCATGGTCGTCCCGGACCATGAAGGCTGCCGCCGCGCGCTGGCTGCGGCGCGCCATGGCCTGCCGCCGTCCTGCATCGGCGGACAACGCCGCAATGGCGCGCACCCAGGCCTCGGGCTCCAGCGGCAGGGCCATCTGGCCATTGGTGGATTCTCCCGGCTCCTCATCGACCATCCGGTTGCGCAGCAGGACCAGCCCGCTGGCGATGAGGGCCAGCGCCCTGGGTTCGTCCGTGGACAGGGCGAGGGGGTAGAGGGCGAGATCGCAATCGAGCGCCAGGGCGCGAAGCCTGGCGATGGGATCAGGGTCCAGCGTCAAGCCGCCGGGCCCGACGAGCAGGTAATCCGCCACGCCGAGCACCCGCAGGCTTTCCAGGCCCGGTCGCAGCATTTCCATTCCCGGATCATCGGCGAAAGCCAGCAGGCGGCAGGGCGCCTTGCGGGGTGGGATGCTGGGCAGGGCGACGACCGGGCGCGACCATGGGGCGGGATCAAGCCGCGCCGGCAGAAGCCGCATGCTGTAGCCGTTCCGGCGCAGGGCCGAAGCCGCCGGGCTGGATGCGACCAGGAAGGTCGCCCCCGCTGCCGCCTGGGCCGCGCGGGTCGCCATGCCGGCCGGGTCTGCGGTGGAGGTGACGAAGAGCGGCAGCCCCGCTTCGCCGCAGCGCCGCGCGACCGAGAGGAGGTCCCGCGGCCGTGCCGCCATGTCACTGGCCAGCACGATATCAGCGGGGCCGGCCGCCGGATCGCCGAAGGGATAGCCGGCTGCAATGTCGCGGAATATCAGCCCTCGCGCCGCGTCATTGCCGGTTGGCCAAGCCTGGCGCAGGCCATCGGGCCCTGCCGTGCCGGCCAGGGCGAGCACGATGCGTGGTGGCGGTTCCGGCTGCGCCTCGGCAAAGCTGCGGCGGCGTTGCAGCACCTCGCGGTACAGCACGTCATACGCCGCGGCCATCGCCGCCGCATCGTAGTGGCGCCCGGTGCGGCGCTGCCAGCGCTGCACCTCCTCTCGCCGTGCGCGCAGGGCCGCGATGTCGTCCTTCAGGCTTAGCAGAAGGGCCAGGATGGTCTCCGGCGCCGCCGCGGGATCGACCAGCCAGCCGCCGCCATCCTCGCCGATCCGTTCGCCCACGGCGCCGATATCCGTGCCGACGACGGGCAGGCCGATCGACCAGCATTCCGTCAGCGTGTGGCAATAGGTTTCCGGCCAGGTGGACAGGATGACGGCCACATGCGGGCCGATGGCCGCGACGCGTTCGACGAAGCGTTCACGCTCATACCGCCCATGCAGGACGATGCCGGGGCGCGGTTTGTCGAGCACGCTGTCGACACCGCCGAGGACATGAAACTCGATCTCCCGTTCGGTATCGAGTGCCGCAACCGCGGCGATAATGGAGGCCCCCTTGGCCACCGAGATGTTGCCGGGGACCAGGACGCGCAGCGGCTCGTCTTCCACCGGTTCGGTGGCGAGCGTCAGCAGGCGGGCGAAGCTGCGCCCGTGCGGGATGACGCGCAGCAGGCGATCGGCCAGGAAGGGCAGGCCTTCGACCAATGTCGCGCGCGCGGCGGGCGATGTCGTGACGAAGGCGTCGCATGCCTGCAGCGCGAGCGACATGGCGGCGCGCCAG
>JAIYAJ010000353.1 GCA_027489105.1 Zymomonas sp. | reverse complement strand
TCTGCGGCGACAGCGCGCTGCAGAGTGAAGTCGAACGCGATATGCGCGGTGTCTCCCTGACGGTTCGGGACGGGCAGCAGGCCTTCACGGGTACCGAAGGCGAAGTCGTCGGCAGCAAAGGGATCGTCGCCGAAATTGATCTGCGTGGTCAGCGTCCGATAGCCGGGCGCTTCGACGAAGAAATGGACGTGCGCAGGGCGGTTGCCGTGACGGCCCAGGGCCTGCATCAGCTGGTCGGTGGCCCCCTGCGGCGGCACGCTGTAGCCGTTCGGCATCTTGGAATGGAAGGCATAGCGGCCGTCCGCGCCGAGCTTGATGCGGCGGCGGTTGTTGAACGGGGTCTGCTCGCCGGTCGGATCGAAATGCGAATAGAAGCCCTTCGAATTGGCATGCCAAACATGAAGAATGGCGTTGGGAACGGCTTCCCCGTCCGGCCCCTGGATGCGGCCCGACATGTAAAGCGTGCCGGTGTCGTCGGCGTCGCTGGTCAGATTGGCGTCATTCTCCACCAGCGGCGCGTTCTCGACATAAAGCGGGCCTTCGATCGTTCGCGGCGTACCGCCGTCACGTCCGGCTTCCTTGTCCTTCGCGTCCATGTAGAGGTCCAGGAAATGCTCGATGCCGACGCCGGGCACGATCAGGCCGAATTCGCCCGCCCCCTTCTGGAGGAAAGCGATCGCCTGCCAGAACTCGCTCTCGCTGATGTCGTGCTTGACGATCAGTTCCATGGTCGACTGGAGCCAGTCGCGCATGATCGCCTTCAGCCGCGCATTGCCACCTGCGACCGAGGTGCCGCTTGCACGATCGAGCAGGTCCTGCACGGCCGGGGTCTTAACGAAGTCCACGTTCATCATCCGTCTCCTGTGATTCGGTTCTGGGGGGATCAGCGGTCGTCGTCGTGAAGCGACGAGGGATGGCGGCACAAGGCGGTCACCCGCATATCCATGAAGGGATAGAGAGGCAGGCTCGTCAGGATGTCGTGCAGCGCCGCATTGCTCTCGACATCGAAGATGCTGACATTGCTGTAATGGCCGACAACACGCCAGATATGGCGCCACGTGCCCGCGCGCTGCAGTTCCTGGAATCGCTCCTTCTCGGCCAGCTTAAGCTGGGCGAAGCGCTCGGCGTCGTAGTCGAGCGGGACATTCACGTCCATTTCCACCATGAAGAGCATAGGGTTCAGCCTTTCTGAGACGATGCGATACTGATCGTCGGACGGGGCTCCGCGTCGCGGCGGAGAAAGGAAATGCGATCCTCGTCGAGGGCAATGCCCAGGCCGGGACCGGAGGGCACCGCCAGCGCGAAGTCGCCATAAGCGAGCGGGGTTTCGAGGATCTCTTCGGTCAACAGCAGCGGCCCGAACAGTTCAGTGCCGAACGCAAGCGTGTCGAAGGTCGCGAAGACGTGCGCGGAGGCGATGGTGCCGACACCCGCCTCGAGCATCGTTCCACCGTAGAGCGCGACGCCCGCGGCATCGGCAATCGCCTGAACGGCCTTGGCCGCGACGAGGCCGCCGGACTGTTCGATCTTCACCGCGAAGACATCGGCCGCACCCCGCACCGCATGGTCATAGGCATCGACCGGACCGCGCAGCCCTTCGTCGGCCATGATCGGGATGACGCCCGCAGCGCGGAGCCGCTCCATGCCCGCACGATTGTTGCGCGAGATCGGTTGCTCGACCAGGTCGCAGCCGACGTCCGCCAGCATCTTCATGCCCTTCAGTGCCGTCGTTTCGTCCCATGCCATGTTGACGTCGACCCGGATCGAGGCCCTGCCCCCCAGCGCCTTCTTGATCGCCCCGACGTGAGCAACGTCTTCGACGACCGGCCGCTTGCCGATTTTGAGCTTGAAGGCATTGTGCCGACGGCCGTCGATCATAGCCTCGGCTTCGGCGATGTCCTTGGCGGTGTCGCCGCTTGCCAGCGTCCACAGCACCGGAAGGCTATCCCGTCGGCGTCCGCCGAGAAGTTCGCTCACTGGCAGGCCGGTGCGCTTGCCCTGCGCATCCAGCAACGCCGTCTCGATTGCTGATTTCGCGAAATGGTTGCCGACGATCGACTTGGCGAGCGCCGCCATGATCGAAGCCGGTCGGGCCGCATCCCCGGCGAGCAGGATCGGCGTGAAATAGGTATCGATCGCCAGTTTGATGCCTTCGGGGCTTTCGTCCCCATAGGCCAGACCGCCGATCGTGGTCGCCTCGCCGATACCTGTCACACCGTCGGCGCAATGCAGCCGCACGAGGCAAAGCGTCTGGCGGTACATGGTGGTCATTGCGAGAACGTGCGGACGAATTGTCGGCACATCGACGATCAGGGTTTCCACCCGTTCGACGGCAATCATGCGTGCTCCCCTACCCAAGATACCTGGGTGGTATCGGTGCTGCCCGAAAGTTACAAAGACTTGATAAGTCTTTTTCGATACCCCAGAGATATTCTCATGGAGCTAAGGCATTTGCGCTACTTTCTGGCGGTCGCCAAGGAACGCAATTTTACGCGCGCGTCCGAAGCGCTCGGCATCGCCCAGCCCCCGCTCAGCCGGCAAATCCGGGAATTGGAGGAAGATCTCGGGCAAACCCTGTTCGACCGCGAGAGCCGGCCCGTCGCGCTGACCGACGCCGGCCGTCTTCTGCTCGACCATGCGGAACGGGTGATGAACAGCGTAGGTCAGTTGCGAACCGCGATGAAACTGCATGCCGAGGGCAGTCGCCGCCGTTTCATCATCGGCTTCGTCGGATCGACGATTTACGGTCCGGTCCCCGACCTGATCCGCCATTTCCGCGAGGCCGCCCCAGAGGTCGAGGTCGATCTGATCGAGATGAACACGGTGTCCCAGATTGCCGCGCTCAAGGATGGCCGGATCGATGCGGGGTTCGGCCGGCTGCCGATCGAAGATGGCGCGATCCGCCGCCATCTGATCACGCGCGAGCGCCTGCTGATGGCCTTTCCGGCAGGCCATCCGCTGGCGCTGCGCAACGGGCAACCGATCAGCCTGACCAACATCGAAGGAGAGGCCCTCATCCTCTATCCCAGCGAGCCGCGTCCAAGCTATGCGGATCAGCTGCTCGGCATACTGAAGGACCATGACATTCGCCCTGGCCCAACCCGGGACGTGCGCGAATTGCAGACCGCGCTAGGTCTTGTCGCAGCTGGCGCGGGAATCGCCATCGTGCCAGCCACCGTTCAGCGCCTGCGCCGCGACGACATCATCTATCGACCGATCGTGGAGCGCGAAGCGGTTTCTCCGATCATCGTCAGCTGGCGGATCGGTGACCTGTCGGAACCAATCCGATTGTTCGAACGACTTTGCCGCGAAATTGCTCAGGGCATGGATGCAGCCCCGGCGATGGGGTCGATGGCGATTAGTTGAAATTTCTAGTGACACCTCGATCCGATCGCGATATCTCGATCGAAATTACTTGAAAAGGAAAGCGATTGAGTCGACTTTCCGAAACCGACGATGAGGGTGCTGTCGGAATGGGCCGCGTGCGAACACTCCATTTTCTGTCGATCTTGCTGGGGGCAAGCTCTGCCGCGCCAGTTCTCGCGCAGGACGCGTCTGCGGGCGCCACCATCTTCAAACGGTGCGCGATCTGCCATTCGGTCGATCCCGCCAAGGGCCCGAAGATTGGACCGGCTCTGAACGGCGTCGTCGGTCGCAAGGCCGGCACCGCAGCTGGGTTTGCCTATTCGCCGGCCATGGCAAAGAGCGGCATCGTCTGGACGGCGGCCAAGCTCGATGCCTTCATCACGCGGCCTTCGGGGCTGGTACCCGGTAACCGCATGGCTTTTGGCGGCATTCCCGACACCCAGCAGCGCGCGGACCTGATCGCCTATCTCAAGACTTTGACCAAGTGATGGGCGAGTATATGCCCAGAGGGAGTCGTGGAATGAAATTCTGGCGCACCGCCCTTCTTGCAACCCTGATCGCGACCCCGGCGATGGCCGAGTTGCAGCCCGAAACCCTTAATGTCGTCGATCTCGAAGCGCGGATGAAGCCGCATTGGGTGTGGGTGAACGATGTTTCGTTCACCCGTCCGCTCGATGGCCGCGCCTATCTGGTCGACGCGGACAGCGGTACGTTCCTCGGCATGGTAAGCGGCGGCTATGTGCAGGGTCCGCTGCAGATCGCGCCCGACGGCAAGCAATTCTCGATGGTATCGACCTATTACTCCCGGGGCACGACCGGTGAGCGAACCGATGTCGTAACTTTCTATGACATCAAGACGCTTGGCCAGACCGGCGAAGTCGTGATCCCGCCCAAGCAGATGAAGGTCCTGCCCCTTCTCGCCCATTCGACGCGGACCGACGACGA
>JAIYAJ010000090.1 GCA_027489105.1 Zymomonas sp. | reverse complement strand
TCGCAGTGCAGATGCCATGCGTCAGCGCATGGATCGCCTTGGGCCGGTTCAGGCGGATGCGGCCCGTGCGACCTTCGACGAAGGTGAAGACCTCCGGGGGCGTGGTCTCGGTCATTGGCGCAGAAGCTCCCGGCTGGTGATGAGGCGCATGATCTCGTTGGTGCCCTCGAGGATGCGGTGCACGCGCAGGTCGCGCCAGAAGCGCTCGATCGGATAATCCTGCAGATAGCCATAGCCGCCGTGAAGCTGCAGTGCACGGTCGACCACGGCCGAGCCGGTGTCGGTCGCGAAGCGCTTCGCCATGGCGGCGAAATGCGTCTTGTCGGGTGCGTTGGCGGTAACCTTGGCAGCTGCGACATAGAGCAGCATGCGGGCAGCCTGAAGCTCGGTCTCCATGTCGGCCAGCGTGAACTGCACCGTCTGGAAATCGGCGATCGCCTGGCCGAACTGTTTGCGCTCCTTGGTGTAGCGGATCGCCTCATCGAGCGAGCGCTGCGCACCGCCCAGCGAGCAGGCGCCGATGTTGAGACGCCCGCCGTCGAGGCCCATCATCGCGATGCGGAAGCCCTCGCCCTCGGCACCCAGGCGGTTGCCCACGGGAACGCGCACGCCGTCGAAATTGACCTGCGCGGTCGGCTGCGAATGCCAGCCCAGCTTCTTTTCCTGCGCGCCGAAGCTGACACCCGGCATGTCCTTGTCGATCACCAGGCAGGAAATGCCCTTGGGTCCGTCAGCGCCGGTGCGAACCATGACGACATAGACCTCGTTCTCGCCACCGCCCGAAATGAACGCCTTCGAGCCAGAGACGACATAATGATCGCCATCGAGCACGGCGCGCGTCTTCAGCGCGGCAGCGTCCGAGCCGGAACCCGGTTCGGTGAGACAGTAGGACGCGATCCGTTCGCAACCGATCAGGTCGGGCAGATAGCTCGCCTTCAGTTCGGCCGAACCGAAGCGGTCGATCATCCACGCAGCCATATTGTGGATCGAGATGAACGCCGAGGTGGAGGGACAGCCATAGGCCATCGCTTCCATGATCAGCGCCGCCTCGAGCCGGCCGAGGCCGATGCCGCCCGACTCCTCGGAGACATAGATGCCGCCGAAGCCGAGGGCGGCGGCGGCCTGGATCGTCTCGCGCGGGAAGATGTGCTTCTCGTCCCATTCGGCGGCGAACGGCGTGATCGCGTCGGCAGTGAACTTCTGCGCCATATCCTGGATGGCGCGCTGGTCTTCCGTCAGGTCGAACTGGTCGGTCATGTCGGGCCCTTGTCAGTCCTCCCCACCGCCGGGAGGGGAACCGCCAAGGGCGGTAGAAGGGCGGCTGCGAGCAACGGCTCTGCGCGCTTCCCCTCCACCATGCACCGCATGGTTCCCCTCCCCGTTTCGGGGAGGAATGTTAGCTTACCCCATGGTCGGGATGACGAAGGCGCTATCACCGGCGCCGCCATCGGGCCAGCGCTGGGTAACGGTCTTCACCTTTGTGAAGAACTTGATGCCTTCCATGCCATGCTGGTTGGTGTCGCCGAACGCCGAGCGCTTCCAGCCGCCGAAGGTGTGATAGGCGACCGGCACCGGGATCGGCACGTTGATGCCGACCATGCCGACATTGACGCGCGCAGCAAACTCGCGGGCGGCATGGCCGTTGCGGGTGAAGATGGCGACGCCGTTGCCATATTGGTGCTCGCTCGGCAGGGCCAGCGCTTCTTCGAAATTCTTGGCGCGGACGATCTGGAGGACCGGGCCGAAAATCTCTTCCTGGTAGCTCTGCATGCTTGGCTTGACGTGGTCGAACAGCGTCGGGCCGACGAAGAAGCCCTTCTCGTGACCCTGAAGCGTGAAACCACGGCCGTCGACAACCAGCTCAGCGCCCTCGTCCACACCCATCTGGATGTAGCTTTCGATCTTCGCCTTGTGCGCGGCAGTCACCACCGGACCATAATGGGCGTCCTTGTCGGTCGAAACGCCGACGCGAAGCGCCTCGATCGCGGGGATCAGCTTGGCGCGCAGGCGCTCGGCGGTATCGTCACCGACGGGCACCACCACCGGAAGCGCCATGCAACGCTCGCCGGCCGAACCGAAGGCCGCACCGGCCAGATCGTTGACGACCTGGTCGAGATCGGCGTCGGGCATGACGATGCCATGGTTCTTCGCACCGCCCATCGCCTGGACGCGCTTGCCGGCTGCGACGCCGCGCTGATAGACATAATGCGCGATGTCGGACGAACCGACGAAGCTGACCGCCTTGACCTCGGGATGATCGAGGATCGCGTCGACCATCGCCTTGTCGCCCTGAACGACCTGCAGAATGCCGTCGGGCAGGCCCGCTTCCTTCATCAGCTCGGCCAGACGAACCGGGACCGACGGGTCACGCTCGGACGGCTTGAGGATGAACGCGTTGCCGACCGCGATCGCAATGCCGAACATCCACATCGGGATCATCGCCGGGAAGTTGAACGGCGTGATGCCCGCGACGATGCCGAGCGGCTGGCGCATCGAATAGACGTCGATGCCGGGGCCGGCGCCGATGGTGAACTCACCCTTCAGAACATGCGGGATGCCGCAGGCGAACTCGATGACTTCCAGACCGCGCTGGATGTCGCCCTTGGCGTCGGCGATGACCTTGCCATGTTCGGACGACAGGAGGTGCGCCAGCTCCTCCATGTTCTTCTCGATCAGTTCCTTGAACTTGAACATGACGCGCGCGCGGCGCTGCGGGTTGGTCTGGGCCCAGGCCGGCTGCGCCGCCTGT
>JAIYAJ010000441.1 GCA_027489105.1 Zymomonas sp. | reverse complement strand
CTCGAAGCCGAAGCTGCACCCATCATCAACGATCTGCAGCAATTCGACGACATTGCCGTCGCAGTCGCGGCCATAGGTCGCGCGCGTCGCCGCCGATCCGCCGGGTGGGCCGGTGAACTCCATGCCGAGCGCCAACAGCCGTTCATATTCGGCGAAGACGTCGTCGCAATAGAGGCACAGGTGGATGATGCCATGGTCGCACATGCGGGGCCGAACCGCCTTGCCCTGCGGTGAGGCATATTGGAACACCTCGACATAGAGGTTGCCGAGGCGGATCATCTGGTAGCGCGCCGCGCTGTCCTTCAGCCCGACCATCCGGTCGACCCGTTCGTTGCCGACCTCCCAACCGCCACCGCCGCAGCGTTCGAAGCCGAACCAGCGTTCGTAATGATCGACGAAGCGGTCGATGTCGGGCGTCGACACCGCCAGATGGTGGACGCCCCGGATCATGCCTTGGCAGCCGCAGCAGCGCGCGCGGCCATCACAGCGTCCACGATCTCGGCATTGCGCGGGTTGCGGCGTAGCGTGACGCCGCCATTCACCTGCAGCGTCTGCCCGGTCATGAAGCAGGCATCGGAGGAGAGCCAGGAAACCGCCTCGGCGATGTCGTCGATCGTCCCGACGCGGCCGAGCGGATATTCCTTGGCGAAAGTCTCGATGATCGCCGGATTGCGGCCGGCCTTGGCCGTCATCGGCGTGACGGTGAAACCGGGGGCCACCGAATTGGCGCGGATGCCGCGGTGACCGAATTCGTTGGCGATGCAGCGGATGACATGGTCGGCGCCGGCCTTGGTGCCCATATAGGCGGCGTGGTCCTCGAGCATGATCGTCGCGGTCGCCGAACTGATCTGGACCAGCGACCCGCCGTCGCGCATCACGCGCAGCATCGCCTGGTAGAAGAGGATCGCCCCGGTGAACTGGAGCGCGGTCATGCGCTCGATCTCTTCCTTGGTCGTGTCGAGGAAGGGCTTGAGCAGACCCCAGCCGGTCGCATTGACCGCGATGTCGACCCCACCGAACCGCTCGACCGCAGCCTGGCCCAGCCGGGCAAGATCGGCCTCGCTCGTCAAGTCGCACTGTCCGACCGCCAGACCGCCCAGCTCTTCCGCAAGCTCCGCCAGCGGCTCGGGATCGCGCCCGGCGAGCACGAGTCGCGCGCCATCGGCCGCCAGCCGGCGGGCGATGGCCTGCGCCATATTGCCCCGCCCGGCCGCCCCCATCACGACCGCGACCTTACCGTCCAGATTCGCCATTTCCGCTCTCCTCTCCCTAGCATTAAAAACAGGCATGACTGCCTTTTTCAATAGCCGATGGGTTGTGCCCGACGGCCAGGAAACCTCGCTTTGCTGCGGCATTCTGCGGGAAAAGGCCTGGCCCCGTAAAAAAGACATTTGTGATTGTTTTATTTCCCGGCGATGATAAGCCTTGCTTGGAGGAGCCTGAAAAATCGATGGATGCCAATCGCCCAGAGGCCGCGACGAACGGCCATGTACGCCCGGATCCCAACGACCCATCCCGCCCGAAGCGCGGCCTGGTGACGGAACAGCTCGCGACGCAGGAGACGGTGTTCCGATCCGATCTGCTCGCCGGTCACCGCATATTGATCACCGGCGGCGGCAGCGGCATGGGCAAGGCGACCGCCTTTCTCGCCACGCGCCTGGGCGCCGATGTCGCGATCTGCGGCCGTAGTCCGGAGAAGCTCGAAACCGTCCAGCGCGAGATCAAGGAGGCCACCGGCCGCGAGATCATGACCGCGTCGATGACGATCCGCGATCCCGAGGCCTGCGAGGCGCTGATCGGCGAGGTTTATGAGCGGTTCGGCGGCCTCGACACGCTGGTCAACAATGCCGGCGGCCAGTTTCCGCAGAATGCGATCGACTTCAGCCGCAAGGGCTGGCTGGCCGTGATCGACACCAATCTCAACGGCACCTGGTGGATGATGCAGGAGGCGGCCAAGCGCTGGCGCGACAGCGACACGCCCGGCCATGTCATCAACATCGTCGCCAATGTCGAGCGCGGCATGCCGCAGGCGGCGCACACCTGCGCCGCGCGTGCCGGGGTCATCTATCTGTCCAAGACGCTCGCGACCGAATGGGCGCCGTTCAAGGTCCGCGTGAACTGCATCGGCCCTGGCGTGATCGAGACAGAAGGTTTCGGCGTCTATCCGGAGGAAGCGCTCGTCCGCTTCCACAAGGCCAACCCGATGAAGGTTCGCGGCAATGCCTGGGACGTGGCCGAGGCAATTGCCTATCTCGCCTCGCCGGCCGGCCGCTTCATCAACGGCGACCTGATGATCATCGACGGCGGCCAGGCACAGGGGGGCGTCGTATGGCCCGGCGGCATGCCCGACTATTTCGCGGAAAATGGCGCGGCCTGAAGGCCGGCGGAAAATGGAGAGGTTGATGGGACAGGATCGTGGCGGCCGGGTGGCCGGCAAGGTGGCGCTGGTTACCGGCGGCGGATCGGGCCTGGGCAAGGCCGATTGCGAGGCACTGGCGCGCGAGGGCGCGACCGTCGTCGTCACCGACGTGAAGCTCGAACCCGCGCAGAAGGTGGCCGAGGCGATCGGCAACGGCGCCGTGGCGATGGTGCTCGACGTCGCGTCCGAGGAGCAGTGGATCGCCACGATCAAGGCGATCGAGGACCGCTTCGGCCGGCTCGATATCCTCGTCAACAATGCGGGCGTGGTACTGTCGGCCGATGTCGAAGGCACGACGCTCGAGCAGTTCCGTTTCGTCAACGCGGTGATGAACGAGGGCGTCTTTCTCGGCTGCAAATACGCGATCCCGCTGATGAACCGCAACGATGGCGGCTCGATCATCAACATGTCGTCGACCGGCGCGCTGCTCGGCTATCCGATCTTCTTCGCTTATTCCGCCGCCAAGGGCGCGGTGCGGTCGATGACCAAGTCGATCGCGGTGATGTGCCAGGAGAAGGGCTACAAGATCCGCTGCAATTCGGTCCACCCCGGCGCGATCGAGACTCCGATGGTGCAGGAAGCCGAGGGCCGGATCGGCCAGGTTCAGGCCGTTGCCGGTGGCGTGCTGCCGCCCGGCGCCAAGGGGGCCCCCGAAGACGTCGCCGCGATGGTGCTGTTCCTCGCCTCGGACGAGTCGCGCTTCGTCAACGGCGCCGAACTCGTCGTCGACAATGGCGTGACGATCCGACCCTTCTGACGCGTTCCTGTCGG
>JAIYAJ010000346.1 GCA_027489105.1 Zymomonas sp. | reverse complement strand
TGATCGTGTCCTGCAGGATCGAGAGGCGGGCCTTGAGCTGGCGCAGATCGAGCCGCGCCATCGCCGTCATGAAGGCTTCGAGCGCCGCCCGCTCCGGGTCGGGCCGCTTGATCAGGCCTGCGGCCTCGCGGGCACGGGTGACATTGCTGGCGCGGCCCTCGGCCAGGGCCTTGACGATGGCCTCGCGCTCCTCGGGCTTCGTGGCAGCCACGGCCTTCAGCTGGGCCGCATTGTCGGCCAGCGGCGTCGTGCGCAGGGCGGCGATGGTGGCGGGGCCGAGGGCGCCAATGAGCGCCACATAATCCCGTATTGAACGCTCACCCAAACCAGTCCTGCGGGCCGCATCCTTGGCGAAGGATTGAAAAGTGGCAAAGTTTGCCACTTTTCCTTTTTCGGTCTTCGGCTTCTTCGCCTTGCCGTGTGCCGCCTCGGGGTGCGTGGCCTCATAGAGCCGCTTGCGCTCGGCCAGCGACACCGCCAGATCAAGCGCGTTCAGCTCCTGCCGGAAGACATTCTCGTCGATTTCCGCGATGCGCGCTTCGGCATCGCTAAGGTCGCGCTGGGTGGCCTCGATCTCGCTCCAGCCCAGCAATCGTGCCGCTTCCAGCCGGTGCGCGCCCGCGACGAGCTGGACCCTGTTGCCGCCATCCGGCGCGGGGCGGACGCGGATCGGGTTGATCTGCCCGCCCTCGGACATGGAGGCCGCGAGCGCGTGGACATAGTCATGATCGACGGGGCGAAGCCGCTCCACCACATCAATGGCGTCGAGCGGCAGCATGAAGCGGCGGACCGCCGTCTCCGGGCGCGGCGGAATGAAGGCGTCACTCATTGTGCGTCGATCCGTGGGCTGGCGATGGCGGCATCAAGGCCGGGCGCGATGGCGAAGCCGCCTGCGATCACGGCCATCAGGAACAGGAAGCTGACCGTCTCGATCAGCGAGGGGAGCGGCAGGAATCGGGGAGCGCGGCGCATGTCAGGCGGCCTTGCGGGTCGGGTTGCCGGGGCGAACGAGCCGAATCCCGTTCTCGTCCCACCTGTCAGGCCACATCACGTGAAGGGGGATGCCGAGCGCCTTTGAAAGAGCCCGCTCTGCGGCCCGCTGCGGGCGGCGGAATGATGCGCGGAGCGCGGCGTCCGACACGCCGTATCTGGCTGCGATGGCAGGCAAAAAGCGGAAGTGGGACTTCCTCACAGCGGCCAAAATATCAGCCTCGTGCATTTACAATCTCCGAATGGCGGGGTAACCCGCCTTCTGTTAACTTTATCGGTAACTTTCGTGACTGTATCTCGCTTTTTAGCGATATGTCAACCCAGAGACGCGCTTTTTGGAAACTCAATTGGCTGAAGATTTGGATGAGCATTTCCGGGAACGATTCAAGCTCGTGCTTCAGCGCGTCGGGCAGCTGCAGCGTGCTGCCGATCTCTCCGAATATTCAACCGAACAGATCGCCAAATGGCGAGATGGAAAGGCGCGCCCGCCCTTTAAGCCGATGGCGATTCTCGCGATGGCTGCTGGCGTTTCCCTAGACTGGCTGGCGACCGGCGCTGGTGAAATGCCCCCAGGCGGCGACCGAACGGCTGCGGCCGCAGCAGCGGCCGATGATGATACTGTACGCTTGCCCCTCATGAACGTGGTCGGCGCCGCCGGGAACGGCATAGAAAACCACGAGGTCGAGATGATTGACCGGCTCCCCTTCTCGAAAGCGCTGCTCAAGCAGCTCGGCGTGCGGCCTGATTTTGCCCAGTTCATCCGCTGCCAGGGTGACAGCATGCTGCCGACGCTGGCGGATGGCGGCATCTGCCTGATCGACACCTCGCGCACCAGGGCGCGCGATGGCGGAGTCTACGCCGTGATGGTCGGCGAGGATGTGCTGATCAAGCGCCTGCAGCTGGGGGCGAAGGGCTTGACGCTCATCAGTGACAATGCGGAAAAGTATCCGCCCGAGACGCTCGAAGGCGACGAGATCGGCCGGGTGAAGGTGATCGGCAAGGTGTTCTGGGCAGGAGGCGGGATGTGAGTGACTGGACACAGCCAAGGCCGTGGATTGCGGGGATCATGATCGCGGGAGCGACATCGCTCTACCTGCTTGCGCCACCAAGCGAAGCCGGAGCCGACCGCGTTGTCACGACGTTTGCTGCACGCGCTCCGGCGTGGTTTTCCGAACTCGATTCGACAACCGCGAGAGGCTTCGCTGCAACCGGCTCAGGCGATCTCAGCACCCTCAATCAGGCCAGGGGAAAGATCGGCGAGCTCTATCTCGAAGTGCTGCGCTGGCCCGATGATGGGCCGGATTGGATCGCCCCTTGCCAGCACGCGGCCAAGGCCTCGCTCGATGCCCACAAGGCCGCGCTCTCCGGCAATATGCGCGGCGCGCCAGACAGCTTCGGCGCTCAATCCAGCCGGTATCTGCGGGCCTCGGAAGCGTGCCGCAAGGCGATTGATAGCAGGCCCAAATGATATGGCGCGACCGTTCAGTGGCTGGCCTCATGCTACGTGGAGCGGCTCTGCTTGTGTGCATCGCTTCGGTCTGCACCGCTGCATCGATCCTCATATTCTGGCTTGGCCAGCGAATGGTCTGATGGATATCAAACAGCCGGTCCGGCTAACCCGCAAAGCGGAGTGTTACGTGATAGAGCAAGGCAACGGCCTCGCGCTCGCCTACATCTACTTCGAGGACGAGCCAGGGCGGCGGACGCAGACGGGCCGGATGCTGGAGGCCGACGCGCTGGAGGTGGCCCGGACCATCGCACGGGCGCTGTCGGAAGGCCCCGCAAACAGGCCTTCAAACTCAGTTGAAGCGCCAGATCATCATGACAGTTAGCGCCAGTGCCGCTATGGGCCGAACCTGCGAATCGGCACGCGATTTCAGGGCTTTGGCCTAACTGTCACGATCGCGGTACACCCTGAGGAAAAACATGACAGTTCGGCGGGGTGCGCTGCCGGGAAATCAACGACTTAGCGGCATCTCGGGTTCTCGGTGTGACAGTTCCGCGCCATGTGATCCGTCGCAACCACCCGACAGGACCCCCACAGCCGCTGACGGCCTAGGGCATTGATCTAATTGCAGAATAACCCGCAGCATCCCGGCTAATCCCGGCTAATCCCGGCTTCCTGCAGATGACATATGATCTGTCGGTTTACAGCTGGCGACCTGGTCGTGGCTGATGCGCATGTTGGTGTA
>JAIYAJ010000263.1 GCA_027489105.1 Zymomonas sp. | reverse complement strand
TCTGCGTTGGGAGGGAGCAGTGACCGACGATATCCTCAGGCGGCTCGACCGGCTCGAGTCGATCGATGCGATCCGCCAGCTTGCCGCCAAATACAGCCTCGCCCTCGACATGCGCGACGCCGATGCGTGGGTCGGCCTGTTTCCCGAGGACGTCAAGGTCGGCGATGGCTCCACCGGCCGCGCGGCGCTGCGCGACTGGTTCGACCAGACGATGCGCCAGCAATTCGACGGCACCTCGCATCATATCGGTGGCCACATAATCGAGTTCGACGATCCCGATCATGCACAGGGGGTCGTCTATTCCAAGAACGAGCATGAGACCGGCCCCGAATGGGTGATCATGCAGATGATCTATGTCGATCGCTATGAGCGGATCGATGGCCGCTGGTATTTCCGGCGCCGGCTGCCGCTCTACTGGTATGCGACCGACCTCAACAAGCCGCCGATCGGCGCGCGCAAGATGCGCTGGCCCGGTCGCGAGCCCTATGAGGGGGGCTATCATGACTATTTCCCGTCCTGGAGGGAATTCTGGGCGCGCAGCGGGCCGGCCGACCGACCCGTGGCCGAGCCCGCACCGCTGGAGAAGTTCATCGCAACGATGCGCGGATCGGCCGCCGCGCCCAAGGTGAAGGTACGCTGATGCCCGGACTGTTCGATCCCGTGCGCCTCGGGGCGCTCGACCTGCGCAACCGTATCGTGATGGCGCCGATGACGCGCAGCCGCGCCGACGATGCCGACCGGCCGACCGACCTCCATATCGACTATTATGCGCAGCGCGCGGACGCCGGCCTGATCGTCAGCGAGGGCATCCACCCGTCGATCGAGGGCAAGGGCTATCCGCGCACGCCGGGTATTTACGACGACGACCAGCGTATCGCCTGGCGCAAGGTCACCGACGCCGTGCATGAGCGGGGCGGGCTGATCGTCGCGCAGCTGATGCATGTCGGCCGGATCGCCGCCGAGGCGAATCGTCCCGCCGGCACCGACGTGATCGCCCCCTCGGCGATCCAGGCCGATGCGAAGCTGTGGACCGCCACCGGCATGTCGGGAACGATGATGCCGCGCGCGCTGGAGACGGCGGAAATTCCCGGCGTGATCGAGGCTTATGTCTCGGCGGCGGCGCGGTCGATCGCGGCTGGGTTCGACGGGGTCGAACTCCATTGCACGTCTGGCTATCTGCCGGCGCAGTTCATGGCGACCGGCACCAACCGCAGGAACGATGGCTATGGCGGTTCAGTGTCAAACCGGGTGCGCTTCGTCGTCGAGACGCTGGAGGCTCTGGCCGCGCGCATCGGGGCCGATAAGGTCGGCTTTCGCATCTGCCCCGGCAACCCGTTCAACGATTTGCATGACGAGGACCCAGCGGAAACCCATGCGGCCCTGCTTGACGCGATAGACGGGCTGGGTCTCGCTTACTGCCATCTGATCGCGATGCAGGTGCCGCAAGGGATCGACCATCGCGCGCTTGCCGCCGCCCACTGGCACGGCCCGCTGATCCTCAACGAGAGCATCGACCAGCCGCGCGCCGAAGCGCTGCTCGCGGAAGGCGCGGCCGACGCGATCTCCTTCGGCCGGCCGTTCATCGCCAACCCTGATCTGGTCGAGCGCTTTCGGAAAGGCTACCCGCTCGCGACCTTCGATCCGATGCTCATCTATGCCGAGGGAGCACGCGGTTACACCGATTATCCGGCCTATTCGCCGGCGGACTGACGCGCGTACTCAGGCGACGATGACCGGCCGTTCGATCGCGCAGAAGGTGTGGACGAGCAGCGGGTGGACCAGGAACTCCGGATATTCGGGGTCGAACCAGCGCTCGACATGCGCCCAGTGTGCCGGGTGCATCATATAGGGCCCTTCGAGCCCCGCCCGGTCGGCATATTCCTGTTCCCAGACATGCGTCCATTCGTGAAGGCCCGACGCATGGTCGGCGGTCGATATCTGCCAGCGGCGGATCGAGGATATCGCACCCGGCATCGACGCGGTCTGTTGTCCGAAGGCGTCGAGCCGCTCGGGCGTCGGGTTCACCGAGGCGCGGAACAGGGCGACCCGGTACAGGCCGCCGCCCTCCACCGGGCCGCCATTTTTTCCGTTCGGGAAGGCTACGCTGTCCGCATGGGTGGTAACGTCAGGGTCGGCCAGCAGTCGGGCCGCGTGCGCCCATGTGTCACTGGCTAACGCCGCCTCACAAGCCGCGCGGTCTGCGAAGCTTCCCCGCCAGATCGCATCGCCGCCATTGTAAACGCCGGGAAGGGTGGAGGCGAAAAGGATCGAGGCGCTGTCGAGCGCCGCACTCGCCTCCGCAATCGTCCGCATCGCTTCTTCGCGGTGTTCCGGGGCGAAGGTCGGGATGATCAGCTGATTATACATGGGCCAGCGCCTCCAGTGCCTCGGCCGGCGCATAGGTGCCGCGCTTGCGCGACAGGATGTATTGCGGTGCGGTTTCGTTCCACCAGCGATAGACCGACTCGTCGCCGCGCGCCTGATGCTTGGCGCCCCAGACGCTGCCGGCATGATCGGCCTGCCAGATCAGCAGGAGCCGGTTGGGTGCATCGTCGAGCCACATCGCCGGCTCGACCATCGTCTGCACCAGCTTGAGGCCGCGCGCCTCATTGCCCGGCGCATAGTCAGCCATATAGGCCTCCAGAAAGGCCCGGCCCATGCCGGGCCTGGTTTCGATCTCGTCTACGATCCAGATCATGCGAGCGCCTCATTGACCGCGAGAAGGATCTTGCCGCGGACATGGCCGTCCTTGACGCGGCGATGCGCTTCGCCCGCCTGCGCGAGCGGCAGGACTTCGATCGCGGGCGCCTTGATCTTGCCAGCGCCAAGTGCGTCGACGAGCGCGTTCAGCTGGCGCTCCTGCCGGGCGAAATTGGCGATGGTCGGGATGATCGACACGCCCAGCTCGGCGGCGCGCGCGGGATCGGGCATGGGCTCGTCCGCGATTAGCGTACCGATCGGCGCGACGATGCCGCCCCGGCGGACCATCTCGATCGAGTCGAGCAGCGTTCCCTGGCCGACCGTGTCGACGACGAGATCGACGCCGTCGGGCGCCCAGGCCGCGACTTGGGCCTGGACGTCGCCTTGGCGATAATCGATCGCGAGATCGGCGCCGAGGCTGCGCACATAATCGAGATTGGCCGGGCCGCAGGTCGCTGCGACCTTGGCACCAGCCATCTTCGCCAACTGCACGGCGAAGCCGCCGGTGCCGCCCGCGCCGCCATTGATGAGGACATACTGGCCGGCCTTGGTCCCGCCGACGTCGAACACCGCTTCCCATGCCGTGATCGCGGCGGTCGGGATCGAGGCGGCGTCGCGCAGCGCGACATGGTCGGGGAGCTTCACGACGCGCTCGCGGTCGGACAGCACATATTCGGCATAGGATCCGCGTTCGCCCTTGCCCTGGTTCGACGCGGTCACGACCCGATCGCCCACCGCAAGGCCAGTCACGCCTTCGCCCAGCTCGGCGACCAGGCCTGCAGCGTCGAAGCCGACGACGAAGGGAAAGACATATTGAAAATAGAGCTGCAGCCAGCCTTCGCGCGCCTTCCAGTCGGCTGGGTTCACGCCGGCATAGGCCACCTGCACGACCACCTGGCCCGGCCCTGCGCGGGGACGCTCGATCCGCGCGAGTTCGAGGACTTCGGGACCTCCGAACCGGTTGAGAACCATCGCTTCCATCGTTTCACCGGACATCGTCCGCACCCCTCCGCATGATCTATTTCGCAACATTGTGCCGTCTGGAAAACGCAAATGCAAAGTCAAACTGTCATGATGCTGCATATTGCGTTGTACGGGCTTGCGAATGGCGGTGTGTCGCGTTAGCCATCGAGTCGAACGAGAACATGATCCTAAAGGAGGGGCAGGTGCACGATTTCACGGGCAAGACCGTGCTGGTCACCGGCGGTGGTGTCGGCATCGGCCGGGCGGCCGCCGAAGCGTTTCGCGATGCGGGTGCCCGCGTCGCCATCATCGAAATCGACGAGCAGCGCGCGGCCGATGCGCAGTCCGCACTAGGCCCGGATGCGCTGGTCGTCGTCGGTGACGTGACCGACCCGTCCGCAGTCGCCGATCTCAGCCAGAAGGTCGATGCGGCGTTCGGCGGGCTCGACGTCCTGGTCAACAATGTCGGCGACTTCCTGATGCTGGCCAAGCCGTTCGAGCAGCTGACAGACGAGGAGGTCGGCCAGCTTTACATGACCAATCTCGGCCAGGTGTTTTCGGTCACCAAGGCGATGATCCCGCTGCTGCGCAAGAAGGGCGCGGGCAGCAGCATCGTCTGCGTGTCGTCGATCGAGGGCTTTCGCGGCATCCCCAACTGCGCGGTCTATGCGGCATGCAAGGCGGGCCTCACCGGCTTCACCAAGAGCCTCGCGCTCGAACTCGGGCCCGAGGGCATCCGCATCAACCTGATCGCGCCGGAGACGACCGACACGCCGCAGGTGCCGGTGTCGCTGATGATCCCCGAGGAGCATCGCGAGCATATCCCCAGCTGGATACCACTCGGTCGCTTCGGCACCCCGCAGGACATGGCGTCGGGCATCTTGTTCCTCGCGAGTCCGCACGCGGCGTGGATCACCGGCACCGCGCTGCATATCGACGGCGGCGCGCTGGCCGCGGCCGGCTGGTATCGCGATCCGCGTGGCGTCTGGACCAACCTGCCCGTGCTGTCGGGCAATGGCCTCAATTTCTGATCCGCCCCCAATTTCTGTTCCGGAGAAAGAGCATATGAAGATCATCGTCGTCGGCGGTGCCGGCATGATCGGCGGGCGCGCCGCGCTCCACCTCAAGGCCAAGGGCCATGACGTCACCATCGCGGGGCGCAACCCGCCGGCCGCGGGCACCCCGCTGGGCGACCTGCCCTTCCTGCGGGTCGACTATGTGAACATGGACTTCGACCGCGACGCGCTCGGCCAGTTCGACGCGCTCGTCTTCGCGGCGGGCAACGACGTGCGCCACCAGCCGCCGGGGGTGGGCGACCAGCATTGGCACGACGCCAATTCGGTCGGTGTGCCCCGCTTCTTCGAGGCAGCCAAGAAGGCCGGCATCAAGCGTGCGGTCAATGTCGGCAGCTTTTATCCGCAGGCTGCGCCGCACCTCGTCGAGACCAACGCCTATGTGAAATCGCGCAAGGTCTCGGACGAAGGCGTCGCCGCACTTGCCGACGACGGCTTCGTCGCGATGAGCATCAACGCACCCTTCGTCGTCGGCGCGGTCCCGGGCCTCGTCATCCCGATGTTTGCAGCCTACACCCAATATGCCGAGGGCAGGTTCGCTCCAATGCCAGAATTCGCGCCTCCGGGGGGCACCAACTTCATCTCGACCCAGTCGCTCGCCGAAGCGATCGAGGGCGGGCTGGAGCGCGGCGAGCCGGGCGGCTCCTATCTTGTCGGCGACGAGAATCTGTCCTTCCAGGATTATTTCGGGGCTTTCTTCGAGGGCGTGGGTCGCGAAAAGCCGCCGGTGCGCGACGAGGAGCATCCGATGCTGCCCGATGGCGCCATCTTCTTCGGGCGCGGCAACAGCCTGTTCTACGATACCGATCCCAAGGTGGTGGAACTGCTCGGCTATCGCCGCAACGATATCGTCCCGGCGATCGGCGAGATCGTCGCCCAGTATCGGAGTTGATCGCATGACCGACATGCTGGATGGCAAGGTTGCGATCGTCACGGGCGGAGCCGACGGCATCGGCCGGGGCGTCGTAGAGAGGTTCCGGGCGGACGGCGCGCAGGTGCTGCTGGCCGACTTCGATGTTGAGGGCGGACGCAGGGCCGCAGAAGAAACGGGGGCGCATTTCTTCGCCTGCGACGTCATGCAGAAGGATCAGGTCGAGGCGATGGTCGCCGAGGCGATCGCCCGCTTCGGCACGGTCGACATATTGATCAACAATGCCTGGGGCGGAACGCAGCTCGGCCGCATCGAGAACAAGAGCGACGCTGCGATCCAGCATGGCCTCACCATGGCCCTCATGGCGGCGAAATGGGCGATGCAGGCGGTGTTCCCGGTAATGAAGGCGAAGCGCTGGGGCCGCATCGTCAGCATCGCGTCGCTCAACGGCGTCAATGCCCATATCGGCTCGGCCGAATATAATGTCGGCAAGGAAGCGCTGCGCGCCTTCACCCGCACGGCTGCGCGCGAATGGGCGGGGCATGGCATCACCTGCAACATCGTCTGTCCGGCGAGCATCAGTGCGGCCTATCGCAAGTTCCGCGAGATGAACCCGGAAACGGCGGCGATCATGGCTGCGCAGAATCCGATGGGACGGATGGGCGACCCGGTCGAGGATATAGCGCCGGTCATCGCCTTTCTGTCGAGCGAGGAGAGCCGCTATCTGACCGGCAACACTCTGTTCCTCGACGGGGGATCGCACATCAACGGCGTGGCCTGGGCGCCGGAATTGCCAGAGGACGCTTGATTCCCGGCCGAAGCACGGGAAGATGACCCGCGTGGACACCAAAGCAGACTCTAGCCCCGCCCGGCCGGCTGGTCGCCCGCGCCGCCTGACCCTCGATCGCCTGCTCGACACGGCGATCGAGATGGGCCTGCCCGACCTCAACATGAAGGAACTGGCGGCGACGCTCGGCGTCGGCATCGCGACCCTGTATCGTTATGTCGACAACCGTGAGGCACTGATCCGCCTTGCCGTGGGGCGTCAGGCGATCCGCGCGCTGCCGATCGACCGGGGCCAGCCCTGGCGCGAACTGGTGATGGACCATGCCACCTCGCTGTTCAGTTCGGTCGGGCAGCAGCCGTCGCTGGTGATCGAGTTCGTCGAGGCGCGCTGGGGGATCGAGGTCGAGCTCGAATCGGTCGACGGTTTCCTCGGAGCTCTCAAGGCGCGGGGCTTCACCGCGCGCGAGGCGATGGACCTGTATCGGGCGATGGCGAAGGTCGTGCTTGGCGCGGCCGTTGCCGCCGGGCACTTCGCGGCGCTGTCGGCGCGCGGGACCAACCAGGCGCGCGAACTCAAGACGGCGCTGGAAAGCTGGGACGAGGAGGAGCTTCCCCATCTCCGCGCAGCAGCCGACGATTATGCGGACGAAGCGGCCGCAACCGCCTGGCGCCCGATCCTGGAAGCGGTCATGGAGCAGATGGCCGGTCACCACCCCTGACACGACACCTTGGATCAGGTTGCCGTGCTGCCGAGGTTATGATAATTCGGTTCCGTAAATCGGAGCCAACCAGATGGATATGGAAACGACAATCGAACCCGATGAGCGGCGGACCGCCTTTGGCCGCCCGCCGTCGCGCGTGCCCGTCGAACGCGACAAGGAGGGCACCTGGCACATCCGCAGCTTCGCCGCCGCGCGGAAGTTGCTGCGCAGCGATGCGACCAAGCAGGCCGGGTTCAAGGCCGAACTGCTCGAGCGCCTGCCCGAGAAGGGCAAGGTCCCGATCCTGTTCCTCGAAGGCAAGACTCACCGCGAGCAGCGCCGGCTCACCGCGCCCTTCTTCACCCCGCGCGCGGTGGACAGCCGCTATCGCGAACTGATGACGGACCTTGCCGACAAGGTGATCGGCGACTTCCGGCGGGCGGGACGGGGCGAACTCAGCACCATGGGGATGGAGATGGCCGTCGGCGTCGCCGCGCAGGTGGTGGGTCTGACCGACAGCCGCAAGCCCGGTCTCGACAAGCGGATCAATGCCTTCTTCGCCGATGGGCTGGACACTGCCGAAGGTGCGCTGCGCAAGACGTGGCAAGCGCTGGTCGCGCAATATCGCCTGATGCGCTTCTATTGGTACGATGTGCGGCCGAGCGCGAAGGTCCGCCGCGCCGAGCCGGGCGAGGACGTGATCTCGCACCTGCTGGCGGAGGGCTATAAGG
>JAIYAJ010000265.1 GCA_027489105.1 Zymomonas sp. | reverse complement strand
ATCCTCCAGATCGGCCTCCTGCGTGGACACGTCGACGATGCCGAGACCATTGCGCTGGACCGCCGCCAGCACCTCGCCCGCGTTCACCTTGTCCTTCGAATAGGTGATCACCAGCGTGCGACTGTTCTTCAGCTCGACCTTCTCGAAACAGATTGCCTCGGGGGGCGCGTCGAGGTCGCGGTCGACGGTGACGGACACCGCCTTTTCCTGCGCCTTGCCGACCAGCTCGCGGGTCGGTTCGTTGGCGATCACCTTCCCGTGGTTGATGATGGCGATCCGGTCGCACAGCTCCTCGGCTTCCTCGAGATAGTGCGTCGTCAGCACGACCGTCACGCCCCCGGCGTTGAGTTCGCGCACATATTCCCACAGCTGCTGGCGCAGCTCGACGTCGACGCCCGCCGTCGGCTCGTCGAGCACCAGCACCGGCGGCGAATGGACCATCGCCTTGGCGACGAGCAGCCGTCGCTTCATGCCGCCCGACAGCGAGCGCGCATAGGCATCGGCCTTGTCTTGCAGATGCACCGCGCGCAGCAGCGCGTCGGTATGCCGCTTCGCCTTGGGAATCCCGTAGAAGCCTGCGGTGTTCTCCAGCGTCTCGCGCGGGGTGAAGAAGGGATCGAACACGATCTCCTGCGGGACGATGCCGATCGACGCCTTGGCGTTGCGCGGGTCCGCATCGATGTCGAAGCCCCAGATCGAAACCTGCCCCGCGCTCTTGTTCACCAGCCCGGCGAGGATGTTGATCGTGGTCGACTTGCCCGCCCCATTGGGACCGAGCAGGCCGAATATCTGGCCGCGGGGAATGTCGAGGTCGACGTCGAACAGGGCCTGTTTGCCGCCCTTGTAGATTTTCGACAGGCCCCGGATGCTGATCGCCGCTTCGTTCATGGCGGGGGAGATAGCGGCTGCCGGCCCCCGGTGCAAAGGGAGACGAAGGGACGGGTGACGATTGGCCTTGGTCAAGAGGACGTTGCTTCCGCCTCCGCTCGCACCGAATTCCCCTCCACCGTCCTGCGGACGGTTCCCCTCCCCGTGCCGGGGAGGATCTTGGGTAGCGCAAATAATTCCTCCCCGGAACGGGGAGGGGGACCATGCGGAGCATGGTGGAGGGGAAGGCGCGGCCCAAGCGCCGACTCTGAAACCCTCACCCCATGCGCGGTGCCACCGGCAGGCAATCGAGCCCCGCGCCGGCGGCCGCTGCGCACAGGGCGATCGCCTGGTTGCGGTCGGTGATCGGGCCGATCCGGATGCGGACCAGCGGGCTCGCGGGGACGGCTTCATAATCGGGCGCAAAGTCATTTGCAGCGGTCATGCGCTGGCGGATGCGGGCCCAGGCGTCGCGGGCGGCGCGGTCGCCCGAATAGGCGCCCAACTGGATGCGCCAGGGCGGTCCGGCTGATGACGTGACGGCGGTAGAGAGCGAGGCCATGCGCGCCGCCGGTTTGGCGGCACCGCTCCGGCCCGTCTTCTCCCAATCGGCGAGGGCCAGCCGGTAGTAGGCATAAGCGCGATAGAAGTCGGCGAAGGGCTGGACGAGACGCGCGAGGGCGGGGCAATGTCAGGCGGGGTTGCGCCGGTGCGAGTCCGGCGCGGGCCGGGCCGAATTCGTCAATAGCCGCGCCGTATTGCCTCCAGTGCGATGCCGGCCAGGTTTTGCTTGCGACCAATATGGCGCAGGCGGACGCGGGCGAACGCCGCCGCCTCAGTGCGGAAGCGAGCCAGCCAGGGACGGCGAGCCGCTTGCTTCCCTGCGGCTTGCCGGATCACCGAGAGCGAGTCTCCGAGCAGGACGATATCCGACAGCCCCGCCGCTCCGGCTCGCTCGAGCGCCTGCAGCGCGGCGGACCATTCGGCATCCTCATTGTCGCCCAGGCCAAGATCAGTGCGAATCTCGGCCACGCCGCGCAGCACGGTCGCGCTTTCCATCGGGCCGGGGTTGGGACGACAGCCGCCGTCGAAATAAAGGATGGTCGGCTTGTTCATACGGGCTTCACATGGCAGGGTTCATCGCAAGATCATGACAGCATATCGCGCCTCCCTCCGCCATGCCCTCGCGCTGGCCGCCCTGTTGCTGGCGGGTGCCGCCGCGCAGGCCGAGGAGACGGTGATCGCGCTGAGTCCCGCCGAGAAGGAAAAGCTGCTCGATGCGGCGGCGCAGAAGCCAAGGCCCGCCGGCGAACTTCCGGTCAACGGCGTGGTCGGCAAGGTCCACGGCCAGGTCGGCATGTTCGTCGGCACCGGCGGCGCCCGGGGCGTGTTCGGTACGGCGGTCGCCCCGGTCGGCGAGACGGGGCAGATCGCGGTATCGTTCGAGAATAGCCGCTTTCGGTACTGAGACGACGGCTCACGCATTTCTTCGCGTTGCGCGCTGCCGCGACGCTTGCTAATCGGCCCGCATGAGCATCCCGGCGCCGAACCCCGAAATCGTCACCGTCACCAAGACGCGCGTAGCCTGCGACGGCGCCAGCGACGTTCCAGGCGGAGCGGCGCTCGGCCATCCGCGCGTGTTCATCGAGATCGATCCCGAGATCGGTTATGCCGATTGCGGCTATTGCGATCGTCGCTTCGTGCTCGAAGGCGCCGGCGAGGCGCATCACTGATCGTCGCGCGGTCGCTGACCGCGCATGATGCGATACCGCCAATAATCGCTATTGGGCTTCGCGCCGGAGCGCCTATATCGGGCGCATGACGATCCTTCCCGCAGACCCCCGCCACTTCCTCTATCGCGACGCGCTCGATCCCGATGCCGCGCTTCGGCTCACCGCGCAGACGCTCAAGGGCTGCGACGACGGGGAGCTCTATCTCCAATATCTGACATCGGAGAGCTTCGGCTTCGACGATGGCCGGCTGAAGACCGCCGATTACAATACCCAGGCGGGTTTCGGACTGCGTGGCGTTTCGGGCGAGACCACCGCTTTCGCCCATGCCAATGAACTGAGCGAGGCCGCAATCCTGCGGGCGGGCGAGACGATGACCCTGCTCGACCCGTCGACCGCCGTGCCCGCCCCTGCGCCCCGCCGCACCAACAGCAGCCTCTACACCGCCGACGATCCCCTCGGCCTGATCCCCTTCGCCCGCAAGGTCGAGCTGTGCCAGCAGATCGACGCCGCCGCGCGCGCCCGCGATCCGCGCGTTCAGCAGGTGTCGGTGGGCCTGTCGGGCTCGTGGAGCGTGGTCGAGATCGTGCGTCCCGACGGCTTCACAGCGTTTGACGTCCGCCCGCTCGTCCGCCTCAATGTTTCGATCGTGGTCGAGCAGAATGGCCGTCGTGAGAACGGCTTTTTCGGCCTGGGCGGACGCTATCTCTACGATCGCCTGTTCGAACCGGCGACCTGGAACCGGGCGATCGACGAGGCGCTGTCGCAGGCGATCGTCAATCTCGACGCAGTGGCCGCGCCCGCCGGCGAGATGACCGTCGTCTGCGGTCCCGGCTGGCCGGGCGTGCTGCTGCACGAGGCGATCGGCCATGGCCTCGAAGGTGATTTCAATCGCAAGGGCACCTCGGCTTTCTCCGGTCGAATCGGCGAGCGGGTCGCAGCGCCCGGCGTAACAGTCGTCGACGACGGCTCGATCGCCGACCGCCGGGGATCGCTGACGATCGACGACGAGGGCACCCCGACCCAGTGCAACGTCCTGATCGAGGACGGCATTCTGAAGGGCTATATCCATGACCGCCTCAACGCGCGCCTGATGGGCGTCGCGCCGACCGGCAATGGCCGGCGCGAAAGCTATGCCCATGCGCCGATGCCGCGCATGACCAACACCTTCATGTATGGCGGGCAGGACGACCCGCAGGAGATCATCGCGCGGGCCGGCAACGGCATCTATGCGAAGAGCTTCGGTGGCGGGCAGGTCGACATCACCAGCGGTAAGTTCGTCTTCTCCTGCACCGAGGCGTACAAGATCGAGAATGGCAAGCTGACCGTGCCGATCAAGGGCGCGACGCTGATCGGCGATGGCCCGTCGGTGCTGACCAAGGTCACCGCGATCGGCAATGACATGGCGCTGGACGAGGGCGTCGGCATCTGCGGCAAGGGCGGCCAGTCGGTCCCCGCAGGCGTGGGTCAGCCCACGGTCATGATCTCGGGGCTCACCGTCGGCGGCACGGCGGCCTGACGGACCGATAGGCGCGACCATGGGCATCGCGCTGGCACTGGGCGGAGGCGCCGCGCTCGGCTGGGCGCATATCGGAGTCCTCCGCGCGTTGCAGGAGCACCGCATTCCCATCCGGGCGATTGCGGGGACTTCGATCGGCGCGCTTGCCGCCGTCTGCTATGCGGCGGGGCGACTGGATCCGCTCGAACGGATCGCCCGTTCGACCAACTGGCTGCGCGTGCTCTCCTATCTCGACATCCATTTCCGGCCCGGCGCGATGTTGGGCGGACGCGGCATCCTCCGCGAGCTTGAACAGAATCTCGGGCGGCTGCAGTTTCAGGAACTGCTCATCCCTTCGGCTGTCGTGGCCTGCGATCTGGTCGCGGGCGAACCGCTGATCATCGAGCGGGGGCCGGTGACCCCGGCGATCATGGCATCGATCGCGATCCCCGGCCTGTTCCGGCCCGTCCAATATGAGGGGAAGTTCCTTGTCGACGGCGGCGTGGTGATGCCGGTGCCCGTGGCGGCGGCACGGCAGATCGCGCCGGGGCTGCCGATCGTTTCGGTCAATCTGCAGGGCGATTATCATGGGCGAAGGGTCGCGACCGCGATCCGCGCGCGTCCCGCACGCAACCATCCGTCCATGGCGGTCGTTCGTGCCTCGACGATGTTGCTGATGGCCGAACTTGCCCGCCACTCGCTGGCCCTCGATCCGCCCGATCATGCGCTCACCTTGCCGGTGGGCCATGTCGAGATCCACGACTTCACCCGCGCCGACGAACTGATCGCGATCGGCCGGCGGACAGTCGAGGCGGAACTGGACGCTATCCGCGCGCTGGTCGACCGTTCGGCGTGGAGGGAGAGCCGGGCGTGACCGATAATGCCGAGCGGGACGATGCCGCGTTGACCTCGGAAATCCTGGATTTCTGGTTCCGCGAGGTGGGGCCCGATCGCTGGTGGCAGCGCTCTGCGGATACCGACGCCGCCATTATCGAACGCTTCCGTGATGTCTGGGAGGCGTGGCGCAGCCGCACAGCCGAAAGCTTCCTGGGATCGCCGCGCGAGGCCCTGGCGGCGGTGGTACTGTTCGACCAGTTCTCGCGGAACATGTTCCGGGGGCATGCCGATGCCTTCTCGACCGATCCGCTGGCGCTGGCGATCGCCAGATCGGCAGTCGACCGGGGTCTCGACGATGCGCTGACGCCCGACGAGCGCAGCTTCCTCTACATGCCGTTCATGCATAGCGAGGCGATCGAGGATCAGCGCCGTTCGGTCGCGCTGTTCGCAGCGCTCGGCAATGCCAATTCGCTCGACTTCGCCCACAAGCATCATGACATCGTCGAGCGCTATGGCCGCTTCCCCGGGCGCAACGCCGCGCTCGGCCGGCCGAACCGCCCCGGCGAGGAAAGTGCCATCGAAATGAGCAGGGACTGGTAGGTCTGGCCTGCCCAAAAAACAGGCAGGGCTTAACAATTGATCAAACTCTTCGCGCTGTTTTTGGTTCCCTCTCCGGCCTGCGGATAGGATTCTCCAAGGAATCCAGCGTCTCCTGAAATTGGCACGGCTTTTGCGAAGCGGACGTCGGGCTGAACAGAGGGAGGCGTAATGAAACTCGTCATTGCCATCATAAAGCCGTTCAAGCTGGACGAGGTGCGTGAGGCGCTGTCGGGCCTTGGCGTGCAGGGTATGACCGTCACCGAGGTAAAGGGCTTCGGGCGGCAAAAGGGTCAGACCGAAATCTACCGGGGGGCCGAGTACAGCACCAACATGGTTCCGAAGATCAAGGTCGAAGTCGCCACGACCGACGACCTGGCGGGCCGGGTCGTCGAGGCGATCCAGCAGTCCGCGAACACCGGCGCTATCGGCGACGGCAAGATCTTCGTCCTCGACGTCGCTCAGGCCGTGCGCATCCGCACTGGCGAGACCGACGACGTCGCGCTCTGAGAATAGGGGGAAACATGAAGCTTCACCATAAGCTCGCAACCGGTTTCGGCGCTCTCGCCGTCACCGCGCTGACCGCGATGCCCGCCTGGGCCCAGGAAGGCCCGATCAAGGCGCCCAGCGCCGAACAGATGGCCACGATGGTCAACAAGGGCGACGTCTCCTGGATGCTCGTCTCCTCGGCCCTCGTGCTGATGATGTCGGTTCCCGCCCTCGCGCTGTTCTATGGCGGCCTCGTCCGCACCAAGAACATGCTGTCGGTCCTGATGCAGGTTCTCGCGATCGTCTCGGTCGCCGCGCTCGTCTGGGTTGGCTGGGGCTATTCGATGGCCTTCACCTCGGGCGGTGACAACCACTTCTTCGGTGGCTTCTCGAAGGCCTTCCTCAAAGGTGTCGACGGCACCACGATGGCTGCGACCTTCTCCAACAACCTCTATCTGCCCGAATATGTGTTCGTCATCTTCCAGATGACCTTCGCCTGCATCACGCCGGCTCTCATCGTCGGCGCCTTCGCCGAACGCGTGAAATTCTGGCCGTTGATGCTTTTCACCGTCCTGTGGCTGACCATCGTCTATTTCCCGATGGCGCACATGGTCTGGTATTGGGCGGGCCCGGACTTCCTGCCTGACGCGCCGTCCGACTACGGCCTGATCTGGGGCTGGGGCGCGCTCGACTTCGCTGGCGGCACCGTCGTCCACATCAACGCGGGTATCGCTGGTCTGGCTGGCTGCCTCGTTCTCGGCAAGCGTATCGGTTACAAGAAGGAGCCGATGCCCCCGCACTCGCTGACCATGACCATGATCGGCGCGTCGCTGCTGTGGGTCGGCTGGTTCGGCTTCAACGCCGGCTCCAACCTTGAAGCCAATGGCGTTACCGCCGTCGCCTTCATCAACACCTTCGTCGCCACCGCTGCTGCGGCTCTGGCCTGGGCGCTGATCGAACAGCTGGTTCATGGCAAGCCGTCGCTCCTGGGTGCTGCATCGGGTGCCGTCGCCGGCCTCGTCGCGATCACTCCGGCTGCTGGTTTCGCGGCTCCGGTCACCTCGATCATCCTCGGCGCTCTTGCTTCGGTGGTCTGCTTCTTCTTCGTCACCACGGTGAAGAACAAGCTCGGCTATGACGATACGCTCGACGTGTTCGGCATTCACTGCATCGGTGGCATCGTCGGCGCGATCGGCACCGGCGTCGTTGCAGACCCGGCGCTCGGTGGGCAGGGCTTCTTCGACTACACCGTCTTCCCGGCGGCTGTCGGCAGCTACGACATGGTCGCCCAGGTCATCACCCAGACCAAGGCGGTCGGTCTGACCCTCGCTTTCTCGGGTATCGTCTCCGCGATCCTCTTCTTCGCCATCGACAAGACCATCGGTCTGCGTCCGACGCCCGAAGCCGAGGTCGAAGGTCTCGACATCTCCGAACATGGCGAGCGGGCCTACAACTACTGATTTCACGAATTGGGGCCGCCCGCAGCGGCGGCCCCTCCGGACGTTCCTCCTGCGAACGCACTTGGGCCGGTGGGGCAACCCTCCGGCCCTTTTTTTGTTCTATCCGTGCAAACACGCGGTGCGGACCCCGGTCCGGTCCCCTACTATCCGGACCACAGATGATCACAGTCGCCAGTTACAATATCCGCAAGGGCCTCGGTACCGACCGCCGCCGCCGCCCCGACCGCATCCTCGATGTGCTGCACGAGGTCAGCGCCGACATCGTCGCGCTGCAGGAGGCGGACCGCCGCTTCGGCGCGCGGCAGAGCGCACTGCCGACCGACCTGATTGCGCAGGGCGAATATAAGGCGGTCCCGTTCGACATCCGGCCCGGCGGGATCGGCTGGCATGGCAATGCCATTCTCGTGCGCCATTCGGTCGATATCGTCGACTATGCGCCGATCGACCTTCCCCGACTCGAGCCGCGCGGCGCGGTGCTGGCCGAGCTATCGATCGGCGGCAAGCCACTCCGCATCGTCGGGATGCATCTCGATCTGTCGGGCCTGTGGCGCCGACGCCAGGTTCGTGCCGTGATCGAGCAGGTCCGCAGTCGACCCGCCATGCCCACGGTGCTGATGGGTGATCTCAACGAATGGTCGCTCAACGGCGGCTGCATGCGCGAGTTCGGCGATGGCCATCATGTCGTCCCGCTCGGCCGCAGCTATCACAGCCGGCGACCGGTGGGTTGCCTCGACCGGATCATCCTGACCCCCGACCTGCATCTGGTTGCCAGCGGCGTGCACAGCAGCGAGCGTGCCCGGCTGGCGTCGGATCACCTGCCGGTCTGGGCCAAGGTCAACTGGACGGACTGACCGCCGGCTGGCGTCGCGCGGTCAGCGCGGTCCGATCAGCGGCTTGATCGGGGAAATGTCATAGCCGGCAGCGGCCGCCTTCGCGGCGAGCGCGTCGGCATCCTCGCCTTCCAGCCCGCGCGCGAGCGCCCAGACGAAGGTCGAGCGCGTGCCGGAGCGGCAATAGGCCAGCACCGGCCCGCCGGCCTGCGCCAGCGCATCACGCATCGCTTCGACCTGATTGAGCGAAAAGCCGCCATGGGTGATCGGGATCGCGACATAAGCGAGCCCTGCGGCGCGGGCGGCCTCACGGATTTCTTCGCCCGAAGGCTGGCCTGGCTCTTCCTGCTCGGGGCGGTTGTTGATCACCATGCGGAAGCCCTGCGCCGCGGCGGCCTCGACATCCTCGACGCTGATCTGCGGTGCGACCGAAATGCTGTCGTCGATCTTGCGGAACATGGCCGTCTCCTACTCCCGGTACGTGCGAATGACGGCAAGGAAATCCTCGCCATAGGTCTCGAGCTTCTTCGCCCCTACGCCCGATATCTGGCCGAGGCCAGAGAGAGTCTCGGGGCGGAACGCCGCCATCTCGCGCAGCGTCGCGTCATTGAAGACGACATAAGGCGGGACGCCCTGCGCGCGGGCAAGGTCGCGGCGCAGTTCGCGCAGCTTTTCGAACAGCGGATCGTGCGGATGTTCTTCGCCACCGCGCTGGCGCCGCTTGCGGCTGCGCTCGGGCGGCAGCACCAGCGGAACCTTGTCCTCGCCCTTCAATATGCCGCGGGCAGCCGGGCCGAAGGACAGGCCGCCATATTCGTCGGCGCGGAGCGCATCGCGCGCGAGCAAGGCTCGGGCGACCGGCTTGATCAGCTTGAGTTCGGCCTCGTCGGCGATGCCGAACACCGACAGCCGGTTGTGCCCGGCCAGCATGATCTTCTCGGTCTCGCGCCCGCTGAGCACGTCGGTGAGGTGGGTCACGCCATAGCGCATCTCGGTACGGAAGGCGGCGGAGAGCAGCTTCTGCGCGACCACCGTGGCGTCGATCCCCGATGGCGGGGCCAGGCAATTGTCGCAATTGCCGCAGCGCTCGGGCGGATCCTCGCCGAAATGGGCGAGCAGGATGGCGCGGCGACAGGTCGGTGCCTCGACCAGCATCGCCATGGCGTTGAGCCGCTGCCGTTCGCCGGCTCGGCGGCCCTCTTCGACATCGGTCTCGATCCGGCGGCGCGCGCGGGCGAAGTCCTCGGCGCCCCAGAAGAGCTGGGTGGCCGCAGGCTCGCCGTCGCGGCCGGCGCGACCGGTCTCCTGATAAAAGGCCTCGATCGACTTGGGCAGGCCGGCATGGGCGACGAAGCGCACGTCGGGCTTGTCGATCCCCATGCCGAAGGCGACGGTCGCGACCATCACCATGTCCTCGGACGCGACGAAGGCCTTCTGGTTGGCGGCGCGGATCGCGGGATCGAGCCCTGCATGATAGGCCCGCGCCGATCGCCCGGCCGCCGACAATTGCGCGGCCAGCCGTTCGGTCGCGTCGCGGGTCGGGGCATAGACGATTCCGGGCCCCGGATTGTCGTCGATGAAGCCGGCGATCTGTCGCGACACGCCGTCGCGCGGGGTGATGCCATAGCGGATATTGGGCCGGTCGAAGCCGGCGAGGATCAGCCCGTCGCGGTCGATCCCCAGTTGCGCCAAGATATCGTCGCGGGTGTGCCGGTCGGCGGTCGCGGTCAGCGCGAGGCGCGGCACGTCGGCGCGCGCATCGAGCAGGCCGCGCAGCAGGCGATAGTCGGGCCGGAAGTCGTGGCCCCATTCGGACACGCAATGCGCTTCGTCGATCGCGATCAGTGCTAGCGGGATCTGCGCGATCATCCGGCGAAAGCTGTCGGACGACACCCGTTCGGGTGCGACATAGAGCAGGTCGAGCGCACCCGAGCGCAGCCGGTCGATCGTCTCGTCGCGATTGTCGTCGGCCGAGGTGAGGGCGGCGGCCCTTATGCCGGCGGCTTCGGCCGAGCGCACCTGATCGTGCATCAGTGCGATCAGCGGCGAGATGACGAGGCCGGTGCCCGGCCGGCAGAGCGCGGGGATCTGATAGGTCAGCGACTTGCCCGCGCCGGTCGGCATCACCGCCAGCGTGCCCAGCCCGGCCATCACCCGCTCGATCACGTCGGCCTGACGCCCCCGGAACTGCGCATAGCCGAAGGTCTGTTGCAGGGCTTCCAGGGGGGTGGGCATGGCGGCCTTCTAGTGGGCTATGGGCTCAGGTCAAAGGCGGCGTCGCGCATTTTGTGCGGAGGGGTGCGGGGCGGCAGGCTCAGGCCGCCTCGCGTTCCTCCGACTCGCTGGCCTGGCGCATCCACATCTCCGCATAGAGCCCGTCACGCGCCATCAGATCGGCATGGGTGCCGCGCTCGACGATCTGGCCTGCCTCCAGCACGACGATTTCGTCGGCATGGACGATCGTCGACAGGCGGTGGGCGATGACGATCGTGGTCCGCCCCTGTTCGACATTGCGCAGCGTCGACTGGATGTCGGCCTCGGTCCGGCTGTCGAGCGCGCTGGTGGCCTCGTCGAGGATCAGGATCGGGGGGTTCTTGAGCAGGGTCCGGGCGATGGCGACGCGCTGCTTCTCGCCCCCGGACAGCTTCAACCCGCGCTCGCCGACCTTGGTGGCATAGCCCTTCGGAAGCGACAGGATGAACTCGTGGATCGAGGCACCGCGCGCCGCCGCCTCGATCTCCGCCTGGGTCGCGCCCTCGCGGCCATAGCCGATATTATAGCCGATCGTGTCGTTGAACAGGACGGTGTCCTGCGGGACGATGCCGATTGCCCGACGCAGCGACTCCTGTGTCACGCCGGCGATGTCCTGATCGTCGATCAGCACCCGGCCGCTGCTGATGTCGTAGAAGCGGTACAGGATCCGGGCGAGCGTCGACTTGCCCGCCCCCGAAGGCCCGACGACGGCGAGCGTGCCGCCCGCCGGAATCCGCAGGTCGATGCCCTTGAGGATCGGTCGCTCGGGATCATAAGCGAAATGGACGTCGTCGAACCGCACCATGCCGCCCTGCACCGACAGCGCGGGTGCGCCCGGCCGGTCGACCACCTCGGCAGGGGTGTCGATCAGGCGGAACATCGCCTCCATATCGATCAGACCCTGCCGGATCTCCCGATAGACCATGCCCAGCAGATCGAGCGGACGGAACAGCTGCATCAGGATCGTGTTCACGAAGACGACGTCGCCGGGCGAGAACCAGCCCCGGCTCCAGCCATAGACGCTATAGCCCATGGCGCCCGCCATCATCAGGTTCGTGATCAGCGCCTGGCCGACGTTGAGCAGCGCCAGCGATGTCTCGTTACGCGTCGCGGCCGTCGCATAAGCCGCGACGGCGCGGCCATAATTCTCGGTCTCGCGGCGTTCCGCGCTGAAATATTTGACCGTTTCGTAATTCAGCAGCGAGTCGACTGCGCGCGCCGATGCGCGGGTGTCGGACTCGACCATCTCGCGCCGCATCTTCGCGCGCCATTCGGTCACCTTCTGGGTGAACACGGTATAGGCTGCGATTGCCAGCAGCGTGGCGATGACCAACTCGATGCCGAATTTGAAGAAGAAGATCAGGCAGACCGCAGTCAGCTCGAAGATGGTCGGACCGATGTTGAACAGCAGGAAATAGAGCATCGTGTCGATGCTCTTCGTCCCGCGTTCGACGATCTTGGTCAGCGCGCCCGTACGTCGTTCGAGATGATAGCGCAGCGACAGGCGGTGAAGCTGGCCGAACACCTCGACCGACAGCCGGCGGGCCGCATCCTGCCCGACCAGTTCGAAGATGGCGTTGCGCAGATTGTCGAACAGCACGCCACCGAAGCGGGCACCGGCATAGGCCGCAACCAGCGCGAGCGCGATCATCACGCCCGGCTCGAACCCCGGCGCCATCCGGTCGACGACCGCCTTATAGGCGAAGGGCATCAGCAGGACGGCGCTCTTCGCCGCAAGCACCATCAGCATGGCGATGACGACGCGCAGCCGCAGCATCGGTGCGTCCTTGGGCCACAAATAGGGCAGGAAGCGTTTCAGCGTGGCCCATCCCTGTTCGGGAGCGGCGGTCGAGGCGGAAAAATGATCAGGGGGCATCAGTGCGAAGATAGGGCCCCGACGGGCATCAGGGAAGGCCGCCGCGCACGCTATCTTGCGCGGAAAGCGACTTCACACAAAGGTAAGCAACACGATAGCATTATGTGCATTCGGACGCGCTATGTCGCGAAAGGGCGATATGTTTCTTCAATTGGTTTATATCAGCACGGCGCGGGCGACCCTCGAGCTGTCGGACGTCGAGGCCATTTTGCAGACCTCACGTCGCCGGAATGCGGCGGATGAAGTGAGCGGCCTGCTGATCTTTGACGGCAAGCGCTTTTTGCAGGCGCTGGAGGGGCCGGCAGATCAAGTCGCGCGGACTTATGAAAGAATTCAGGGCGATCCGCGCCATCGTGCGGTCGTGCAGCTCAATCGCGCAGAGGTGAGTGAGCGCCAGTTCGGCCCCTGGGCGATGGCGAGCCAGCTCGTTGGGCCGACCATGGGTACGGGGTCGATGATCGAGCAGGTCGACCAGCTGACCGACGCGATCGAGGACCCCAATATCAAGGCGACGCTGCGCAGCTTCGCCCGGGTGCGCGGCTCGGCCTGACCGCAAACCACGATTGGGTAACGAAAAAGGGCGAAGCCGCGACCGGCTCCGCCCCTTCTTCATGTCAGAACCGATCGACCTGGCGATCTCAGGCCGCTTCCCGCAGCCTGAAATCTGATCGCGCGTTGCGGTTATCGATCGTGAAGCGTCCCATCTGCTGCGCCAGCTGATCGGCCTCCTGGCCCAGGCTATAGGCGGCAGCGGTCGCTTCCTCGACCATCGCGGCGTTCTGCTGGGTCACCTGGTCGAGTTCGTTCATCGCGACATTGATCTCCGACAGGCCGGTGGCCTGCGCGTCCGATGTTTCGGCAATCGCCCGGACGACGGCGGTAATTTCGCCGATCTTGGCGATGATCTTCTGCTGCGCGTCGCCGGCCTGTGCGACCAGACGGGCGCCTTCGTTAACCTCGCGGCAGCTGGCGACGATCTTGGCGGCGATATCCTGTGCCGCATCGGCGGACCGCTGGGCCAGCGCGCGGACCTCCGATGCGACGACTGCGAAGCCCTTGCCCGTCTCGCCGGCACGCGCCGCCTCGACTCCGGCATTGAGCGCCAGCAGGTTGGTCTGGAAGGCGATGCCTTCGATGACGCTGATGATCTCCGATATTTCGCGCGACGAGCGTTCGATTCCGTTCATCGACGCCGTGGCGGCGTGGACGATGCCTTCGCTTTCGGTTGCCTGGCTCTGAATGTCCCCGACCAGCGCGGCTGCCTTGCGCGCCTCTTCCGCCGATTGTGCCACCGAGGTCGACAATTCGGTCAGCGCGGCGCTCGTCTCCTCCAGGCTCGCCGCCTGGCGCTCGGTCCGGCAGGACAGGTCGTCGGATGCACGGCGGATCTCCTGCGATCCCGTGCGCACCCCGTCGCTCGCCGACGACAGCGCCTCGAGCGTTTCGGCGAGGCTGTCGATCGTCCTGTTGAGATCGGCCCGCAGCGCTTCGAATTCCTGCGGGAATCGATGGGAGATCCGGCAGCGCAGATCGCCGCCCGCCAGTCGGCGCAGCGAGTCCCCGACATCCTTCACGACATGGCGCTGTGCCTCGGCGACGGTCTGCATATGCTCTTCCGACGCACGCAGATTCTCCGCATTGCCCCGGAAGAACTCCATGGCGGCCGCCATCCGGCCCACACAGTCGCCATGATCGCGAAACTCGATCGGGGTCGCGAGATCGCCTGCGGCCAGCCCCTCCATGCGAACCACGGTCGTGACATAAGGGTCGCAGATCAGCGCCTTGGCAGAGAGCCCCGTTGCGAGCGTAATGACCGCTCCAAAGCCCAGGATCGCGATCGCTGCAAAGGGATGGGTGGAACCGAACAGCAGCACGGCAAGCCCCGTTGCGGCGGTGCAGATCAGGAAGGCACAGGTCAGTAGATCGAATTTTTGTCGGATGGGCGCGTTCTTCGCGAACCAACGGATCATGAGAAATCTCCGGCGATCGTTTCGTGAACGCCGTACAACCCACCCCGTCACACGGCAGGTCGATCTAAGACCAAAGTCGTAAATGCTTTCTTTCGGAGATACGTAGTTCTACGAGAAAAATTGCGAAATCGCACCAAAATGGACGCAATTCCGCTGTTCTTTCAGACGCCCGGTGGCGTCAGCGCGCCCGTGATCCTGATTCCCGCGCCATCGACGCGATAGGTCTTGTTGAGGAAGATCAGGATCGAGGTCATCGCCTCGGCCGCCGCCGAGTTGACCAGCGCGCCGGCGTGGAGGCCGCGCAGTCCCATCGCATCCGCCAGCGCGACGACCTCTCCGCGGGCGTCCCTGTCGTCGCCGAATACCAGCACATCGCAGCCGATGTCCGCATCGGAGGCCAGCTTGTGCGCGGCGACATTGTGAAAGGCCGACACGAGGCGCACGCCTTCGCCCAACAGGCTGGCGGCGCGCACGGCCGCACTGCCTTCGGGCGGCATCTGCACGCGCATGACCTTCGGGGGAACGAGCGGCACGGTCGTGTCGACGACGATCTTGCCCGTCACGTGCGGCGCGATTTCGGCCAGCGTAGCGTCCTGGGCAGCGAAGGGGACGGTGACGATCACGATGTCGGCCGCCGTCGCGGCGGCGGCATTGCTTTCTGCGGCGTCGACGCCCAGCTCGCCGGCAGTGGCGGTAGCTTTGGCGGGGTCGCGCGAGCCCAGAATCACGCGATAGCCCGCACGGCCAAGGCGATAGGCGATCGCCGCGCCGAGCTTCCCGGTGCCGCCGATGATGGCGATCGATGGGGTGATGGTCATGGCAGATACTCCAGGGATGCCGTGCGCCGATCCTCGACGCGGTCGTAGCAGGTGGTGCGTTGCGCGATGGGGCGTGCGGCGGAGTGCGCGAGCGCGATCATCGCTTGGCGGTCGAGGCATTGGCCATTGATCCCGCCCGCGGCGCGGGTGATCGACTCGTCCATCAGGACTCCGCCCAGATCGTTCACCCCGCAGTCGAGCAACTGGCGAACGCCGTCGGGGCCGAGCTTCACCCAGGACGCCTGGATGTTGGGGATGACCGGGTGGAGAACGATCCGCGCGATCGCGTGCATCAGCAGCGTCTCGCGCCAGGTCGGCCCCGACCGCGCGAGACCCCTGCGCCAGATCGGCGCTTCCATGTGCACGAAGGGCAGGGGGACGAATTCGGTGAAGCCGCCGGTCTCGGTCTGCAGTGCGCGGACGCGGATCAGATGGCGCGCCCAATGCTCATAGCGATCGACATGGCCGAACATGATCGTGGCGGTGCTGCGCAGGCCGACGCCATGGGCCGCGCGCATTACCTCCAGCCAGGCGTCGGCGCTCAGCTTGTCCGGGCAGAGGATCGCGCGGACCTCGGGGTCGAGGATTTCGGCGGCCGTGCCCGGCAGGGTCGACAGGCCCTCGGCGCGCAGCCGCGCCAGATAATCCTGCACCGGCAGGCCGAGCGTCTCGGCGCCATGGCTGATCTCGAGCGGGGAGAAGGCGTGGATGTGGATATCGGGGGCAGCGGCGCGAACGGCCCGGACGATGTCGAGATAGGTCCGTCCGTCAAAGGCAGGGTGGATGCCCCCCTGCAGGCAGACTTCGGTCGCCCCCCGCTCCCAGGCTTCCGCCGCACGGCGACCGACCTCGTCGAGGTCGAGGCGATAGGCGGCCCCGCGCTTGGATCGTGTCGAACCCTTGGAAAAGGCACAGAAGCCGCATTTGTATAGACATATATTGGTGTAGTTGATGTTGCGGTTGACCACATAGGTCATCGTCTCGCCGACCGCCTGCCGGCGCAGCTGGTCGGCGGTGGCGAGCACCGCGTGAAGATCGCCATCTTCAGCTCCGAACAGTGCGGTGATGTCGGCTTCCCCAAGCATTTCGCCGGACAGCGCGCGACCCAGCACCGCGTCGATCCGCCGGCTGCGCCCGCGCTGGACGGGCGGCAAGATGGGCGGCGTCTCCCCCGTGCCGGGCGACCAGTCCTCGATGCGCGGCAGGCCCCGGCCGTCGATGGCGCGACGGATGCCGGGTGCCAGCGCAGGATCGGCCCAGCGATCGACGTCGAGCGCATGGCGCGGGCCGATCGCCAGACGCTCGCGCAGGCTCCGCCCGGCGCGCGACGTCGCCTCTGCCAGCGCGTCGAGATGGGGCCAGGGCTTTTCGGGGTTCACATGGTCGGGGGTCACCGGCGACACGCCGCCCCAGTCGTTGACACCCGCCTGAACGAGGGCTGCGAGCGCGGCCTCGTCGTGCAGGTTCGGCGGTGCCTGGATCGTCATCACGCCGCCGAGGATCAGCCGGGCGGCGGCGATGGTCCAAAGATGGTCGTCGAGCGAGGGTTCCGGGTGGCCGGCCATGCGGGTGCCCGCCTTCGCCCGGAAATTCTGGACGATCACCTCCTGGATATGGCCGTAGCGCGCATGGAGGTCGCGGATCGCGACCAGCGTCTCGATCCGTTCGCGCCGCGTCTCGCCGATGCCGATCAGCAGCCCCGTGGTGAAGGGGACGGACGCCTTGCCGGCCTCTTCGATCGCGGCGAGGCGCGCGGCGGGGCGTTTGTCGGGCGACCCGAAATGGGGACCGCCGCGCTCGCACAGCCGGTCGGCGCTGCTTTCCAGCATCAGGCCCATCGATGCGGCGACCGGGCGCAGCGCGGCATAGTCGGCGGCGTCCATCAGGCCGGGGTTAAGATGCGGCAGCAGGCCGGTCTCCGCGAGAACCATCGCCGCCATGTCGCGCAGGTAGCCGAGCGTCGAAAGATGTCCGTTCGCCGCCAGCGCGTCGCGCGCCGCCGGGTAGCGGTCCTCGGGGCGGTCGCCCAGCGTGAACAGCGCTTCCCGGCATCCGGCGGCGAGGCCGGCGCGGGCGATCTCGCGGATCGCGTCGGGGCTCAGATAGGGGATGCGGACCTTGGCTGGCGTCGTGGCGAAGGTGCAATAATGGCAGACGTCACGGCACAGCCGGGTCAGCGGGATGAAGACCTTGCGCGAATAGGTGACGACCGGGCCATGGGCGTCGAGCGTGGCCGCCTCGGCCATCGCCATCATCTCCGCCAGCGGCAGGACGGTCAGGCGGTCGTCCCACTCGGCTGCGCTGGCACTGCCTTCGCTGCTGCTCCTCACATCCTCGCCCATATTTGCTCGACCGTGCCCCAGCCGCGCTTTTGCGCCGTTCCGGTGGCTGGGTCAGTGCTGGGGGAGGGTGGGAAGTCTTGTCAACCGCGCGCCGGGGCGAACCGGCGCGCGGGATCATCTGGTGAGCGGGCGCGGTATCGTCGCCCTGCGTCAATATCCGTGGAAGCTTACTCGATCGTCTCGGCGAGATCGCGGTTGAGCCACAGGGCGACGAGCGTCGCGGCCGCGCCCGACAGCAAATAGGTGCCTGCCGACATCAGGCCGAACTGGCTCGCAAGAACAAGAGCAGCAAGCGGCGCGAAGCCCGCGCCGAACAGCCAGGCGAGGTCCGAGGTCAGCGCCGATCCCGTATAGCGGTGGCGCGGGGAGAAGCGCGAGGACAGCGCACCCGAAGACTGGCCGAAGGACAGGCCGAGCAGGATGAAGCCCAGCAACATGAAGATCGTCTCGCCGGTCTCGCCCGCATCGAGCAGCTGCGGCGCGAAGCCGCTGAACGCGGCGATCGCGGCGGCCGATGCGCCAAGCACGGTGCGGCGGCCGAAGCGGTCGGAGAGATAGCCCGAGGCGACGATGGCGGCGATACCGAAGCAGGCGGCGATCGCCTCGATCAACAGGAAGCGGGTCGGGCTGTCGTCGGTGAACAGGAAAACCCAGGACAGCGGGAAGACGGTCACCATATGGAACATGGCGAAGCTGGCGAGCGGGGTGAAAGCGCCCATAGCGATCGTCCGCCATTCGGTGCGTGCGGTGTCCAGCAGTGGAGCCGGCTGAAGTTCGCGGTGTTCGAACAGCGTGTCATATTCGGGCGTAACGACGATGCGCAGGCGGGCGAACAGCGCCACCACATTGATCGCGAAGGCGACGAAAAAGGGATAGCGCCAGCCCCATTCGAGGAAGTCCTGCGCGGGCAGCGACGCAATCAAGAAGGTGAACAGCAGGCTTGCCACGACCAGACCGATCGGGGCGCCCAGCTGCGGGAGCATCGCATACCAACCGCGCTTCTTCTCGGGCGCGTTGATCGCCAGCAGCGAAGCGAGGCCGTCCCACGAACCACCCAGCGCCACGCCCTGGCCCATGCGGAACAGCGCCAAGAGGAGAGCGGAGCCATGGCCGATCGTCTCGTAGCCCGGCAGGAAAGCGATGGCTGCCGTCGATCCGCCGAGCAGGAACAGCGCGATCGTCAGCTTGGCGCCGCGCCCGTAGAGGCGGTCGACATTGGTGAAGATCAGCGTGCCCACCGGTCGCGCGACGAAGGCCAGCGCGAAGATGACGAAAGAGTAAAGCGTGCCCGTCACGGCATCGGCGTAGGGAAAAACGAGGCTGGGAAAGACGAGTACCGACGCGATCGCGTAGACGAAGAAGTCGAAGAATTCAGAGGTGCGACCGATGACCACGCCGATCGCAATTTCGCCCGGCGCCACCTTGTGATGGCCTTCGTGCAAGCTGCGGGCGTCGCGCTCCGCCGTCGTGCCGTTGATCGACTGCGCACTCATCCTTCGACTCCTCGGGGTGCCGGCATCGGACACCAACAGGCCATGGTCCATGCTCCCGCGAATCGCTTCGCCGGACATAGGCTTATCGGTCATTGATCCTGATCAAAGGGATTGGACAAAATGTCCTATGTGCGTCGCAGCAGTAGCGTCCTACCTGCGCGCCATGTCCGAACGATCGCGCCGACTCACCGCCCTCTGGCAGATTTCCAAGCGTCTGCCGCTGGTTTCCGCTGCGGCACTCCTGTCGGGGTGCAACATGGTCGTGCTCAACCCCGCTGGCGATGTTGCGATGCAACAGGGCCGGCTCGTTGTGATGTCGACCCTGTTGATGCTGCTCATCATCGTACCGGTGATCGCGCTGACGCTGCTCTTCGCCTGGAAGTATCGCGCGGCCAACAAGGAAGCGCGCTACGAGCCGGACTGGGATCATTCGACACACCTCGAACTGGTTATCTGGTCGGCGCCGCTGCTGATCATCATCTGCCTCGGCGCGCTGACCTGGGTCGGCACCCATCTGCTCGACCCGTGGCGGCCGATCTCGCGCACCGCCCCGGGTAAGCCCGTCGCCGCCGAAGTCCGGCCGCTCGACGTGCAGGTGGTGGCGCTCGACTGGAAATGGCTGTTCATCTATCCCGAGCAGGGCGTCGCCACGGTCAATGAGCTGGCGCTGCCGGTCGATCGGCCAGTCCGCTTCCGCATCTCGGCCTCTTCGGTGATGAACAGCTTCTACGTTCCGGCACTTGCGGGGCAGATCTACGCGATGCCGGCGATGGAGACGAAGCTCCACGCGGTGCTCAACAAGCCCGGCGCCTATGAGGGCTTTTCGGGCAATTACAGTGGCGCGGGCTTTTCGACGATGCGCTTCCGCGTGAAGGGCTTGAGCGAGCAGGGTTTCGCGGCCTGGGCGGAAGCGGCGCGCAAGGCACCTGCCCGCCTTGATCGGGCGACCTATCTGAAGCTGGAGCGGCCCAGCGAGCGCGAGCCGGTGCGGCGCTATGCAGCGGTCGAGCAGGGTCTGTTCGACGCCGTCGTCAATCTCTGCGTCGAGCCCGGCAAGATGTGCATGCGCGACATGATGGCGATCGACGCGCGCGGCGGCATGGGGCTGGCCGGCATCCACAATGTCCGTGCGCTCGAATATGACAAGTTCGCCGGCCGGGGCTCGGTCCCCTTCGCGACGACGGCGCAGCCGATGATGGTCGCGGCCAGCTGCGCGCCGATGAAGCCGCGCGAACCCGCCGAGGAAGCGGTCAGGCTGACCAGTCTCGCGCCGCTCAAGGGCTTCGGTCTCAGCCGACCGGGTACATCGTCGCCGCTGCTGACGCTCGCCGCCAACACCACCCCTGCCGCGCCTCGGCGCGCGTCCTGATCACCGGGAAAGAGAATATGACGTCCGCTCCCACTCCGATCGATCCGATCTTCGGGCGACTGTCGCTCGACGTCCTGCCGCTCCACGAGCCGATCGTCGTCGCCACCTTCGTCGCGGTGGTGATTGGCGGCGCGGCGGTGCTCGGCCTGATCACCCGCTACCGGCTCTGGGGCTGGCTGTGGCGCGACTGGTTCACCAGCGTCGACCATAAGAAGATCGGCATCATGTACATGGTGCTGGGCCTGATCATGTTCCTGCGCGGCTTCGCCGACGCGATCATGATGCGTCTCCAGCAGGCGATGGCCTTCGGCGGGTCGGAGGGCTATCTCAACGCCCATCATTACGACCAGATCTTCACCGCCCATGGCGTGATCATGATCTTCTTCGTGGCGATGCCCTTCGTCACCGGCCTGATGAACTATGTCGTGCCGCTGCAGATCGGCGCACGCGACGTGTCCTTCCCCTTCCTCAACAATTTCAGCTTCTGGATGACGGCGGCGGGCGCCGGCCTGGTCATGTGTTCGCTGTTCGTGGGCGAGTTCGCGCAGACCGGCTGGCTCGCCTATCCTCCGCTGTCGGGGATCGCCTACAGCCCCGCGAGCGGCGTCGATTATTATATCTGGGCACTGCAGATAGCGGGCGTCGGCACGACATTATCGGGCATCAACCTGGTCGTCACGATCCTCAAGATGCGCGCGCCGGGCATGACGATGATGAAGATGCCGGTGTTCACCTGGACGTCGCTGTGCACCAACGTGCTGATCGTCGCGTCCTTCCCGGTGCTGACCGCCGTCCTCGCGCTGCTCAGCCTCGACCGTTATGTCGGCACCAATTTCTTCACGAACGACTTCGGCGGCAGCCCGATGATGTACGTGAACCTGATCTGGATCTGGGGCCACCCCGAGGTCTACATCCTGATCCTTCCGCTGTTCGGCGTCTTCTCCGAGGTGACCTCGACCTTCTCGGGCAAGAAGCTGTTTGGTTACACCTCGATGGTCTACGCGACGATCGTCATCACGATTCTGTCCTACCTCGTCTGGCTGCACCACTTCTTCACCATGGGATCGGGTGCCAGCGTCAACAGCTTCTTCGGTATCACCACGATGGTGCTCTCGATCCCGACGGGCGCCAAGCTCTTCAACTGGCTGTTCACCATGTACCGGGGCCGGATCCGCTTCGAGCTGCCGATGCTGTGGACGATCGCCTTCATGGTGACCTTCACCGTGGGCGGCATGACCGGCGTTCTGCTCGCGGTGCCGCCAGCCGACTTCGTGCTGCACAACTCGCTGTTCCTGATCGCGCATTTCCACAATGTGATCATCGGCGGCGTGCTGTTCGGCCTGTTCGCGGCGATCAACTTCTGGTGGCCCAAGGCCTTCGGCTTCAAGCTCGACGTCTTCTGGGGCAAGATCAGCTTCTGGTGCTGGGTCGTCGGCTTCTGGCTCGCCTTCATGCCGCTCTATGTGCTCGGCCTGATGGGCGTAACCCGCCGGATGCGCGTATTCGACGATCCCTCGCTGCAGATATGGTTCGTCATCGCGGCGATCGGCGCGCTGATCATCGCCGCCGTCATCGGCGCCATGCTCGTCCAGTTCGCGGTCAGCATCT
>JAIYAJ010000594.1 GCA_027489105.1 Zymomonas sp. | reverse complement strand
CCCGCATCCTTAATAGATAGGGATGAAGGATAAGGGAAAGGCGCGATTGCAAACTTTCGTTAATTCTTGAGCGGCTTGCCCATGCTCTCAGCCATTGGGACGGGTCGCGACATAGATGGCGCAGACGGTCAGCGACGCTGCCACGATCAGATCGGCCCAGAGCGGCGGCGCGACCGTCAGCAGCATGACCAGGAAGCCCCCGGCCATGCTTACAATGGCCACGATCTTCGCCTTGAGCGGGATCGCGCGATCCTCGCGCCAGCGGCGGATCGGGTCCCCGAACCAGCGATGTTCGAGCAGCCACCGTTCGAAGCGCGGGCTGGAATGGCTGAAGCAGGCGGCGGCGAGGATCAGGAAGATCGTCGTCGGCATGACCGGGAGCATCGCGCCGATGAAGCCGAGCGCGACCATCACCCAGCCCAGCAGGAACCAGGCCCAGCGCTTCACCGGACCATGAATGGGCCGGCTATCGTCGGGTTCGCCGGGATGGTGCACCGGATCAGACATCGAGACGGGGCATGGCCATGATCCTCAACCGCCCCCCGATTGGCAACCGGTCGATCATCGAAAGGGTGCCGCACCTTTTCAAGGGTGCAGCAAGCCTTCGATCAGAGCGCGCCGTGGCAGTGCTTGTACTTCAACCCCGACCCGCACGGGCAGGGCGAATTGCGGCTGAGCGTCGCGGCGACGTCGGCCGGGATCTGGAAATCGTCACTCGCCAGAGCCGAAATCGCCTGGGGCAGGCGCGTCGTAACGAAGCCGCCACCCGTTCCGGCATCCCGGTCATACGTGTCATCTTCGCCCGTCAGCGGGTCGATATGGCTGGTGATGAAGTCCGGCATCGGCGGCAGTTCGGGCGGCGCCATTTCGAAGCGGGCCAGCGCCAGGATGCGGGTCACCTCTTCGCGGATCTCGACCAGCATGCGCTCGAACAGAGCGAAGGCTTCCTGCTTATACTCGTTGATCGGGGTCTTCTGCGCATAAGCGCGCAGATGGATGACCTGACGCAGCGCGTCGAGCGTCGCCAGGTGCTCCTTCCAATGATGGTCGAGCGTCTGGAGCAGCACATTCTTCTCGAGGCTGTGCCAATGCTCCTCGCCGATCGCGTCCTTCTTGGCCTGGATCACGGCTTCGGCTTCGGCCTGGACCTTCTCGAGCAGGATTTCGGGATCGATCCCGTCCTGGGCGACCCACTCGTCGATCGGCGGGGCGATGCCCAGCGTGCCCGAGACCCGCTCCTTGAGCATCTCGACATCCCACTGTTCGGGATAGCTGTTCGGCGGGCAGCATTCGCCGACAAGCGCGTTGGCGGTCTCGACCCGCATGTCGGTGACGACGTCGTCGACCGTCTCGGCATCCATGATGTCTGCGCGCTGTTCGTAGATGACCTTGCGCTGGTCGTTCATCACGTCGTCATATTCGACGACCTGCTTGCGGATGTCGTAGTTGCGTGCCTCGACCTTCTTCTGCGCGGTCTCGATCGCCTTGGAAATCCACGGACTGACGATCGCCTCGCCGTCGGCGAGATTCTTGTTCATCATTCGCGCGAACATGGTCTGCGGGCCGAAGATGCGCAGCAGATCATCCTCAAGGCACAGGTAGAACCGCGACAGCCCAGGATCGCCCTGACGGCCGGAACGCCCGCGCAGCTGATTGTCGATGCGCCGGCGCTCGTGGCGCTCGGTGCCGAGCACGAACAGGCCGCCGGCGGCGAGCACCTTCGCCTTTTCGGCGGCGATCTCGCCACGGATGCGCTCCGCGACGGCGTCATATTCGGGCGTGCCCGCGACCAGCTCGGGATGCTCGTCGCGCATGCGGAATTCGAGATTGCCGCCCAGCTGAATGTCGGTGCCGCGACCGGCCATGTTGGTGGCGATCGTTACCGCGCCGAAGCGGCCGGCCTGCGCCACGATGGGGGCCTCCTGCTCGTGGTAGCGCGCGTTGAGCACATTGTGCGGCACGCCCTCGCGGGTGAGGAACTCCGAAAGCAGCTCGGACTTCTCGATCGAGACGGTGCCGACCAGCACCGGTTGCCCATGTTCCTTCGCCTCGCGGATCGCCTTGGTGATCGCAGCGAACTTGTCTTGCATGTTCTTGTAGAATTCGTCGTCCTGGTCGATCCGCTGTACCGGCAGATTGGTCGGGATCGTGACGACGTTCATCTTGTAGATCTGGTAGAATTCATGGGCTTCGGTCGCAGCCGTGCCCGTCATTCCGCCGATCTTGGGGTACATCCGGAAATAATTCTGGAAGGTGATCGAAGCGAGCGTCTGGTTCTCGGGCTTGATCTCGACGCCTTCCTTGGCCTCGACTGCCTTGTGCAGACCGTCCGACCAGCGGCGCCCGTCCATCATGCGGCCGGTAAACTCGTCGATGATGACGACCTCGCCGTCCTTGACGATATAATCGATGTCCGCGCGAAAGGCGATGTTGGCGCGCAGCGCCTGGTTCAGATGGTGAACCACCTGGGTATTCTCGAAGGCATAGAGATTGCCACCCTCCAGCAGGCCGGCGGTTTCGAGCAGCCGCTCGATCCGCTCGGTGCCGTCCTCGGTCAGGACGACCGAGCGCTGTTTTTCGTCGAACTCATAATCCTCGGGCGTGACCTGCTTCACGATCGCGTTGACTGCCAGGTAGAGCTCGGTCTTGTCCTCGGTCGGGCCCGAGATGATCAGCGGGGTACGCGCCTCGTCGATCAGCACCGAGTCGACCTCGTCGACGACCGCATAGTTGAATGGCCGGTGGACCATCAACGACCGGTCATATTTCATGTTGTCGCGCAGATAGTCGAAGCCGAATTCGTTGTTCGTGCCGTAGGTGATGTCGCACGCATAGGCGTCGCGGCGCTCGGGATCGCTCAGATTGGGAACGATCACGCCCACTGTGAGGCCCAGGAAGCGATAGACCCGGCCCATCCACTCCGCGTCGCGGCTGGCGAGATAGTCGTTGACCGTGACCACGTGGACGCCCTTGCCGGGCAGCGCGTTGAGATAGGTCGCCAGCGTCGCGACCAGCGTCTTGCCCTCGCCGGTCCGCATCTCGGCGATTTCGCCGCGATGAAGCACGATGCCGCCGATCATCTGCACATCATAATGGCGCTGGCCCAGCACGCGGTGGGCCGCCTCGCGCACCGTTGCGAAGGCCTCCGGCAGCAGCGAATCGAGCGTCTCTCCGGCGTCGAGCCGCTGGCGGAACTTGACGGTCTGGGCCGCCAGCTCCTCGTCGTTCATGGCCTGGAGAGTGGGTTCGAACGTCGCGATGCGCTGCACGATCGGGCGCAGCGACTTCACATAGCGGTCGTTCGACGACCCGAAGATAGCTTTGGCGAGGCCGCCGAACATGGGCATTCCTTGATACAGGGACATGCACCCGGCCAGGAGACCGGCGCACAAATGATCAGGGTGCAGATAGGTTCCGTTCCCTGATACGTCAATTCGCAGGCCCAACGGTGCTCGGCGAAACTCGTTCCGCCCCGCGATCGATAAATCGGTACCTTCCGCGTGGAATCGCGTGGCGGGATATTTGAAACGCCACGGGCCGCCCCTATAGCGCGCACGACCCATATGGAGTTGCGCCATGGACCGTTCCCCCCTCGCCCCCGCCGCCTTCCCGGATCTGCCGCCCGTCGCGGGCGTCCGCATCGCGGTCGCGCGGGCCGGATACAAGGCATGGGACCGCGCCGACCTGACCTTCGCGGCTTTCGACGAGGGTACCGCCGTGGCGGGCGTGACCACGCAGAGCAAATGCCCTTCGCCCGAGGTCGAATGGTGCCGCGCCGCGCTGCCGCTGGGCCGCGCCCGCGCGCTGGTCGTCAACGCCGGCAACTCCAACGCCTTCACCGGCAATCGCGGCCGCGCTGCGGTCGAGGCGATCACCGCGCGCGTCGCGGGTGCGCTGGGCTGTCAGCCGTCGGACATATTCGTCGCGTCGACCGGGGTGATCGGCGTGCCGCTGCCGATCGATAAGGCCGAGGCCGGGATCGACGCGGTGCTGCAGGCCCCCGAGGCTGGCTGGGAAGCGGCCGCCGCCACGATCATG
>JAIYAJ010000360.1 GCA_027489105.1 Zymomonas sp. | reverse complement strand
TGGCGCTGGCCGGTCGCCTGACCGCGATCGACTGGACCGAGGCCGACGAACTTGCTCTCACTCTGAAAGGCGCGACGAGCCCCGACGGCAGCGAGGTCCAGGTCCGGCATTGATGAACGGGGCGGGGCTGCCGGCATTTGGTGGCCCCGCTTCCTCCATTCGGATGAAACTCAGGCGTCCGGGTAGGCGATCGCCACTATCTCATAATCGCGCGTCCCGCCGGGCAGGCTGACGCGGCGCACATCCCCCACCGCAGCGCCTTTGAGCGCCATCGCGAGCGGCGAATACCAGTTGATCCGACCCTGCGAGGCATCGGCCTCGTCGGTTCCCACCAGGGTCAGCGTCCGCTCCTCGTCATCCTCATCGACGATCGTCACGGTCGCGCCGAAGAAGACCCGGCTGCGATCCTCCTGGCGCGCCGGATCGACCACCTTGGCCGATTTCATGCGGCGCGACAGATGGCCGAGTTCGCGGTCGATCTCGCGCAGTTTCTTGCGACCATAGATATAGTCGCCATTTTCCGATCGATCGCCATTGCCCGCCGCCCAGCTGATGACCTCCACGAGCGCCGGGCGATCGACGCCGAAAAGCTGTTCATAGCGGGCGCGCATCGCGGCAAAACCGGCCGGGGTGATATAATTGGGGCGATCCTGTCCCAACCGATTCACCGCTTCCGGCGCTGGTTGAGCACCTCATAGGCCATCACGGCCGTCGCCACGGCGGCATTGAGGCTGTCGGCCTTGCCCAGCATCGGGATCTTCACCAGCCGATCGCATTGGTCCTCATAGTCGGCCGGAAGCCCCTGCGCTTCGTTGCCGACGAGAATGAAGGTCGGCGCAGTGTAACGCGGCTCCTGATAATCGTGCACGGCGCGCAGGCTCGTTCCGATCAGCTCGCCGGGGCCGCTGCGCAGCCAGGCGATGAATTCGGGCCAGCGCGCGGTAACGATCCGCTGCGTGAACAAGGCCCCCATGGTGGCGCGCACGGCTTCCACCGAAAAGGGGTCGACACAGTCGTCGACGAGGATCAGCCCGCCAGCCCCGACGGCGTCGCCGGTGCGCAGGATCGTCCCGAGATTGCCCGGATCGCGCAGCGACTGGGCGACGATCCAGATGTTAGCCTGTGCGCGGTCGATCGCGGTGAGCGACGTGTCCCATTCACGGAAGACGCCGAGCACGGTCTGCGGATTGTCCTTGCCCGACAGCTTCGACAGAATATCGCGGCTCGTCTCGATGGCTTCGCCGCCGACGGCCTCGACCCCAGCGATCAGCCTCTGCGTCAGCGGGTGATCGGCCCCGTCCTTCGCGAAGAAGATATATTCGGGGAGATGGCCGGCATCGGATGCTTCGGTGAGGATGCGCAGGCCCTCGGCCAGAAACAGGCCCTCCTCGCGCCGATGGCGCTTCTCGCGGAGCGACCGGACCCGCTTGACCAGCGTGTTGGAGAAGGCGGTTATCTGACGGGGCAGGGGACCATGCTCCGATGGGGCCCGCGCGGGTCGCGCAGGCGAACGATGGATAGTGGCAGCGGCATCGACGGGGCGGGCAGGCGCCGGGTCATTCCTCGCCGAATTTATTCTCGACCAGCTCGGTGAGCGCAGCCAGCGCCTTTTCGGCGCCATCGCCCTTTGCCGAGATGATGATGCTGTCGCCCTTGGCGGCACCGAGCATCATCAGACCCATGATCGACGTTCCGGCGACCTTCGAGCCATCCTTCTCGACTTCGACCTCGGCGCTGTGCGAGCTGGCGAGGGTCACGAACTTCGCGCTGGCCCGGGCATGAAGCCCACGGATGTTGGTGATCTGGACCTCACGGCTGACGGTCGTCATGCGGCGGCTTCCCCGAGAACCTCGGATGCGACCGAGATATATTTACGCCCGGCGTCGCGGGCGGCGCCGACGGCTGCCTTGATCTTCATCATCTTGCGGGCGCCTTCGAGGCGGATCAGCATCGGCAGGTTGATGCCGGCGATCACCTCGACCCTACCGGGCTCCATCAGCGAGATGGCCAGGTTCGACGGGGTCCCACCGAAAAGATCGGTCAGCAATATCACGCCGGAGCCGTCGTCGACGGCCTTAACCGCCTTGGCGATATCGGCCCGGCGACCCTCCATGTCGTCATCCGGTCCGATGCAGATCGCCTCGATAGCGGTCTGCGGCCCAACGACATGCTCCATAGCCGTCACGAACTCGGCCGCGAGGCGGCCATGGGTAACGAGCACCAATCCGATCATCTGACATTAAACCCGCTGGTCATGATCCTAAGCCTGGCACCCCGTTCTCCTGCACGTCGGACTTCTGGTGAGTCAGATCGCGATGGCGGACCGTGGGCGAAAAACCTGCCTCGCGCAACCGGCTTGCGAGTGTTTCCGCAAAATGCACCGATCTGTGCTTTCCACCGGTACATCCGATGGCGATCGTCACATAGCTTTTGCCCTCGGCCTCGTAGCGCGGAAGGAGCAGCAGCAGCAGATCCTCGATTCGCTGCTTGGCCTCGGCATAGGTCGGATCCTGCACGATATAGGCGCCCACATCCGGATCGAGCCCGGTCTTCGGCCGCAGCTGCGGGTCCCAGTGCGGATTGCGCAGAAAACGCATGTCGAACAGCAGATCGGCGTCGCGCGGCACCCCGCGCGAAAAGCCGAAGGACATGACCGTCAGCGTCGTGCCGGCGCCGGTCGCGTCGCCCAGGCTGCGGCGCAACGAGGCCTGGAGATCGTTGGTCGAGACTTCCGAAGTGTCGACCAGTTCGTCGGCGGCCGCGCGCAGAGGGGCTAGCAATTCCCGCTCATGGACGATGCCGTCCTCGATCGGCCGGTCCTGGGCGAGCGGATGGCGGCTTCGCGTCGCCGAATAGCGCCGGGCGATTTCCGCCCCCGAGCAGTCGAGAAAGAGGATGCCGGCGTCGCGTCCCTCGGTCTTGAGCGCGACCACGCGGCGGACGAGCCGGTTGCTGTCGAAATCGCGGGTCCGGCTGTCGATCCCGATCGCGAGCGGGCGTCGTTCGTCGATGCTCCCCTCGGCGGGCGAAACGGCAATCAAGCGGTCGAGCAGCGACAAGGGGAGATTGTCGACGGTCTCCCAGCCCATGTCCTCGAGCGCCTTGAGCGCAGTCTTCTTGCCCGCACCTGACATGCCGGTGACGAACAATATCCGGCGGGGCAGCGATGTCCGGCTCATTGCGATCCTCCCACTCCATGAAGCAGCAACGCCTGCTCCGCCTTGATCGGGGCAGACGCCTCGAATGGAGCAAAGCCTAACGCCGGAATCGATATGCCTTGGAGGGAGATGGATGCGAGGGGCTCCTCGGGAAGCCGCTCGGGCGATCGGTCGAGGTCGAGCAGCAAGGCAACGGGGGCCTCGCCGACATGGGGCATATCGAGGATACCGACCCCGCGCAGTTCGATCTTGCCCGCGATGGTGGAGGGCGGACGCGCTATCAGCCGCCCGGCTCTCGCAATTAGCTCGGTATAGTCGTCCGAGAGCAGTGCAGCGCCGCGATCTATCAGGCGCATCGCGAGGTCCGATTTTCCGCTCCCGGATCGACCCGCGATCAACAGGGCGCGCCCGCCGATCACCACACAGGAGGCATGAAGCGGATTACCGGCCGCCACCATCACAGGCTCCGCGCAGGCAGTCTTATGACGAACTTGGCACCCTTCGGCGCATTGTCCCGGTCCATCGCGAGGATGCTGCCATTATGGCCTTCGACGATCGCCTTGGCGATTGCGAGGCCCAGGCCGCTATGTCGGCCAAAGGCCTCGCTATCAGGACGCTCACTGTGAAAGCGATTGAAGATCGCCTCCCGCGCGTCTGCCGGCACGCCCGGTCCCTCGTCTTCCACCTTGATCACGACATCATCGCCGTCGCGGGTCGCGGACACCTGGACGAGCCCGCCTTCGGGCGAGAAAGAGACGGCATTTTCGACGAGATTCTCGACCACCCTCGTCAGGCGCGACCCGTCGCCGAACACCACCGCCGTACCGCGATGAGGACGGGCGAAGGCCACGCGGACGCTGCCATTGCGCCCGCGACTCTCGCGGGTCGCCAGCAATCCCTCGATCATCACCCCCAGGTCGATCGATTCGAACCGCGCGCGGGCAAGTTCGGCGTCCACCCGCGACGCTTCCGAAATATCGGTGATCAGGCGGTCGAGTCTTGCGACATCGTCTCGGATAACGGTTATAAGCTGCTGCTGAAGATCGGGATTTTTGACGAGGTCGAGGCTGTCGACCGCTGACCGCAGGGAGGCCAACGGATTTTTCAGCTCATGTGCAACATCCGCCGCGAAGGCTTCGGTCGCGTCGATCCGCTGCCGGATCGCCAGGCTCATGTCGGACAGGGCTCGGGCCAGCGTGCCGATCTCGTCGCGCCGTTCGGGAAGGCGCGGAACCTGCACTTCGCGCGCCCGGCCGAGGCGCACGCGATGCGCAGCGAGGGCAAGCCGGCGCAAAGGGCGGACGATGGTGCGGGCGAGAAACAGCGACAGGCTGACCGATACCAGCACCACGATCAGCAGGACGACGCCGAGCCGCAGCCGCTCGGCGCGGACGATGCGTGTGATGTCGCGCTGATTCTCGGTTGAAAGGAGAACATTGCCGCCGCCGCGACCATCGCGGATATCGATCGCGGCCAGGATCATCGGGGTCCGGTCGGGAGCGCGCTGCACATCGGTCGCAAGTCCGTGCACCTGCGCGGCCTGCCAGGCCAGCGGCCACGCCTCGAGTGTGTCGTTTGCGGGTTCACTGAACCTTTTCGGATGATCCGCGCCGACGATGACGTCGATCGTCCGGTCGAGGAAGCGCGCGGCGCGTTTCTGCCATTCCTCCTGCGCGGGATCGCGCAACTCATAGGTCGGGCGCGAATAGCTCCAGCTGTCGAAAGACGGCGCCGTGGTCGGCGGGGTAACGTCGCCCGAACTATAGGGATAGACCCTCAGCCGCGTTTCGGTGACATGGCCGAATTTCGCCAGCAGCTTTCCGCGATCATCGGGCGGAGTCACGACGAAAGCCTCCGCGATCAGGCGGACCTGGGTTTCGGTCTCTTCCAACCGGGCATCGATCAGCTGGGACCGGTAGCTGTCGAGATAGAAGAAGCCCCCCGCCAGCATGGCGAGCGCGAAGATGTTGACCGCCAGGATACGCGAGGTGAGGGATGTGCGGGCGGCGGCCTCGGGTGTGCCCAGCGCGCGGCTATTCCTCGGCAAAGCGGTAGCCTACGCCGTAGAGCGTCTCGATCGCCTTGAACTCGGAATCGACCTGCCGGAACTTCCGCCGCAGCCTCTTGATGTGGCTGTCGATCGTGCGGTCGTCGACATAGACGTCGTCCTGATAGGCGGTGTCCATCAGCTGGTCGCGCGACTTGACGAAGCCGGGGCGCTGGGCGAGCGCCTCGAGGATCAGAAATTCGGTTACGGTCAGTGTGACGTCCTTGCCCTGCCACGTCACGCGGTGCCGCGCCGGATCCATCTCAAGCCGGCCGCGCAAGATCTTCTCGGCCGCTGGCGTCTCCGTCTCGTCGTCCTGTTCGCTGCGCGCCTCGGTCCGGCGCAGGATCGCGCGGATCCGGGCGATCAGCAGGCGTTGCGAGAAGGGCTTGGTGATATAGTCGTCCGCGCCCATCGCGAGGCCCAGCGCTTCGTCGAGCTCATCGTCCTTGGACGTCAGGAAGATCGTCGGGATGCTGCTCTTCTCGCGCAGCCTGCGGAGCAGTTCCATGCCATCCATCCGCGGCATCTTGATGTCGAGCACGGCAAGATCGGGTGGATTGTCCAGCAGCGACTTGAGCGCCGTCTCCCCGTCGGAGTAGACCCTGACGGTGAAGCCTTCCGACTGGAGGGCAATAGAAACCGATGTGAGGATGTTGCGATCGTCATCGACTAGCGCGATCGTGGCCGACATGGGACCGTGGGGCCTCCCGAGAGATGATGACGGCCAGCACGGACGGCCTTAATGCGGCTGCCTGCCTAGCCCAGTGCCCGAGCAGGTTCAACCGTGCAGCGCACCCTTTACGATCCCTGCCTTTGAAACTATGCGCGGGACGAAAGATAGAAAGGTACGGAGGATGCCCGGCTGGATTCGCCCCAGTCTTCACGTACCTACACGTTAGGAGCGGCACCCGGAAAAACGGTGGCCACACCCGTATAGGAGATAAATGTGCCTCAGCTCACGCCCGCCTTCGGGCTCGACAAACAGGGTATCGACGTCGACGCCCAGCTACACTGGAATCTCGGAACCGCTCCGCTCGTCGAGCTTGCCGTTCAGCGTGGCGAAGGCCTGCTGTCGAAGGACGGACCTCTGGTCGTCAAGACCGGTTCGCATACCGGTCGCTCGGCCAACGACAAGTTCATCGTGCGTGACGCCGAGACCGAAGAGACGGTGTGGTGGGGCAAGACCAACAAGGACATGACGCCTGACCAGTTCGCCGCGCTCAAGGCGGACTTTCTGGCGCATCTGAAGACCAAGGACACGCTGTTCGTCCAGGACCTGTTCGGCGGGTCGCAGCCGACGCATCGCGTCAATGTGCGCGTCATCACCGAGTTCGCCTGGCACAGCCTGTTCATCCGCACGCTGCTCGTGCGTCCCGAGGCGGCCGCACTGGCGGCCTTCTCGCCCGAGTTCACGATCATCGACCTGCCGAGCTTCGTTGCCGATCCGGCGCGCCATGGCTGCCGCAGCGAGACGGTGATCGCGGTCAACCTCAGCGAGAAGCTGATCCTGATCGGCGGCACCCGCTATGCCGGTGAGATGAAGAAGTCGGTCTTCGGCATCCTCAACTACAAGCTGCCGGCCGCCGGCGTCATGCCGATGCACTGCTCGGCCAATATCGGCCCGAACGGCGACACCGCGATCTTCTTCGGGCTGTCGGGCACCGGCAAGACGACGCTGTCCGCCGATGCGAGCCGCACGCTGATCGGCGACGACGAGCATGGCTGGTCGGACGAGGCGGTCTTCAATTTCGAAGGCGGCTGCTATGCCAAGATGATCCGACTGTCGGCCGATGCGGAGCCCGAGATCTACGCCACGACCAAGCGCTTCGGCACGGTGCTCGAAAATGTCGTGATCGACCCCGATACGCGCGTGATCGACCTCGACGATGATAGCCTCGCCGAGAATAGCCGCGGTTCCTATCCGATCGACTTCATTCCGAATGCGTCGAAAGAAAATCTCGGCCCGGTTCCGAAGAACATCATCTTCCTCACCGCCGATGCCTATGGCGTCCTTCCGCCGATCGCGAAGCTGAGCCCGGACCAGGCGATGTATCATTTCCTGTCGGGCTACACCGCGCGTGTCGCCGGAACCGAGATCGGCGTCACCGAGCCGTCGGCGACCTTCTCGACCTGCTTCGGCGCGCCGTTCATGCCGCGCCACCCGTCGGTCTATGGCAATCTTCTCAAGGAGCGGATCGCCAAGGGCGGGGTCGATTGCTGGCTGGTCAACACCGGCTGGACCGGCGGCCAATATGGCGTCGGCCACCGTATGCCGATCAAGGTGACCCGCGCGCTGCTCAATGCCGCGCTCGACGGCAGCCTGAACGCCGCCGAGTTCCGTACCGATCCCAATTTCGGGTTCAAGGTTCCGGTTGCGGTCCCGGGCGTCGAGAGCAAGATTCTAAATCCGCGCGAAACCTGGCCCGACGCCGAGGCCTATGACGCGACGGCGAAGAAGCTTGTCGGCCAGTTCATCGACAACTTCGCGCAATTCGCGGATCATGTCGACGAGGGCGTCCGTCAGGCTGCGCCGAAAGCAGCCTGATCGGCTCGATCAGATCGGATCGAGGGCGTCCCGACCATGTCGGGGCGCCCTTTTTCATTGGGGGGCGGCGTGTCCAAATCCGTGCATTTTTTTCAGGACGAGTCGGAGATACGCGGGATCGGCGAGGGGCTGCTCGACCGGTCGCTGCCGATCGAGGCCTGGACGCATGAGGCGCATCTGGCGGCCTGTCTGTGGCTGATCGTCGAACGTCCGGATGTCGACCTGGATCGCGACCTGCGCGGGATTATCGGTGGTTTCAATGAGGCCAAGGGCGGGGTGAACTCGGACATGGCGGGTTATCATGAAACGATAACCCGCTGCTATGTCGCCGGGGTGCGTCATTGGCTGTCGCGCTGCGACCGGCCCGCACTGCTCGATCGGGTCAACGGCCTGCTTGAAGCCGCGGAAGGTTCGCGCGACTGGCCGCTGCGCTTCTTTACCAGCGAACGTCTCTTTTCGGTCGAGGCGCGCCGCGGCTGGATCGAGCCGGATAGAGAATATTTACCATGTTCGGAGCACTGAAAATTAAGCGCGGGGCGAATATCCCTAACGCGTCATTTTCCGAGCAGGTGTCATGTACGAAGGAAAGCTCCCGTCATCGCCCGCCCGCAAGGGCTGGAGCCTGGATTCGATCTTTGGACGAGCGACCGATGCCGAGCCGCAGGGGCGGACGACTTCCGCCGCCGCGCCGGTTCCGGCTCCGCTGGCCGAAGCCGCTGCCAATGATCTCTTCTCCCGCGTCGGCATCTTCCTGAAGGCGCACCGGCTCGATCCGACGCCGACCAATTATGATCTCGGCTATCAGTATATCGGCGGCAACGATCCGGCCGTGGTCGCTGCGGTCGACGCTGCGATCGCGCAGGATGGCTTCCTGCGTCATGATGTCGCGCAGCAGATCGTCGAAAGTGTCAGCAGCAAGGTTTCGTCCGAGTTGCTCGAAAAGCTGATCGACCAGGCGCATCAGAGCATGTTGCTTGCCGCCAGCCTGGTCGGCCAGTCGCGATCCGATGCCAATGCCTATGGCAATGCCCTGGATCGCGGCGCAGCTGCGCTCGACGCCGGGGGCGAACCCGCGACCCGCGCGTTGGAGTTGATGCTCGATCTCACCCGCACGATGATCGGCAAGACCCAGGATGCAGAGCGTCGGCTCGCCGAAATGGGGTCGCAGATGGCGTCGCTGCAGGATGATCTCGCCGAGGCGCAGGCGGTGGCCGAAAGCGATCCGCTGACCGGTCTCGCCAACCGCCGGGCCTTCCAGTCGCGCCTCGCTCGCGCGATGGCACAGGCGGCCGAGGAGGGGACTCCGTTGTCGGTCGCCTTCTGCGACATCGACTATTTCAAGAAGATCAACGACAATTTCGGCCACGACACCGGCGACCGGATCCTGAAGATGGTGGCAGATGCGCTTGTCGAGGGGGCCGGAGAGGATGCGTTTGTCGGTCGCTTCGGGGGCGAGGAGTTCCTCGTCTTGTTCGATGGCATTATGGCGCGTCGTGCGGCGATGCGGATCGACGAGATTCGCGACGAGCTGTCCGGCCGGCATCTCGTATCGAAGACGACGGGCGAACCGCTCGGCACCGTCACCTTCTCGGCCGGCATCGCGCAGCTTCAGGCGGGCGAGGGCGAGGGCGACATGCTCAGGCGCGCCGACGAGGCGCTCTACGCAGCCAAAAATGGTGGCCGCAACCGCGTGCTGATTTCCGGCGAGGACTGACGCGCGCGCTGCGGGCGGCGGCGCCTCTGGATCGATGCGCGTCGAAAAGCGGACGGCAGGGCTAGCCGGGAGGGGCCCACCATCATATATGGCCTCGAATCCTTAAACACCTCGCGGGGATTCGACTTCATGGACATCAGCCTCGGCCTTACTTTCGACGACGTGCTCCTGCGGCCCGGCGAGTCGGACGTATTGCCCAGCCAGGCGAACACCGCGACCCAGGTCACCAAGGCAATCTCGCTCAACATCCCCGTCCTGTCATCGGCGATGGACACGGTGACCGAGGCCGACATGGCGATCGTGATGGCCCAGCTGGGCGGGATCGGCGTCCTCCATCGCAATCTTTCGGTCGAGGAGCAGGCCGCCGCCGTTCGTGCGGTCAAGCGGTTCGAATCGGGCATGGTGGTCAATCCGATCACCATGCGGCCCGAACAGACGTTGGCCGATGCGCTGGAACTGATGTCGCGCAACCGCATCTCGGGCATTCCGGTGGTGGAGGCCAATGGCAAGCTCGCCGGCATCCTCACCAACCGCGACGTCCGCTTCGCCGAAAACCCGCTGCAGCCGGTATCCGAGCTGATGACCCGCGACAATCTCGCAGTGGTCAGAACCGGCGTCAGCCAGGAAGAAGCGCGCCGGACGCTGCACCAGCGCCGGATCGAGAAGCTGCTGGTGGTCGACGATGCCTTCCGCTGCGTCGGCCTGATCACGGTCAAGGACATCGAGAAGGCGGTGACCTACCCCTCGGCGACCAAGGATGCGAGCGGGCGCCTGCGCGTCGCCGCCGCGACGACGGTCGGCGACAAGGGCTATGAGCGCACCGAGGCACTGATCGATGCCGAGTGCGACCTGATCGTGATCGACACCGCCCATGGCCACAACCGCGACGTGGCGCGCGCGGTCGAGCGGGTGAAGAAGCTGTCCAATTCGGTCCAGGTGATCGCTGGCAACGTCGCCACCGCCGAAGCGACCCGGGCGCTGATCGATGCGGGCGCGGATGGCGTCAAGGTCGGCATCGGCCCAGGCTCGATCTGCACCACCCGCGTGGTCGCGGGCGTCGGTGTTCCGCAGCTGACGGCGGTGATGGAGTCCGCTGCCGAGGCAGCCAAGTCGGGCGTGCCGGTGATCGCCGATGGCGGTCTGCGCACTTCGGGCGACATCGCCAAGGCGCTGGCTGCGGGCGCGAGCACGGTGATGGTCGGATCGCTTCTCGCGGGTACCGAAGAAGCGCCGGGCGAGACCTTCCTCTATCAGGGGCGCGCCTATAAATCCTATCGCGGCATGGGCTCGGTCGGTGCGATGGCGCGCGGCTCGGCCGATCGCTATTTCCAGCAGGACATCAAGGACCAGATGAAACTGGTGCCCGAGGGGATCGAAGGGCAGGTGCCGTATAAGGGCCCCGCGCGCGACGTGATTCACCAGCTGGTCGGCGGCGTGAAGGCTGCGATGGGCTATACCGGTGCGCGCACCATAGCCGAGCTGCAGCAGCGGGCACGCTTCATCCGGATCACCAATGCGGGCCTCAAGGAGAGCCACGTTCACGACGTGACGATCACCCGCGAGGCACCGAACTATCCGACGCGCTGAGGCCCGATGACGCCCGGCGCGCGCGCGCAGGCGGCGATCGACCTGCTCGACGAGATCATCGGAGCGGCGAGGGCCGGAGGCGCTGCCGCCGACACGCTGATCGCGCGCTACTTCAAGACGCGGCGCTATGCCGGGTCCAAGGATCGGCGTGCGATCCGTGACCTCGTCTATCGGGCCATCCGTCGGGCGGGAAACGTCCCCGCCAGCGGGCGCGCCGCACTTGTCGGCCTGGCGCGCGAGGACGACGCGGTTGCAGCGCTGTTCGACGGCGGGACCCACGCACCCGCGCCGATCGAGCCCGCCGAGCAGGCCAGCCCCGCCACGGCACTACCGGACTGGCTCACCGAACGCATCGCGGTTGAGGAGCACGCGGCGCTGCTGGAGCGGGCGCAGCTCGACCTGCGCGTAAATCTGTCGCGAACCGATCGCGCGACGATGGCGGAGCTGCTCGAAGCCGTACCGACGCCCCACTCGCCGGCAGGCCTGCGCCTCCCCGAAGGCAGCCCGATCGAAACGACCGAAGCCTGGGCGCAGGGTCTGGTCGAGATCCAGGACGAGGGCAGCCAGCTGATCGCGCTGGCGGCTCAGGCAAAGCCGGGCATGACGGTGATCGACCTCTGCGCGGGTGCGGGAGGAAAGACGCTTGCCCTGGCCGATGACATGCGCGGGCAGGGGCGCCTGATCGCCAGCGACAGCAACCGTGCGCGTCTGTCCCGCCTCGCACCGCGTGCCGAGCGGATGGGGGCGCTTGCGATCGAGACGCGCCTGCTCGATCCCGGCCGGGAGCTTCCGGCGCTCGCTGACCTCGAAAGCGGCTGTGACGTCGCTCTGGTCGACGCGCCCTGTTCGGGGACCGGCACCTGGCGTCGCAATCCGGAGGCTCGCTGGCGGCTTACGCCGGCGCGGCTCTCGCAACTGGTCGAGTTGCAGGCGCGGCTATTCGCTCTGGCGGCTGTCCTGGTCCGTCCGGGGGGCGCGCTCGTCTATGCGGTATGCTCGCTTTTGCCCGAGGAGGGGCGCGACCAGGTCGATGCCTTTCTCGCGCGTCACCCCGATTTCGCTGCCGATAAGCTGATGTTCATCGCTGGTCGTGAAGAAGGGGCGGGCAGGCTGCTCAGCCCGGCCCATGACCGGACCGACGGCTTTTTCGTCGCACGGTTGCGGCGCGCATGTTAGAAGCTCGGAAAACCGCGCTATTGGAGATGTTGATGCGAGTTTCGCCCGTCGCCCTGGTTCTGTCGCTGACGCTTCTGGCGGTGTCCAGCGGGGTCAATGGACAGAAGGCCGACGACCAGATCAACCCGCGTTCGCTGGCGCTTCTCTCCGAAGGGCAGTCGGCGCTTGCCGCCGGCAAATATGAGGCGGCCAATGATGCGCTGGAAAGCGCGCTGGCGGTCGATCCTCGCAATCGCAACGCCTTCATCACCCTTGGCAAGGTCGCCCAGGCACAGCAGCTGCCGGGCAAGGCGATCCGCATGTATTTCGAGGCGCTGGCGCTGGAGCCCAATGACGTCAACGCACTGGCCGCGCAGGGCGAGGCAATGGTGCAGAAGGGGGCCGTCGAACGGGCCCGCGCCAATCTCACCCGCGTGCGTGCGCTGTGCAAGACGGAGTGCGCGCCTGCGGTTCAGCTCGCGGCCGTGATCGCGAAGGGGCCGCCCCCTGCGGCTGTCGTGGCGACTGCGCCTGCCAGCGACAAGGTTCCGCCCAAGGGGGCCGAGACGAGCACCGTCGCAGACAAGTAAGGCCGGGCCATCCGCCTCGGCAATCTACCTGTCGCTGTCGAGCGCGCGGGCGAGTTCGACGAACTCGTCCACGAGCAGCGTCTCTGCGCGCCGCTCGGGATCGATGCCGACCGCCGGCAGCAGCTCGACCGCGCCTCTGACGGATTTGAGGCTCTGGCGCAGCATCTTGCGCCGCTGACCGAAGGCTGCGGCGGTCAGCCCTTCGATCGTCTTCATGCTCGCGCCGCCAGGCTGTTCTGCCGGCACGACGTGAATCACGGCGGACATCACCTTGGGCGGGGGCACGAAGGCCGAACGGTGGACGTTGAGCGCGATCGACGGGGTCGAGCGCCACTGCGCCAGCACCGCGAGCCGTCCATAGGCTGTGCTGCCGGGACGAGCGACGATGCGTTCCGCCACTTCCTTCTGGAACATCAAGGTTAGCGACCGCCACCAGGGCGGCCAGGCATCGAGCGACAGCCAGCGCACGAACAGTGCCGTGCCCACATTATAGGGCAGGTTCGAGGCGATATGCGCGCCGTCTCCCGCCTCGGCCCGCTCATCGATCTTCATCGCATCGGCGGAAATGACCCGCAGCCGTCCGCTCGAGGCGACGTTGAGTTCCTCCAGCGCGGGCAGGCAGCGATCATCGCGTTCCACCGCCACCACCGATGCGCCTGCACCGAGCAGGGCGCGCGTCAGGCCGCCGGGGCCTGGGCCCACCTCATAGACCATCTGTCCGTCGAGATCGCCGGGTATGCGGGCGATCCGGTCGAGCAGCTGGCCATCGAGCAGGAAATTCTGGCCGAGCGCCTTGTTAGCGCTGAGCCCATGCCGCGCGATCACCTCGCGCAGCGGCGGCAGGCCCTGCAATTTTCCGCTCATGCGTGGAGCAGGCGGTTCCGGGCCGCTTCCGCCGCCAGCTTCAGCGCGGCGATCATCGCGCCGGGGTGCGCCTGATTTGTGCCGGCAATGCCGAACGCCGTACCATGGTCGGGGGCGGTGCGGACGATCGGCAGGCCGAGGGTCATGTTCACCCCCTCGTCGAAGTGCAGCGTCTTGAGCGGAATCAGTGCCTGGTCATGATAGAGACATAGCGCGCAGTCATATTGCGCCCGGGCGCGTGCGTGGAACATCGTGTCGGCAGCCAGCGGCCCGGTCACGTCGACACCTTCAGCGCGCAATATTTCGATCGCCGGCAGGATCAGCTCGATCTCTTCGCGACCGATCGAACCGCTTTCGCCTGCATGGGGATTGAAGCCGGCAATGGCGAGGCGGGGCCGCTCGATTCCGAAGTTGCGGATGAGCCCGCGCTCGGTTGCCCGGGCCTTGGCGACGATCAGATCGACCGTCACCAGATTGACCACCTCGCGCAGCGGGACATGGGTGGTGATGGGTACGGCCCGCAGCGTCGGACCGGCGAGCAGCATCACCGTGTTGGCGGCGGACACACCGCAGCGTTCGGCGACGAACTCGGTCTGGCCGGGATGGGTGAAGCCGATCGCATAGAGCTGCGCCTTGGCGACCGGTGCCGTCACCAGCCCGCCCACGATCGGCGAGCGGGCCAGGCCAGCGGCGAGCTCGAGCGAGTCCAAAGCACAGCGCGCTCCGGCCAGGTCGGGCTGGCCGGGCACGATATCGGCCGTGTCATGAATCTGGATCAGCGGCAGCGCCGACGAAAAACAGCCCATGGCCTCGTCCGGGCTGGAGATCAGGCGGATAGGGCCGGACCATACGGCCTCGATCGAGCGCTGGTCGCCGACTGCAAAAAAGGGCGCCAGATCATGCTCATGCCGCGCGTCCCAGGCTTTGGCCACGATCTCGGGACCAATGCCCGCCGGATCTCCGAGGGCGACGGCGAGGGGCGCTATGTCCATCGCGTCAGCGATACTCGATCACCGCATCGCGCCGCAGGTCGCGAAGATAGCGCTGGGCCCGCCGGTTGACCCGGTCCTGCTCGATCTGCGACTGAATCTGCTCGAAGGACGGACCCGAGGTCGGCGCGGGGTCGTCGCGGCCACAGAGGATCAGTGCCCGGACGCCGTCCTTGAGCGAGCCGAAGGGTGGGGTTGCCTGTCCGACCTGCAGATTGAGCATCAGATCCTGCAGCTGGGGCGGCAGGTCGCGGATGGTCATCTGGTCGTTGTTGACCACGTCGGCGCCCACCGACTGGGCGACCTCATTGGCCTTGCCGCAGCCCTGGATGTCCTTCACGGCCTTGGCGAAGGCTTCCAGCTTCGGCGTGGCCTGTGCCTGGGTGATGTTCGGCGGGAAGGTGACCGTCAGCTGCTTGAGCAGCAGCTGCGCATCGCGCGGGTCGACACCCAGCACCTGGCGCTTGTCGATCAGTAGCAGGATCGAATAGCCGCCGGGCACGGCGATGGGCTGGCTGATCTGGCCGTTCTGCAACTGCGTCACGACGCCGGACAGCTGCTCAGGGAGCTGTTCGGCACGAACCCAGCCGAGATCGCCACCGACCGCTGCGGTCGAGGCTTCGGAAAATTGGCGCGCATAGGCGGCGAAGGACGCGCCGCGCTGGATCTGCTCGATGATGCGCTGCGCATTGGCGCCAGCTTCGCCCATCGTCTCGGGCGTGGCGGAGAGGAAGATCTCGCCGACATGATATTCGTTTTCGCCCTTGGAGGCCTTCAGGCGATTGATGATCGCATTGACCTCTTCCTCGCTGACCGCGACGAAAGGCTCGATCCGGCGGCTGAGCACGCGGCGCCAGGCGGCCTCGCCCTCGATCTGCCGCTTGATCGACAGTTCCGACGATCCCTTTTCACGCAGGAAGGCTGCGAAGTCCTTGGGTGTCTTGCGGAAATTGGACGCGACGCGGTCGTAGGTCTGCTGCACCTCTTCGGGTGCGACCTCGATCTTCTGCGCCTTCGCTTCCTGGATCTGGAGGGTTTCGTCGATCAGGTTGCGCAGCACCTGAAGCCGCAGGCGCTCGAGCTCCTCCTGCGGAATGCGCCCGCCATTGGCGGCAACGACGAGCGCAAGGCGCTGTTCGACATCGGTCTGCGTGACGATCGTGCCGTTGACGATTGCCGTGGCCGTACGGACATTGGGATCGCGGTTGCCGAAGACGGTGATGTCCTTCGGAATGTTGAGCGCGCCCGAGATATCCTCATTGGGTTCGCTTGCCATCTGGCCGGACGCTGGCGGGGCCAACAGCGCCAGGGCTGTCACCGCATAGAATAGCTTCCCACTCCGACCCAGCTTCTTTCCGCGTACCAAGACCTAATCCTCGATGAGTGTCGAATGCGGTGCTTATTTCACCGATCCGCTGAATGCACGCTTAGCGGCCCAAATTCTTGAGCGCCAGTCGCAACAAATAAGTGTTCCCCCGCCGGGCGTCGCCGATCGCGGCATATTCGCGGCGCCAGGTGACCCCGACTTCGATGCAGTCATCGTCGTAGAGGATGCCGAGACGGTGCCGGATCGGCTGATAACCGTCGGACAATGTCGTCGGATCTTCCTTCGGCCCGGTGAGGTCGATAACCGTCGATCCGAACACCGACCAGTAGCGCGCAATCTGGACGCGTCCGCCGAGGCGGACCTCCTCGCGGTCGCGCAAATCCTCGATCGTCGAGGCGATGTCGCGATTCAGCTTGAGATAGCCGATCAGGGCGTAGGTCTTGCGCGTGCCGATCGTCGCATCGATCTCGTTGCGACGGACGGCGAAATTGTCCTTGTCCAGCCGGAAACGGTGGGTCAGCTCGAGGAAACGGCCATATTTGAGCGTCGTACGCCCGACGATGTCGGACAGCCGATCGGACAGGCCGGTTCCGACCGGCAGCAGGCTGGGTTTGTTGGTCAGGCGGTAGCTCTGCCCCACCACCGTATTGAACGAGATGCCGGGCAGGTCGACCGACCATTCCGCGCCATAGGTGACGCGGCTGCCATCTTCCCACCGATCATAGCCCGAGAAGCGGTTGAGCGCGAAGAGGTTGGAGTCTTCCAGATCGATCGCGCGCGCATCCTCGTTGGGAATGCTCATATTCTTGGTCTTGGGACTGGCGACGATCTGCACGCGCGGGGTGATCCGCTGGGTGCCCGCGAAGAACTCGCCGATGAGCGGCCATTTGACGTCGACCGCCAGTGCACCGATGCCGCGCGGCGTCCAGCCGGGATCGCCGCGATAGCTGATCGTCGCAGTCTGACCGACCTGATCGGTGTGATAGATGTCCCCGCGCAGATAGCCGGTCAGGGTGATTTCCTGGCCCAGCGGCGTATAGCGGCGCAGATTCCATTCGGCTGCGGCGAAGGCGCGCTGGGTGTCCTGTCCGCTGGTCCGGATCAGGGCGAGGCTGTTGAGCTGCAACTGCAGCACGCCGCCTATGAGCGGGTCGGTCATCCGCAAGCGATAGTCGATCGCCGGCAGCGCGATCGGCTGCTGCCCCTGCGGGTCGTTGATCCGCAGCGTCTGGACGGCCCAGCCCTTGATCGACAAATAGCTGTCGGCGTCGATCCGCTCGGCCTGGATCTGGCTGCGCAGCCGATCGTCGCGCGAGATGTCGTAGCGCCGCATGAAGGTGCGGTCTGTCGTTCCCCGGATCGATCCGGACACAGTCCAGTAGTCGCCGAACTGGAAACGGCCGTTCGCATCGATATAGCCGCGGACATCGCGATTGCTGTCGAGCGGAACGCCTGTCGTCGCCGACGAACGCGAACTGTAGGTCAGCATGCCGGCCGCTTGCCAGGCGCCGTTGCTCGTCAGGGCGCGATATTGTGCTTCGATTGCCGGCAGCACCTTCGAATAGACGCGCGGCGTGATCGTCAGGTCGCGGTTGGGAGCGAGCTGGAAATAATAGGGCAGGGCCAGCTCGAACCCGTTGACCCGGCCATATTGAATGTCGGGCAGGAGCAGGCCCGATCCGCCGCCACCGCTGCCGTCGGGATGCGAAAGACCGGGCAGCCACAGGATCGGCGCACCGAGAAAGCTGATCCGTGCGCCATCATAGGTGATCCGGTGCTTGTTCGGATCATGGACCACGCGCACTGCGCTGATCTTCCAGATCGGCTCCTTCGGACAGCCCTTGCTGTCGACCACCGCGCAGGGGGTGTAGACCGCCTTGTCGAGCGTGCTGACCTCGTTGCGACGAGCCCCATGCACGGCGGCGAGACGACCGCCGTCGTTGAGCACGAGCAGCAGATTCTCGACCACGCCATCCTTGAGTGTATCGGTCAGTTCGACCGAATCCCCGTAAACGGTGTCGTTCGAAGCGTTGACGATCGCGACATTGCCTTCGGCACGGACCACGCCGGTCTTCTGGTTCCACTGGACGCTGTCGGCGCGCAGACGGGCGCCCTGGCGCATCATGCGGACATTTCCTGCCGCGGTCACGACCTCGCCATTGCTGTCATAAGCCAGCGTGTCGGCGGCGAAGGTGACCTCCTCCTCATCGGTGGGAGTCGGCGCATCGCCCTGCAGCGGCGCGGGGGCTGGCTCCACCAGATTGGGCTGCGCGGCGATGGCGCCGCCGGCGGCAAGCATGGGCAGAGTGGTCGCCAGGAGGAACAGATATGGCTTTTTCACGAATCCCCACATGACGGGCCGGCGGCAAGTTTCCCCGGCAGTCTGCACGATGCCCCTGCCGCCTATCGCACCAGCGCGCCGCCTGCAATGGCCTGCGCGGCGGACCGATCCTCCGGTGCCGTTGCGGCCTGCCCGCCGGTTCCCTAGATGGAAGGTGACATTGACAGAAGGAAACCGCTTCGATGCGCATTAGTTTCGCCGACGTCCGGCCGAATGCTGCCCACATGCTGGCTATCGTGGTGGCGCCCGGCACCTTGCAGGGATCGGCGCTCGCTTCTCTGCCTGAGGCAGCCCAGGCGCTGGGCCGGGCCGCGGCCGCAGCCTTGCGCTTCGATGGCGAAGCCGGAGCGGTCGTCGAATATTTCGCGGAGGTCGAAGGGGCCGCGCGCCGGCTGCTGCTCGTGGGCCTCGGGTCGAAGAATGACTATGAGAAGGCGGGCGCCGCACTCGTCGCCAAGCTGCTCACATCGGGCGAAAAGACGCTGGTCGTCGACCTGGCCGCAGCGGCCGGCGCGAAGTCGGGTGAGGCTGCCGCCGCCGTGGCGACGGGCGCCACGCTGCGCGCCTGGCGGTACGACACCTACCGGACGAAGCTCGACGCCAAACAGCGCCCCTCGCTCGAAGAGATTGTGATCGTCGGTGGTGGTGCCGAAGCCGAGGGTCGCTGGACGGCAAATTCGGCGGTGGTCGAGGGCGTCGCCTTCACCCGCGAACTGGTGACCGAGCCGGGCAACATCATCTATCCCGAGAGCTTCGTCGAACGCTGCCGCCCGCTCGAAGCGCTGGGCGTGAAGATCGAGGTGCTCGATCGGGATGCTATGGCGGCGCTGGGCATGGGTGCGCTGCTCGGCGTGGCCCAAGGCTCGGCCCGCGCTCCGCAGATGCTGATCATGCGCTGGGACGGCGGCGATGCCGGCAAGGCGCCGGTCGCCTTCGTCGGCAAGGGAGTCACCTTCGATTCCGGTGGCATCTCGCTCAAGCCGGGTGCCGGCATGGAAGACATGAAGTGGGACATGGGCGGCGCCGGCGCGGTCGCGGGCGTCATGAAGACGCTGGCACTGCGCAAGGCCAGGGCCAATGTCATCGGCGTTTGCGGACTGGTCGAGAATATGCCCGATGGGCTCGCCCAGCGGCCGGGTGACGTGGTGACGTCGATGTCGGGCCAGACGGTGGAGGTGATCAACACCGACGCCGAGGGGCGCCTCGTCCTGTGCGACGCGCTGACCTGGGTCCAGAAGACCCATGGTCCGAAGACGATCGTCGATCTCGCCACCCTGACGGGTGCGATGATCGTGGCGCTCGGCCATGAATATGGCGGTCTGTTCGCCAATGACGACCTGCTCGCCGATCAGTTGCTGGCGGCCGCGACGGCGTCGGGCGACCGGCTGTGGCGGATGCCGCTCGGTGACGCCTATGACAAGCTGATCGACTCGCCGATCGCCGACATGAAGAATGTGGGACCACGCGAGGCCGGCTCGATCACCGCTGCGCAATTCCTCAAGCGTTTCGTCGATGACGGCGTACGCTGGGCCCATCTCGACATCGCCGGGATGGTCTGGGCGTCGAAGCCGGGCACGACCTGGGATAAGGGCGCGACCGGCTATGGTGTTCGTCTGCTCGATCGCTTCATCGCCGATAATTTCGAGAATTGATCACCCTTGCCCGTCGAGCAGTTCCCTAAGCTCGGCGGGCAGGTCGACATCCTTCGCGAGCCCCGGACGGTCGATCACGTTCACTGTCCGGCTCTGTCTCATCGCCGCCTCGAAATGGCGACGATAACTATCCGGTCCATAAGCGAATTCGATCGCGTCGGGCGGGCATAGTGCCAGCGCATTGGTGCCGGTGCCATGGCGGTCGGGCGCGATCACGACTTCGCCTGGGGCAGCCAGAAGCGCCTCCAGGTCGGCGACGTCGAGATAGGGCAGATCACAGCTCAGCGTGACCAGACGCTCTGCGCCGCGTTGCGTAGCGAGAGCGCGCGCTTGCGCGAAGGCCGTGTTCAGATCGGTCCCGCCCTCCTCGATCGCATCCACACCCGCGGCGCGCGCTGCCGAAGCCAGATCGGGCGAGCGTGTCACCAGCAACAAGTTCCTTGTCTCGAAGGTCTTGCACGCCACATTGAGAACATGACTGAACATATTGATATTCAATCGGTATCTCTTGGGGGCTGTCAGGGAATCGGCAAGTCTGCTCTTGCCCTCCTCGGGCGGTCGCGCCGCGAGGACGCACATCGTCCTCATCGTTTCAGCGAACGGGCAAACGCCAGCACCTCGCGAGCAAGTCGCTGCTGGCCTGCATCATCGCGCATCAGCGTATCGGTCACGAGGACAGGAAGGTCCGGGCAGGAAGCTGCCGCGTCCGCGCCGTCGATGACGAGTGCGTCGACCACGTCGCCGAGGCAGGAGATCAGACCCTGTGGATTACAAGGAATATGCAGCTCCTTGAATATCTTGGCGGCCGGCCCTTTGATCGCGTCGCCGTCGATGAAGGGCGACACGGCAACCACCGGCGCGGGCGAACGTCGCAGCCGGTCCCGGACGTCGCCGATCGCCAATATGGGTGCGATGCTGAGGATCGGGTTGGACGGGCAGAGGATGACCGCCTCGAGAGCGGGATCGTCGAGCGCCGCATCAAAAGCGGGTGAGGGCCGTGCCGCTTCCGCGCCTTCGAAGCGGATCGACGTGAACACCGGCTCGGCGCGACGGCGCACGAAATAGTCCTGAAAGGCGAGCACGCCTTCTTCGCTGTGGACGATCGACCGCAGGCGGTCGTCGGTTGCCGGCACGATGGGGTGAGCGATGCCCAGCCGGTCGGCGATATGGCGGGTGACGTCCGACAGGCTCTGCGTCTCAAGAAGCGTTCGGCGTATGATGTGCGTCGCGAGATCGCGGTCACCGAGATTGAACCAGTCTTCGCCGCCGAGATCGCGGATCGCGGCCATGAAGCTCCAGCTCTCACCGGCGAGGCCCCAGCCGCGTTCACGGTCGTTCCGTCCTGCGAGCGTGTAGCAGACGGTGTCGAGATCGGGGCAGATCGGCAGACCCAGATGCTCGAAGTCATCGCCGACATTGACGACCACCAGCAGGTCGTCCGGCGGCAGACAGGCGGCGAGACCATGGGCCATCCGTGCCCCGCCGACGCCGCCAGCGAGCGCGACGATCATGGAAACAGGTCCAGATGGCGGGGACGGATCAACTCGGCGGCACTGCCGTCGCGCTGTGCCAGTTCGACGCCCCGGACAAGAACGATCGGGCGACCCTCATCCGCCTGGCCCATGACCAGCGACGCTGCAGCCGCAACTTCGTCCGCCAGCCCCAGTTCGCTGCTCGCGAGCGGCCGGCCGTGAAGATCGGGCCGGCCGCGCAGGTCGAGCAGGCCGGGCATGCCCGCGAGGCCGATCGCCGTCCCGGTCGTGCCGGTGCGCCAGGCGCGGCCGAGGCTGTCGACGATCAGGACCGCCGGGGCGACGCCCGTCGCCGCCTTCAACCCCTCCCGGATTCTTGCCGCGCTCGCATCGGGATCGACCGGCAGCAGCAGGGCGGCCTCTCTTTGCTGGTCGATGTTGGACTGGTCGATGCCGGCATTGGCCAGCACGATGCCGAGACGGTGCCGGACGATCAGCGCGCCTTTGCGCACCCGCATGACCTCCTGGCTTTCCGACAGGATCAGCTCGACGAGGCGCGGATCCTTGTCGCATTCGGCCGCAAGCTCGATCGCTTCAGGGGAGGGGGCAATGCTGTCGAGCGCAACGAGCCGATCCTCGGCCTTCGAGACGATCTTCTGTGCGAGCACGATGATATCGCCATCGCAGAGCCGTTCACCGGTCGCGTGCAGCGCGTCGACGGTAACTGTTGCCAGATCGCAGCCCGGCGAGATCATCGGCACCCTGTCGAGCGCGCAAAGTGTGACGGTGGCTTGGCGGGTCATCGGGATGTGACAGCCGGTGGACCGGACCGAACGCCCAACACGGACCGCGCCGCTCGCTCGGTTCGCTTCAGTAGCCCGCCTCGATCGCGATCCGGATCGCCTCCGCGCCGGTCCGCACGCCAAGCGCGCGCAGCATCGCTGCACGGTGCATCTTGATCGTGCGTTCGGTCAGCCCGAGATCATAGGCGATCTGCTTGTTGAGCTTGCCGGCGGCCATGGCGACCAACACTTCGCGCTGCCGGTCCGAGAGGCCGGCGATCTTGTCATGCGCATTTTCGCGGCGGGGCGAACTGCCCAGCGCGGGATCCTCGATCTCGACCTGCGAGCCCAGAAAATACTCGATCTCGCCATCGGCTCCGAAGATCGGCGCGACCAGAACCGCATTGCGGAACGGCGTACCGTCCTTCTTGTAGTTCAATATCTCGACCATCACCGGCCGCTGATTATGGACGCCGCTGCGCAGCGCCTGCGTCAGCCAGGGTTCGGTGTTCGCCCCGCGCAGGAAGCGGCAGTTGCGCCCGATGATCTCGTCACGGGAATAGCCGGTGAGAGCCACGAAGGCGTCGTTGCATTCGACAATGGGATTGTCGGGCAGGCGGGGGTTGCTAATGACCGCGGCGACCGCGCTCCCAGCTATCATATCAGAAACAGACATCGCGCCTTCCGTAGCAGTGATTTCGCCGCCGGATAATCCCCATGGCCCTTTGGACATGTTGCTGCATCGGCCCCCCTGTCGGCAAGACAAAGCTGCACCGGCATTACCGTTTTTCTCCCGATGCTCACGAAAGGGCTGTCCGATGAACTACTTCTCGCCCGGGCTTGGGGAAAAGGATGAAGATGGCAAGGTGATCGTCCCGACCCATGTTCAGGACGCAATCCGCACCTTGATCGAATGGGCCGGCGAGGACGCCGACCGCGAAGGCCTGCGCGATACGCCCGCCCGCGTCGGGCGCGCCTGGCGGGAATATTGCGAAGGCTATCGTGAGGATCCTGCGCTCCATTTGACGCGCACCTTCGAGGAGGTGGCCGGCTATGACGAGATCGTCCTGCTCAAGGACATACCGTTCCAGTCCCATTGCGAGCATCACATGGCTCCGATCACCGGCAAGGCTTCTATCGCCTATCTGCCCCGTAATCGGGTCGTCGGCATATCGAAGCTCGCCCGTGTGCTGCATGGCTTCGCGCGGCGCCTCCAGATCCAGGAGCGACTGACGGCGGAAGTCGCCCAGTGCATATGGGAGAATCTCAACCCGCATGGCGTCGCAGTCGTCATCGAAGCGCAGCATGGCTGCATGACCGGACGCGGCGTCCGGACACCGGGCGTCGGTATGGTCACGAGCCGTCTGCTCGGCTGTTTTCTGGAAGACAAGAGCAGCCGCAAGGAATTGCTGTCGCTCATGGGATATTGATGAAACGGGTTGCTATCGTCGGAGCCGGCATCGCCGGCCTTGCTTGTGCCAAAAAACTGCAGGAACGCGGAAGCGAGGTCGTCCTGTTCGACAAGGGCAGGGGGACGGGCGGACGCATGTCCAGCCGACGCGTCAACACGTCGCAGGGCGCCGCGAGCTTCGACCATGGGGCGCAATATTTCACCGTCCGGGAAGCCGCTTTCCTGGATGAGGTCCGGCATTGGCAGAAGGCCGGACTGGCCGAGCCCTGGGCCGAGGCCGGCGCGGACGCCTGGGTCGGCGTTCCGACGATGAACGCCCCGCTCAAGCATCTGGCCGAGCATCTCGATGTCCGTCACCTCCACCATGTCGACGGCCTGATGCACGGTCGGGACGGCTGGTGGGTCAAGGTCGGCCCGGAGAAGTTCGGGCCCTTCGATGCCGCCATCATTGCGGTGCCGGCCGAACAGGCGGCGGCGCTGGTGGGCCTGCACGACATCGCCATGGCGACCCACGCGATGATGGCGCGGTCGCAGCCCTGCTGGACCGCCATGATCGCCTTCGGGGACCGGCTGTCGATCGACGGGGACCATCTGCGCAACCGCGGCCTGATCTCCTGGGCCGCCCGCAACAGCGCCAAGCCCGGCCGTGATGGCCCGGAAAGCTGGGTGGTGCAGGCAGGCGGCAACTGGTCCGCGCGCAATGTGGAAATGGAAGCCCCGATCGTGGCCGGTGTGCTGCTCGACGCGCTGGTCGCCGAAGCCAAGACCGCCGCGCCGGAGATATTGAGCATCGCCGCCCACCGCTGGCGCTTTGCGATGACGCGTGGCGCCGATCAAGGTTCGCTCTGGAATGCCCGGCTTCAGCTCGGTGCCTGCGGCGACTGGCTGCTCGGCCCCCGCGTCGAATTCGCCTGGCTCTCGGGCCGCTCGCTCGCCGACATGATGACCCAGGGCGCCGCCGCCCGACCGATGGTGGCATCGCGCCCGCACGCCTGACTTTGCGATGTTGTCATCTGATCAATGATCGCGCCGCTTAGGGCAAACATAGTAAAATATGTTCCACCGTGCGCGCTTCGGAAAGCACATAGCCGGCTGCTTCTTCTAAATGTCGATCGTGAACCGCAATTGTGCGAGACGTCCGGCAATCATGTCATAGGCGCCAGCACCGCGCAGATCGAATCCCTCAACGTCGAAGATATTCGAGACCGATAGACGCAGGGATCCCTTAGCAGAACCGAGGTTTACTGGGATGCGCCCTCCCAGATCGACCAGTGTCTGTGAAGGAATAGAGACCGCATTGTTCGTCGTCGCAGTCACGCGGCTCCGGTGGGTTACGCGGATATCGAACGATACACCGGGATTCGCGGTTGGCCGCCAGTCCAGATTGATGGTCAGGTTGCGGGCGGCAAAGCCGACCGGGCGATCGCCCACGATCCCTTGATCGACCGCCGCGCCAGTGACGCGCGGGCGTAGGAACACGCCTCCCGCAACCAGATCGAGCCGGGGCGTCAACGCGCCGTTCAACGACAGCTCAACGCCTTGGTTGCGGATGGTACCCAGTGCAGTGAAGCGATTGTTCGCGTCGATGTTGAAATAGGGCTTCTCAAGATCGAACCCGCCTGCAATCAGCTTCAGCCCCGGAGTAAGCATCCAGCGGATGCCCCCGTCGAACTGTCGTGTGCGGATCGCGGGCACGGGTTCACCCCGGTTCACGGCGTTGGAGGGCGCGAGCCCGCTTTCCTCCAGCCCCTGTGAAAAGCTGCCATAGATGACCAGCGTCTCGCTGATTTGCCCCGCGGCGGTCGCATAGAACAGCCAGGGGTTGGACTGCGTCAAGCGGCTGCCGGTGTCCGATCGATCGACCTGCTTGCGGTAATCCGTCTTCTGCACGCCGATTGAAAGCTCACCGAGGCCTCGCCAGCGCAGGTCATACGCAAGGCCGCCGGTCCATTGTTCGATCCGGTCGCGCGATTGCCGGCGGAATGTCAGGGGCGGTTCGGGAATGAAGACGCGCTCTCGCAAGTCGCGCGGACCGAGATCGACGCTGGCCGACCCGTCGTAGCGCTGGAAGCGATTGCGGTAGCGGATCGTGGCGTAGATCCCATGTAGTCGGTCGCCATCAACGATGCCTTGCGCTATCCGCACCTCGCCGCTGTCCGAGGCGAAGCGAGAGGGCGGATCGATGAGTACAAGATGATTGAACCGTCCGTCGGGCTGAAGGTCGAGCGCCAGATTGACGGCGCTGCGATCGTCGGAAAAATAGGAATGGAAGAGCCCGGCTACGATGGTAGTCTGCGGGCCGACACGAAAATTCGCTGTTCCTCCATAGAGTCCGCCAGTCCCGGTGTAGGCCGCCCAGTCCGGCCCGTTGAAGCGGCGGCGTGGAATGCGCGGTGGCAGATAGTCACCGCCGGGCACATAGATCTGCCCAGCATCGTCGTCGCGCACATATGAACGCGACCAGAACGGTGTTAGCGCTATGTCCGGGGTTGGCGTCCAGCGCAACACGATTCCCTGGTTGTCGGAATAGGCATTGGTCGCATTGTAGAACTCGGTCTGTGCGATGAACGCCCCGAATCCCAGACTGAGTTTGTCGCGTGTAAGCGGCACCACGGCATCGACTTCGGCGGAAACGCTGCCCCAATGATCTGCATCGACGAGCACCGACGCGCCCGCTTCATTGCCTGGCTTGCGGAGCGCATAATCGACCACGCCAGTCGGCGCGGGAAAGACGAACCCCTGTGACGCCAAGCCGACTCTGATCGTCGTAGATTGCCGGATGCGGGTAATCGGGCGGAGAAACTGGTCGAAGTAGATGCCGTCGATCCGGGCGTTGCCAGCGTCTATCGGCGAGAAACCTCTAATGTCGCTGCTACTGTAAAGACCGAGTTCTTCCCGTCCAATGCTGACTCCGAAAGCGTCCTCGGCTTGCGTCACGGCGTTCTCATTGGCGCGCAGCACAGGGGGCGGCGTCTGTTGACCGGATGGCGCAGGCTGCTCATTGCGTGGCAGCGATTGGGCCATCACGGGAACGGGCGAGGCGATAGCTGCGATCAAATAGCTAAGCCGCAACTCTCTTCCCCTTGTCACAGTGATATGTTGTCACATACCATACACGTTTATACTGCATAGGGGGATAACGATGACACGCGCCATTTTGCTCGCCACTGTGGGCATTGTTGCAACTTCTGGCGCGACGCCTGTGGTCGCTCAATTTGTCGATTCTGCGCCAGGCGCCACCCAAGACCAGGAAATCATCGTCGTCGGCGACGCGTTCACTGAAACCGAGGGGCTGCTCGCCAAGCAATCCTCGACCGGGAGTCGCTTTCCGGTCGATGTCGAAAAGCTGCCCAACACTATCCGGATCCTGCCGCAGGAGTTGATCGACGCAACGGCCGCGACCCTGCCGCAGGATGTCACCAAATATGTCTCAGGCGTGCAGACGCTCCCGGGGTTCGGTACCAGCGTCGGCTATGTCATTCGCGGCTTCTTCGCCAATTACGAGACCCTGCAGAACGGCGTGCGCGTGAGCGACAATCCCGGTGATTTGAGTAACATTGAACGCATCGAGATCCTCAAGGGCCCGATCGGTAGCCTCTATGGCGGCACCGGCGCGTTCGCGGGTAATGTCAACATCATTACCAAGCGTCCTCGCGACCGGTTCGCGGCAGAGGTCAGAGCCTATGGTGGCTCTGACAGCTTCTACCGGATAGAAGGCGATGTCGGTGGCCCGCTGGCGCCAGGCGGCACGCTCAAATACCGGCTGACCGGCGCGGCGGAAAGCAGCGGTAGCTTTCAAGAAAATGTCGATTCCCGGAAGTTCGTCGTGTCCCCATCGGTCGCATTTGAGCCGAACGACCGCGTGTCGATCCGGCTTGACGGCAGCTATATCAATCGCCGCTACACGTTCTTCGAGGGGCTGCCACTGCTCGACGGCTCCCTGCCTGCTGGGCTGACGACCTTCGATCTGGACCTTAGCCAGACCTTTCACGCGCCGGATCGAAGCCAGACGCGAGAAACCAACTACACGCTGGCCGGCGAAGGCAATTTCCGGCTGACCGACGCTCTAACGCTTCGTGTGGCGGGCAATTATTCGAACTACGATATCCGGATCGGCTCGTCGCGGCTCGGGCTGGCGGTTCAGCCTGACGGGCGGACCTTCGACAGGTTCACCTTTCAGGGGCCGCAACAGATTGAGCGGCATACGATCCAGAGCGACCTTATCTACACGGTCAAGGGCCTTGGCGTGGAGACCGTCTTTCTAGCCGGTTATGAGCGGTTCCAGAACCGATACGACTACGCCATATCGGGTCGGGCGCTGCCACCGCTGGACGTCCTAGATCCCGTGAACCCACCCGCCGGAATTGTGCCGCTGGAGCCGCAATTTTCGGGATTTTTCACCTATCAGGGTGATGCCGTCTATGGCCAAGTGTTCAGCCAGATCACACCGCGTCTCGCGGTGCTGGCGGGGCTGCGCTATGACTGGCAGACAAACGAAAGCATCTTCAACGGTTCCGGCGACCGGATCAGCGACAGCCAGCCGTCGCCCCGCTTGGGCGTGACCTGGTCGATCGCTGACGATAGCATCCTGTTCGCCAACTGGGCCAAGAGCTTCTCGCCCAGCTTCGCGCTCGACAGTGATGGCGAAGTGTTTCCGCCCGACCAGGTTCGCCAATATGAAGCCGGCGTTCGCCAGAAACTGTTCGGTGGCCGGGCTTTGGCGACACTCGCCTATTTCGATATACGGCGATCGAATGTCGTCATCCCTGATGTCGGTAATTTCGCCCAGTCGATCGCGGTGGGCGAGCAGACCAGCCGCGGAGCAGAGTTCGACCTGACCGGGCGGGTGCTGCCCCACCTCGATATGATTCTGACCTACGCCTGGAACCGGACACGGGTCGCGGAGAAGACCGACGCCAACTTCGGCCAACAATTGCCTGCCGCGCCGGAACACAGTGCATCCGCCTTCGTCCGCTACAGCGTCGACGATGGCGTATTGAAAGGGCTGAGCGCGAACGCCGGCCTGACCTATGCTAGCCGCATACAGGCTAGCCTGCCTTCCACCATCTTCATTCCACCCAATGCGAGGCTTGACCTTGGCGTCGCCTATGAACTTGCCGACTGCTGGCGGCTGGGGCTGAACGTCAACAACGTGACCAATAGCAACAGCTATGTCACCAACTTGTTCGCACTCTATCCGCTGGCGCCCCGCCAGTTCCTGTTCACGCTCAGCCGTCGGTTCGGAGCCTCGTCATGACACAGTCAGCCCTGACCCTCGACGCCGTCACCAAGAATTATGGGAACCGGACGGTGGTAGATGGCCTGTCCTTCAGCGTACCGGCCGGGTCGATCGTCGCGCTGCTCGGTCCGAACGGCGCGGGGAAGAGCACGACGATGAAGCTGTGCGCGGGGTTCATCACCCCTGACAGCGGGACGATCCGGGTTGGCGGGACGGACCTTGTATCCGCGCCCGATCAGGCTCGGTGTGTGACGACCTATCTGCCTGAAAACGTCGCCCTTTATGAGGAGTTGAGTGGGAGGGAAAATCTCGCGCATCTGCTGGAAATCGGCTCCGGAATGCGACTTTCCGCCGATAATCTCGATGCCGCTCTGGCTGCTGCGGGCCTTCCCTCCGAAGCGTTCGGCCGGCGCGCGGTGACCTATTCGAAGGGGAGGCGGCAAAAGGTCGGCCTGGCGCTTGCGCTCAGCCGCCAGTCGTCGCTGCTGCTGCTCGACGAGCCAACCAGCGGCCTTGATCCGCACGCGGCGGCCGAATTCAACGAGGCGCTCAGGCGGACGGCGGCGGCGGGCGTAGGCGTGCTGATGGCCACACACGATATCTGGCGCGCCCGCGAAGTAGCCAGCGAAGTGCTGGTGATGAGCCGGGGAAAGATCGCGCTGACGCTCGATCCCGCCAACCTGTCGGCGGAGGAGATCGAGCGGCGCTTTTTTCTGGAAGCCGCCGGCTGAACCCTCAGCGCAGCAGTGAACGCGGCCGCAGCGCTGCGGCTGCAAACAGCGCCGCAAAGCCGATTACGGCGATGATCCCGGTGAACAGCGCGATCTGTTCCGTCGGTTCATCGAAATGGAAAGCGCGAACAGCCTCGAATGCCGCGCGGTCTAACCGCTTGCATTCCAAGATGGCGGATGTGACCTGATTGCGCCGGGCCGCGTGATAGTCGATCACCGCCAGTTCGAACGTCCGCTGCCGGGCGGGGTCGCTGCCCGCGACCTGTTCCATCGCCCGGCGAAAGGCGAGCCCCGGTGCGAGCCAGCCCCAGCGGTCGAGCCGCTGGTCGAACAACGCTTCGCGCGCTGCGCCTTGCCGCATCGCGGCAGCATAGCGTTCGTCGGCCAGTCGGCGGCGGACATATTCATCGATCACGCCATCGCGCTGGGCGCATATGGGCGCTGTCGCAAAGTCGACACCCCAATATTCGCGCGCAACCCGGGCTATCGTCGCCGCGATCGCATCGGGGCCGCCTTCTACCCGCAGAACGCGGCGCACATCGGCATCGGCGAGTGCCCGGGGTTCCAGCAGGCCATCGGGACGCAGTGCCCGTTCGGTCAGGCCGGGCAACACCAGCAGCAGCGCGACCCAGAGTGCGACCGCCACTGCAGCCGAGCCCACAACGCTCAGTCCCGTCGACGCGACCAGCAGCAACAATGCTGTCCAGAACAGGAGATAGGCAATCGTGCCCAAGATCCACCAGAAGCCGGCGGCGCTGCCAAATGCGCCAGCCAGCGCAATGCCGATCAGCGACCCGATCACGGCGATACCGATCACGAGGCCGCCGCGTGTGACCGCGCGTGCCAGCAGCAACTCGCGCTGGCTCGCACCGAGCCCTGCGAGTAAAGGGCTTATCCCGCCCTCGCGCTCGCGCGCTGTCGCATCGAACAGCAGCACGGCGAGCGCCAGCGGACAAAGGAACATGATGAAGGCCAACAGGTCGAACCGGCCGGCGGCAAGTGCGCCCGGATTGACGCGCTCGGCCGGCTCCCCGATCCTCAACAAGGCGTAGAGCGGCACTGTCTTCAGCTTGTGGTGGGTCGCGCGCAGTTCGGAGCTTCCCGTGGCCAGCCCCAGAAGCGGCCCGGCTTCCAACTCGGCCAGCAACGTATGATAATAGCCCGCGACATAGGGGTCGCGGGGATCGGGAACATATTTGCCGACGCCGTCATAAGTGCTGTCGTCCGTGGGTATGACGGTGCCCCGTTCGATGCCGGTATAGACGTCGCGCAATAGGGTTGCGTCCTTTGCTACCTGTTCACGCGCGGCATCGGCTGCACTGACATAGCGGTCACGCCATTCCAGACCGCTTGCCAGTGCCAGGCCAGCGGTCACCGCCAACAGCAGCGTCAATATGCATGCCGCCGTCGATCGACACATCAACCGTGCGTCAAGCCTAACCAGCGCTCCGATCATGACTGCGCGCTCCGGTCGAAACGACGCGCCGCGAACAGCAGCGCCAGTCCGGCCACTGCAGCCCATAGGCTCAGTGTTGCAGCAGCTGGCATCAGTCCGGGCAGATCGTTACGCAGACGTGGCGTGGTGGGGTTGAAAGCAGTGAAGCTTGCAAAATAGCGGTCTGCGGGCGTCCACTCCCAATCGCCTGTCCTTGAATTCTCCGCCATGTGGCGATTGAGCCGACCGATCAGATCGCGCCGGAATGCCTCCGCGGTCACATCGAACCGGCGCTGCGTGCTGGCATCGGCGCCCGCGATCCGCTCCGACAGATCGAGCATGGCGGGTGTAGGGCCGAACGCCCATGCCAAGCTGCGGATCGCGTCCTGCCGCTGGCGCACCGCGTCCGCCTCGGCCAGCCGGCGGTCGTAGACCGATCCGCGATAATCCTCGTCTGCCTGCATCAGCAGCGCGTCCAGATTGACCGGCAAGTCCTCCTTCCGGGTCACGCCATATTGGACGAGGACGCGTTTCTCGAACAGAGCATTGGCATCATTTTCGCCATGGCCGTCGGGGCCTAGCGCGAAGTCTGCCTGGATCTGCGCGGTCAGCGCCCGCTCGGTGAGCGGCGCGACGCGTTCGGCAACGGTGTCGGCGATGCGGGGGAGGATCATCACGCTCATCGCCCAGACAAAGGTGATCGCCGCCAGCCCGAAGCGGGCGGCACCCAACCATAATCCTGCGGCAACGCCGGCGCTGGCCAAGATCATCAGGTGGATGAGTGACGCGCTGGCAAGCGCTGCGAACCGCGCGCCTGGATCACCGCCACCGATGGTCAGCGCGGCAAAGACGATTGACGGTGCCGCTGCCAGCACCACAAGACCCAGCGTCGCCAGTGCCTTGGCCCCAACAAATGCGGTGCCACGTACACCGGCCCCGCGCAGCAGCAGCGTCATGCCGTGGCGAGCCTCGCGGGAGCCGATCAGGAACCCGAGCACCAGCACCAGGAACCCGCCCGCGATCTGGAGCAGCGGCGAAAAGCGCGTGCCGCCATAGCGACTGTCGGCGTTGCGTACCGATGCCGGTGAAAGCATAGGCGCGTTGCGCTTGTGGGCTTCGAGGAAGGTCACAGAGCCCTGATAGGGTAGCGCCCCTGCGTCAATCGCCTGGAGCGGCGCGCGGGGACGATAGACGAGAATGCCGTAATGCGCGGCCATGTGCGGATTGACGGGTGGCTGGGCGTTCCATTCGGCTTGCACCTGCTGCGCTGCGGACTTGAGCGCGGAAGTCTCCGACTGGTCCGCGCGAAGTCCGGCTAGAAAGGCTGTCACCAGAAGGACGGCGAGGGTCAGGGTCGTGACGATCGCGCCACGGTCACGAGAGATCAGCCGTGTTTCCAGTCGCAAAGAAGCCCACATAAGTCCGCCGAGAAATGATACATCGTCACATAATTAACCCGATATCGGCGCTATGCAATTTGAATCGCTCCGCCCAAATGCCGGCAACGGTCGCCATCGCGCGGATTTGTCGATGATGATCAAAGTGCGTAGCGTCGCCGCTTGGGAGCCAAAGGATGCTCCGCAGTCCGCCGTCGCATCTGCAGCCAGATATTTGCCGCCTCTTCGATCGTCGAAGTGAGTGCGGCTCTAGGGCATCTAGCGGCATAAAATGGCGGCATCTGGCGCGCCCGACAGGATTCGAACCTGTGACCCCAAGCTTAGAAGGCTCGTGCTCTATCCAACTGAGCTACGGGCGCGCGCAGCGATGCCGATAGCGTGGATTGCGCGCAGATGGAACGTGGTTAGTGTGGGGTCATGAACGAAAGCCTTGCCGCCGCGCCCGCCGTCCAGCCCGCCGTCCAGGATGCCGAAGCCTATAAGGGGCGGCACTTCCGCTATTTCGATTTCGTGATGGCGGCGTTCGTCACCATCCTTTTGCTGTCCAACGTACTCGGCGCGGGCAAGGTGGCGACGGTCGATCTGCCGGGGCTCGGTGCCTGGCCGTTCGGCGCAGGCATTCTCTTCTTTCCGATCGGCTATGTCCTGGGTGACGTGCTGACCGAGGTCTATGGCTATGCCCGCGCACGTCGCTGCATCTGGGCGGGCACGGTGGCGCTGCTGTTCATGGCCTTCATGAGCTGGGTTGTGGTGGCACTTCCGCCGGCCGCCGACTGGACCGGGCAGGCGGCTTATGAGCAGGTCTTCGGGCAGGTGCCCCGGATCGTCTTCGCGTCGATAACCGCCTTCTGGGCGGGGGAGTTCGTCAACAGCTATGTCCTCGCCAAGATGAAGCTCGCGACCGGGGGCAAGCATCTGTGGATGCGGACGATCGGCTCGACCATCGCGGGGCAGGGCGTCGACAGCCTGATCTTCTATCCGCTCGCCTTCTGGGGTGCGATGGGCTGGACCCCGTCGCTGGTGCTGAAGGTGCTGGTGACGCAATGGGTGCTGAAGGTCAGCTGGGAGGTGCTGCTGACCCCGCTGACCTATGTCGTCGTCAACTTCCTCAAGACGCGCGAGGGCGTCGACCTGTTCGACGCGCATACCGATTTCACGCCGTTCCGGACGCAGGTCTGATCAGGCGGTTCGCGGCCCCAGCAGGATGACCGCCGCCCCGGCGATACAGAGCAGGGCGCCGAGCATATCCCACCGGTCGGGCCGGGCCCCCTCGACCGCCCACATCCAGCCGAGCGAGGCGCAGATATAGACGCCACCATAAGCGGCGAAGGCCCGCCCGGCGGTTTCGCTTTCGATGCGGGTGAGGAACAGCGCGAACAGGACGAGGAGTGCCGTGCCGCCCAGCGCCCAATGGACGGGCTTGCCGAGGCGGAGCCACGCCCAGAAGCCGAAGCAGCCGGCGATTTCGCAGATCGCAGCCGCCAGATAGGCGGGCAGCGTAGCGGCCGTCATGCGACCGGTGGCGCTTGTTCGTCGAAGCGGGGGAGGCTGTCGGAGATGCAGGCCCAGTCGGGGGCCTGCGAGGTCCACAGCGTCATCTCGGGACCGATCAGATCGGGGTCGTCGAGCGCGCCGATCCGCAGGAAGATAAGGTGCGGGCGTTCGAGAGCCTCGCTGGTGAGCGGTGTCCCGCATTCCGGGCAGAAACCCCGCCGCATATGATTGCCGCTGTCCGCGACTGTCTCATGATAGCGGATTTCGCCGGTCCAGCTGACCTTGTCGCGGGGGAAGACGACATTGGCGGTGGCGGTGCCGGCGCCGAGATACTGGCACAGGCGGCACCAGCAGGTGCGCGCGCCGAGCGGATCGGCTGCGATCGTGAACCGGACCGCTCCGCAGAGGCAGCCCGCTCCATGCGTCACGCAACCGTCTCCAGCAGCCCCTCGAACAGGCGGCGGCCATCGTCATTGCCGTGCGCGGCTTCGATCACGCGTTCCGGATGCGGCATCATGCCCAGCACGTTGCCGCCATCGTTGAGTATCCCCGCGATGTTGCGCGCCGAGCCGTTGACCGGCTCGGCATAGCGGAAGGCGACGCGGCCTTCGCCCTCGAGGCGATCGAGCGTCTCGGCGTCGGCGTTGAAATTGCCATCATGATGCGCGACCGGGAAGCGGACCGTTTCACCCTGCGCATAGCGCGCGGTGAAGGCGGACTGGCTGTTCTCGACGGTCAGCGCCACGTCGCGACAGACGAAGTCGAGTCCCTGGTTGCGCATCAGCGCACCCGGCAGCAGGCCGGCTTCGGTCAGGATCTGGAAGCCGTTGCAGATGCCGATCACCGGCACCCCGCGTCCGGCCGCCTCGACGATCGCGCGCATGATCGGCGAACGGGCCGCCATCGCGCCGGATCGCAGATAGTCGCCATAGGAAAAGCCGCCGGGGACCGCGATCAGGCCGATGCCGTCGGGCAGTTCGGTCTCACGGTGCCACAGCATGTCCGGCGCGCGGCCGGTGACGTTCCGAATGGCGACGGCGAGGTCACGATCGCAATTGGACCCCGGAAAGACGATGACCGCGCTCTTCATGATGTCGGCTCCCGCGCTCAGGCCCGCTCGATGCGGAAATTCTCGATCACCGTATTGGCGAGCAGCTTGCGGCACATCGCCTCGAGATCGGCATCGCTGACGCCGTCGTCATGGTCGAGTTCGATCAGCTTGCCCGCGCGCACATCGTTGACGCCGGAAAAGCCGAGCGAGCCGAGCGCATTGTGGATCGCCTTGCCCTGGGGATCGAGAACGCCACCCTTGAGAGTGACATAGACGCGGGTCTTCATCGCGGCCTCTTGGTTGGAGATTTTCCGGCCCTATGGCCCCGATGAGGGCGAGGGGCAAGGGGCCCCGGACGTTATTCGAGCATTTCGCGCAGTGCAGGGCTCAGCAACTCCGTGTCTGCGACGATCCGCGCGGCCAGCCCCTCGCGCTCGGCCAGGCGCAGGCCGGCGTCGGGACCCAGCACGGTCAGCGCGGTGGCCCAGGCGTCGGCATAGGCGGCTTTGTCGTGCAGGACCGAAACCGAGCGCACGCCATTGACGATCGGCGATCCGGTCGTCGGATCGAGCATGTGGTTGCCCCGGCGATAATTGCCCGACGTTGCTACCGCCATGCCGTGCAGCGCGATCCGCAGCGGCGGCACCGGCAGGCCGGGGGGCGCTTCGAGATCGACCCACCAGGGCTGTCCGTCCGGGCGGACTCCGCAGCCGACCAGTTCGCCGCCGATCTCGACCAGCATATGCGTCACACCCTCCTGCGCCAGCCGGTCGGCGACGGCATCGACCGCATGGCCCTTGGCAACGCCAGAAAAGTCGAGCGCCAGTCCGCCCGGTTGCACGATCCGTCCGCCGGCATAGGGCAGGCGTTTCCAACCAGTGCAGCGGAGGGCGTCGGTAAAGCTCGTCGGCTCGTCTGCGGGTTCCGCGGGTCCGAAGCCGGCGAGGTCGACCAGCCGGCCCATGGTGGGATCGAACGCCCCATCGCTGCGCCGGGCGACGTCGAGGGCCACGTCCAGCACGGTGCGAAAGTCGGCAGGCAGCCGAAGCTCGGTCCCTTGCGCCGCGCGGTTGAACGCGGTGATCAGCGAGTCCGAACGCCACTGGCTCATCTCGGCGATGATCCGCTCCAGCGTCTCCTCGATCGCTGCGCCAGCCCTGGACGAGGACAGTCCGCCCGGCGCGACATAGCGAACTGACCAGGCCGTTCCCATCGTCTTACCCGACAAGAGGGCGACTGGCTGCCCCGGATCGACGTTTCGCAGGGCGTCGCTGTCGATCCGGGCGGGCAGGGCGATGCGCAGGCTCAGGGCAGCAGCACCTCGACGGTGGTGGTGTAGGACAAGCGGCGGCTCGTCGCGCGGGGGGCGGTGGGCTTGTCGTCGGTCGCCGTTGCGTTGATCCAGTACATGCCCGGCTCGGGCCAGTCGACCTTCGCGATCCCGTCTGCGCCGGTGACAATCTCGCGCGCGCCATCGTCGTTGCGATAACGCTTGCCGCCCGGAACCACGCTGAGCTTGAGGCCGGCGGCCGGCTTTCCGTCGATCAGGAAGCGGAAGCTCGCCGGCTCGCCGACGACCAGTTCGTCGGGATGGGTGATCGGCTGAAACTCGATGCCAGCCCCGCTGGGCTTGAGGATGGCGTCGCTCGGCTGATTGGCGGTGACGTAGATCTCGTTGCGGGCGATCATCTGCGTCAGCTTGACGTCGGTCGCATTGGCCGGGATGTCGTCGACCGACTGGACCGGAGGCCGCTGCGGCGCTGCACCCGGTGCTGCCGGCATTCCCGGCGCCCCCATACCGGCGGGGCCGCGCGGACGGCCGCCCACGCGGACTTCCTCGCCATCGACCTTGAAGCTGCCGGTCACGCTGTTGGTGTAGGTGCCGATCTTCCACGTGCCGGGCTTGTCGAGCTTGACGTCGAATACCGAGCGATAGCGGCCCGTCGCCGCATTCTCGATCTTCGCCTCGGAGCCATCGGGCGCCCAGGCCTTGACGCCCTCAAGGCGCATGGGCTGATGATCGGCGAAGAACAGGTCGTTCGATGCAGCAGCATCTACCGTTACCCAATTGTTCGTCCCCGAAAAGACGGTCGCGTTCGGGACCATCCATTGCCGGTGCGCCGAAGCGAGTGACGGCAGCGCGACCAGAAGGGCTGCGGTCAGGAAGCGGGTCGTGTTACGCATGGTCGGTCCTTTTCAGCGGGCGGCGAGGGTGACGGCG
>JAIYAJ010000156.1 GCA_027489105.1 Zymomonas sp. | reverse complement strand
GCGGGCGGCGAGAGTGATGGCGCCGAGCTCGGTCTTGCCGGTCGCGCGGGCGGGATTGGCGGGCAGGGTGATCGGCAGCGTCACCAGTTCGCGCCCGCCCGTTTCGCGGGCTGCCTCGACGTTGAGCGTGTAGCTGCCGGGGCGGACGTCATCGGGTATCGCGACCGTGTAATTGCCGGGTGCGCGGGTGGCGCCGCTGACGCCGTCGGCGGGCATGGTCATGCTTTTGCCGCCCTTGCGCCACCAGGCGCGCAGGTCCGACAGCCATTTGGTGCCGGGCTCGCCGCTGTTCTTCTTGACCTGGTACCAGAGCGACAGCGTGCGGATGGGGCCGCCACCGACGGGTTCGAGCCAGATCGCGACATAAGGGCGGTGATATTCGGCGACCTTGAGCTGCGGCACCGAGACGGTGACCGTTCCGGCGGCAAAGGCCGGGGCTGCGATGGTGGAGCCGAGCAGAAGCAGGGGCGTGGCGCGCATGGCGTATCCTCAATGAACGAAGAACAGGATGATCAGCAGTGGCGCGATCAGGCCCAGGCCGACGAGGGGCCAGGTCGAACGGCGCGGCTTGGCGTGCATGTAGAGAAGCATCAGCCCGGTCAGCGTGAACAACGCGCAGGCGATGGCGAAGATGTCGATGAACCAGCTCCAGGCGCTTCCGGCGTTGCGGCCTTTGTGCAGGTCGTTTGCCCAGCTGATCCAGCCGCGGTCGGTCAGCTCCCCGCTGATCGCGCCGGTCGTCGTGTCGATGCTGACCCAGGCGTCGCCGCCCGGACGGGGCAGGGCGACATAGACTTCGCCGTCCGACCATTCGGCGGGCTTGTCGCCGGAGCTGAGATGCAGCCGATCGTCGACGAAGGCTGCGACAGCAGCGGGCAGCGGGGCGTCGGCGCGTGGAGGAGGGACAAGGCTCGGCAGCAGTTGCGCGGGCAGTTGCGCGGAAAGGGTCTTGGTTGTCGGAGAAGCGCCGATCGTGGCGGCGTGGTTCAGGGTGAAACCGGTCGCTGCGAACAACAGCATGCCGATCAGCGACACCGCCGCACTCATCCAGTGCCAGTTGTGGAACTGCTTCAGCCACCAGCCACGCGAGCGATACCAAGGCTTGGATGCCGGGCGTGGCTTCGGTTCAGGACGCGCTTTGGGAGCGTTCATGGGGATGTCGACTGGACTGTTCACCGAGTCCGGCTAACCCGATCGATTCGGCAGTGCAATAGCTAATGCGAACCACTCGCATTAATTTCAGTTCTGAAATATGGCGCCGCGACCAGGTTGGCAGCGGCGCCATGAGATTCAGAAGCTCTTGCGCAATTCGACGCCAATGATGCGGGGTTCGTTGATCATGCCCGTCAGATTGTTGAAGTCGATCGCGCTGACGCTGCGAATCTGGTTGGTAATGTTGCGCGCGAACGCAGCGATTTCCCACTGGGCGTCGGCCTTGTAGCCGACCCGCAGGCCGCCTTCGAGCAGCGACCGTCCCCGGAATTCGAGCGCTTCGTAGAGGAAGTAGTTAACCCGGCTGCGATAGGCCCAGTCGGTATAGGCATAGATTTCGCCACCGCTGACCGGGATCGAATAGCGTGCGGTCACGTTGGCGACGTAGCGCGGCGCCTGTGGCAGATCATTGCCGTCGATGATGGCGAGACCCCCGGCGTTGAGCGGATCGGTGACGGTGCAGAGCGATCCGCAGGGCGCGACGGCGATGGACTTGTCGCGAATCTCGGTGAAGTTCCAGCTGCCGCCGGCTGTCAGCGCGAACTGGCTGCTCGGCCGCAATTCCAGCGTCGTCTCCAGGCCGTAGCCGACCGCCTTGTCGGCGTTCAGCAACCGCGCCGAATTGACCGCACCGCCGACCGCCGTCAGCTGCAGGTCCTTGGTACGGTACCAGTAGCCGTCGATGTCGAAGGTGAAGAGCCCGCCGGCCAGCGCGCCCTTGAAACCGGCTTCGCCCGAGATCGTCGTCTGCTTGCGCGCGATCGAGGGCGTGCTGAAGAAGGTCACGCGATCCTGGATCGCCGGGCCGAGATAGCCCGTGGCGAAACGGGCATAGGCGTTGATGTCGGGGGTGATCGCATAGGTCGCGCTGGCGTCCCAACTGACATTGCTCGCCTTCACCCGGTTGGTCAGCGGGAGCGAAACCGCGATCAGCTGCGAAGCAACGCTGGATGCCGCAAGCGCCGGGTCGAGCGCGATAGTGTCGCGCTTCTTGTCGTGCGAATAGCGGATGCCGGCGCGCAGGGTGAGGGCGTCGCTCGCCTTATATTCGCCCGAGGCGAACAGGCCGATATTCCGGTTCTTGTTGTCGTGCAGGATATTGCTGACGCGCGTGCCGGTGCCGTCATAGGCATATTCGCTATAGTCGAGATTCTGGTCGAAATAATAAGCGCCGACCTGATAGCGGAAACCGCCCAGATCCTCGCTGGCGAAGCGCAGTTCCTGGCTGAATTCCTTGGGCTTGGTGCGCCCCCCGGTGTTCACCGGGAACAGCGCCACACCGAGGCCGAGTGCGGGGAAGCCATAGGTCGCGGCGCCGTCGATATCGACGGTGCTCTCGACATTGGCCTTCTCATAGGCGGTGGTCGAGAACAGCGTGCCGACGCCGTCGATCGCCCATTCCAACCGGGCATTGGCGCCGAATTGCTTGAGATCCTGGCTGGTCAGGCCGTCGAGCGAGACGCGGTCCTTCTTGAAACCGGCAGAGAAGCGGTTGCTGCCCTGCTGGAAAAGGCCGGCGCGGAAGACGCGCGGCGTGCCGTCCAGATCGCGGCCATGAACGTTGAACAGCGCGCTGAACCCGCCTGATTCATAGCCGAGCTGGAAGCGGCCGGCGAGGTCGCGATAGCCTTCGAGCTTGCGGTCGGCGAGGGTCGGGGAGGCGGTGTTGGTGACCCAGTCGTCGCGGCGCTGCAACAGCCCCGAAGCGCGGAAGTTGAGGCCTTCGCCGATCGGTCCGGTAATCGCTGCCTCGGCATTGACGGTGTTGTACGTGCCCCAGCTGATACTGCCATAACCGCCGAACGTGTCGCTCGGCTTGGCCGAATTGAGCTTGACCACGCCGGCCGGGGTGTTGCGGCCGAACAATGTGCCCTGCGGGCCGCGCAACACTTCGACGCTGGCCAGGTCGAACACCGGGAAGCTCTTGAGCATCGGGTTTTCGAGCGCGACGTCGTCATAGACCACCGAGACCGGCTGGGCGGCGTTGGGGTCGAAATCGGTATTGCCGAGACCGCGGATGTAGAAGCGCGGGAAGGTGCGTCCGAACGAACTTTCGATCTGCAGGCTCGGCGTGCGCGCCGACAGGAAGCGGATGTCGAGGCCGCTGGAGTTGATCACCGCGAGCTTTTCGCCGCCGATCGCGGTCACCGCGACGGGCACGTCCTTGATATTCTCTGCGCGGCGGGTGGCCGTGACGACGATCTCGGCGCTGTCCGCGCCTTCATCGGCGGCCGCTTGTGCAGAGGCCTGCGAGGAAAGCGAGGGGAGAAGCATCGCGCTGGCGAGCAGTGCGAGGCGAATGGACATCGAACGATCGGTAGACATGGTGGCAAACCCCTTTTGCTGGCCCACGCCCTCTCTGCGGACTTTATGTTTGAGGCAGCGCTATCAGCCGGGTGGCCGCCGTCAACGGATGGCGCTGACATCGGCGTCAGCGACGCGATTATTGGACGGGGCGTTGCCACGAAAGCACAGGGGGAAGGCGCTGTCAGGCCCGCTGGGTGGTCCATGCCAAAGAAAAGCCCCGGTCTCCTGTCGGAGCCGGGGCTGTCCGGTTTGGTTGCTGGCGGCTTCGCTTACTGGTCGAGGAAGCTGCGCATCTTGCGGCTGCGGCTCGGATGCTTGAGCTTGCGCAGCGCCTTCGCTTCGATCTGCCGGATGCGCTCGCGGGTGACCGAGAATTGCTGGCCGACCTCTTCGAG
>JAIYAJ010000582.1 GCA_027489105.1 Zymomonas sp. | reverse complement strand
TGCATCAGGCGCGCCTTAAGCCCTGATCGCATTTGGTGGAAGCGCTTTAGGTGAAGAGGCACAGCCCCAGCGCGTCGGGATCGCCTCGGTATTGCCTCGCATGTGCCGCCGGGGCACAATCGGGTTATGGGTGATGTCGTCAATCTCAACAAGCTTCGCAAAGCGAAAGCGCGGGTCGAGGCAAAGGTTCAGGCGGAGGCGAACCGTGCGAAATTCGGCCGGACGAAGGCCGAGCGCAAGCGCGACGAGAAAGAGCGCGCGATCCTGATGAGGAAGGTCGAGGGGGCGAAGCTGGACGACGACTGAGCCTTGGCTCAGCGCGTCATCGCCATCATCGAGATCAGGGCCGCCGCCATCCCGCCCCACAGCAAGACCGCCGTGCCGATGAACTTCGCCAGCGCACGATGGCGGGCGACCGGATCGGTGATGAACCCGTCAGCCGTCCGCTCGGCAAGCATCTGCTGCAGCGCATGGGCGGGAGAGGGGACATGTTCTGCGGTGGCGTCGGCCGAGAAGCGCACGACCTTGCCCTTCACGCGCCGCTCCTTGAAGGGAGCGGGATCCTGCACGGTCTTGCGGTTGAAATAGGCCATCTCGGTCTCCTGACCAGGGTAATCTGCCCCGGTCGGGGTTAACGCCGGGTAAAGATCAGCCGATCTGTTCCCACGCCTCGACGATGTCCTTGAGCAGCAGGCCGGCGCGCTCGACCGCCTCGGGATCGTGGCTGCGGCCGCCGAGCTGGACCAGCCGACGCGCTTCGCGATAGATGCGCGCCAGGTTGAGCGCGATCTCACCGCCGTTGCGGAAGTCGAGGCTGGTTTCGAGAGCGAGCAGGATGTTCGACGCGCGGGCCTGCTTGTCGATGATCTTCGCGCGGTTGCCGACGCGCTGCGCCGCGACCATGATCTCGAGCGCCTTGGTCAGCTCCTCGAAGAGAATGCCGATCAATTGATGGGGCGTCGCCGCGAGTACGCGTGCTTCGATGTCGACGTTCTGATAGGCCATCTTTGCGCCGCCCGTGGCGCCGTAACCGTTACTCATATACATGCTTCAGCCCTCTTGATCGCGGGGTTTCCAGCTTAACTGCTGCTGTCGTTCGTCCACAGCTTGATCTGCTGCGTCAGATAGTTCTGGGTCGAGGTGAGGGCGAACAGCGACGACTGCATGCGCGTATATTGCGCGGTCAGCTGCGCCCGATAGGCAGTGTCCTTGGTGGTCAACTTCTCCTTGTCGTCGGCGATCGCTGCTTTCTCGCTTTCAAGCCGGCTCTGTGACGCCGTCAGCTGGCCCGACGAGGCGGTAAGCTCGGTCTTGATCGCGTCGAGCGCGCCCTGCAGCCCGCTGTCGATCGTGATCGTCGCGGTGCTGACCGATCCGAGAATGTCGAAAGACAGACCATAGGCTGCCGAGGTGAAGGAGGCCTGGACCCCGGTGGCACCGAGCGGCAGGGTGAAGCCCCCATTGAGCGTGGCCGAGGCCGCCGAGGAACTGGTGCCCGGGGTTGCATTCGTCACGGTGTACACACCGCCCTTGGTCTTGCCGACGGCGCTGGTGATCTGGATCAGCGGATTGTCGCTGCGCTGGCTGGGGTTGAACATTGCTTCGACTGCGGACGGATTGCTCGACATGATCGAAGCCAGCCGGCCGGTGTCGAGGGTGAGGCTGCCGTCGCGATTGGTCGACACGCCGATTTCGGCGAGGGTCGTCGGGCTGCCGTCGGTGGCGTAGGTCAGTCGGGTCGAGGTGAGCGAGCTCAGCCGCTGGACGAGCGACCGGATGCCGGTGTCGCTACGCAGCGATCCGTCGGTCCCGGTCATCGTGCGCAAGGTGGTGCGCATCTCGTTGAACGCATCGACAAAGTCTGTGACGGCCTGCTTGATCGCATCGACCGGTTGGGTCGATCCGATCGTGATGGTGGTTCCGGGCGACGCCGACATAAGGTCGAGCTTCACGCCCTCGATCACGTCGGTGATCGAGTTCGTCGCCTTGCTGACCGCGACGCCGTCGACGATCAGTTCGGCATTTTGTGCAGCCTGCTGCAGAGTCAGCCCGGTGATGGCATCGGGATCATAGGTGGCTGGATCATAAGCGAAGCGATCGAGTTCACCCGCCGTTCCGCTCGTCATCTTGAGCGAGAAGGCATTGGCCGAACCGGTCGCACCCTTGACGACGAGGCGCGCGCCGCTTGCATCGGTGACGATGCTGGCCGAAACACCCAGCCCACTGTCCTTGATCGCCTTGGCAAGCCCGGCGAGCGTGTTGTTGGTCGAATCGATCGTGATCGTCTTGGTCTGGCTGCCGACCTTGAGCTCGAGCGTGCCGGTGCCGACCGCGCTCGATGCCCCGGTCAGCGGGGCTGCCGTCATGGTCTGCGCCATGGCGAGTTTTTCGACCCGCACCGAAGCCGACAGACCGTTGAGCCGTGCGCCAGCCTGCGCCGACGCCTGAAGTACCGATGTGTTCGAGCTGGTCGGCTGGGTGTAGAGCGTACCGCCGGATATCAGCGTCGAAAGCGAAGTGGAAAAGGCGTTGATCGAGCTGATCGCGCTGGCGAGGTCGGAGATCTTGGCGGTGTTGGCGGTTTCCCGCGCGGTCAAAATCTTCTGCTTGTCCGAGATCGCCGCCGTGGCCAGCTGATCCACCAGCGACGCGGTGTCGATGCTGGACGCGCCCAGCGAAGTAAGGATCGTTGAACCGACCGAGCTAACCATTTCTCTTCACCACCTCGCTATGGGCTGTAACGACCTGTCGGGTGGAGGTTTTAGCGGCTCAATCCCTTTAATTTTCCTAACGGGCGCTAACCATGTCCCGGCGTTGAGCTTATGCGGGGTCAGCCGATCTTGCGGCCTTCCTCGTCGAACCGGGCGCCCGCGGGCACGTCGACATCGGGCTGGACGATGCCTTCTGCCATCGCCCGGTCGAGGTTGAAGACGAAGGCGAGAATGGCGGCGACCGCGATGAACAAGTCTTCCCGGATCATCTGACCCGATCGGCTCGTGTAATAGATGGCACGCGCCAGTTGCGGATAGGACAGCAGCGGCACGGCATTCTCGGTCGCGAGCTCCCTGATTGCCTGTGCGGTCGCGCCGCGTCCCCGCGCGAGAACGACGGGGGCTGCATCGAAACCGGGCCGATAGCGGAGCGCCACCGCGAAATGGGTCGGATTGGTCAGCACGACGGTGGAATCGATGACCGCCTTGCGCGCCGATCCCTTGGCAGCCTGCATCTGCTTCGACCGGATCGCAGCCTTCATCTCGGGGGAGCCTTCGGCCTGCTTGCCTTCTTCCTTGATCTCCTGCTTCGACATGCGCAGCCTTTTGGCGCGCTGGAAGATCTGCGCAGGAATGTCTGCGCCGGCGACGATCGCCAGCGCCATCGTCATCACCAGCACCGCGAAGGTGAAAGACGAGCCAAGTTCGTCGAGCGCGGTTCGCAGATCCTGCCGACCGAGCGTCACGATGCTCGCGATCTGGTCCATCAGCAGCCAATAGCCGACCGCGCCGAGGACAAGGATCTTGAGCAGGGCCTTGCCCAGCTCGATGAGGCCCTGCGTGCCGAACATCCGCTTCAGGCCGGCGGCGGGGTTGAGCTTGTTCGCCTTGAACCCGAGCGCCGACCAGCGAAAGCCGAGCGATCCCAGGAGCGCAGGTGCGGCGATAGCAGCGGCGAGGGTGAGGCCGAGCAGGACCACCAGCGGCAGCGCCACCGTCACGACGAGCGACAAGAAGGCCGAGAGCGGGTCGAAGCGTTCGAGCGAGCCGGCGTCGAAGGACAGGCCATTGGCGAGCATTTGCCTCAGCGACCCGATCGTCCAGGGACCCGCCATGGCGATCCATGCCGCCCCGACGATCATCACCAGCGCAGTACCCAGTTCGCGGGATTGGAGGACGTCGCCCTTTTCTTCCGCGTCCTTCTGCCGCTTGGCTGTCGGGGCTTCTGTCTTTTCGTCGTCCTCGGGACCGTCGGCCATCGCCTATTTCCCTGCCGCGAGCATGCGCGCCTCGGCCAGACCACGCTGGAGCGAGGAGGCGATACCGTCGGCCATGACCGGCGAGGCGATGGCGATCAGGACTATCCCGGCCATCAGCGTCGCGGGGAGACCTACCGCAAAGATGTTCATCTGCGGTGCCGAGCGCGCGAGCATCGCCATGACCAGCTGGACGAGAATGATCGCGAAACCGACGGGCAGGGCGATCGCAAGCCCCGCCGAAAACAGCTCTCCGCCGAACAGCACGAGGCCCTGTATGCTGCTGCCGCCAAGGCCGCCCTGGCCAGGCGGCAGCGCCTGGTAGCTCTCGACGATGATCGCCGCGAGCTGAAGGTGGCCGCCGGTCGCGAGGAACAGGAACATCGCCAGCAGCGAGAGAAATTGCGACACGGCCGGCGAGGTGGCGCCCGTCGCCGGATCCATCATTGCCGCGAAGCCGAGGCCCATGGCGTTGCTGACGACTTCACCCGCCAGCAGCGCGGTCGAGAAGCCGATCTGCACAGCAAAACCAAGAGCGAGTCCGATCAGCGCCTCGCCCGCAACGAGGAACACGCCGTCGATGCTCACGATCCCGCCGAGGGGCATGACGAAGGGCGTGTTCGCGAAGGCGGGTATGCCGAGCGCAAGCGCGACGACCGCGCGGACCTGTACCGGCACCTGCGGCGCGCCGAAGACCGGGGCGGCGATGAAGGCTGCGCCCGGCCTTATCATCGCGATCATCCACAGCCACAGCTGGGTTTCGACCCCGGCCAGGCCCTGGGGTATCACCGCAGCATGTCCGGTATGCGGGCGAACAGCTCGCGGGTGAAATCGGCGAGCAGCATCAGCATGGCTCCGCCGAAGATGGCGAGGGCCGCCCCGACGACGATCAGCTTGGGGACGAAGCTGAGCGTCTGCTCGTTGATCGAGGTCGCGGCCTGGATCATGCCGAGGATGATGCCAACGATCAGCGCGGGGATCAGGACGGGGGTCGAGATCAGCGCGAGCACCCACATCGCCTGCTGCGCGACGCCGATGAAATATTCGGGTGAGGCGGCGCTATCCATCGCGCTGCGCCATTTGGAAGGCTGTCGCCGTCATGTCGCGAAACTCGCCGCGAGCGAGCCCATGGTCAGTGCCCATCCATCAACAAGAACGAACAGTAATAGCTTGAAAGGCATGGAAATAATGGCCGGCGATAGCATCATCATACCGAGCGACATCAGCGTCGACGCGACCACCAGATCGATGATCAGGAAAGGCAGGAAGATCAGGAAGCCGATCTGGAAGGCCGTCTTCAGCTCGCTCGTGACGAAGGCCGGCAGCAGGATCGAGAAGGGAATGTCGGCGGGGCGGGCGAAGCGCGGGGCCTTGGCGAGATCGGCGAACAGCTTGAGGTCGGTCTGGCGGGTCTGCAGGACCATGAAGCGATGGAGGACCGATCCGCTGCGCGTGATGGCATCCTCGATCGTAATCTGTCCGGCGCCATAGGGCTTGAAGGCGGTGGCGTTCATCTGGTCGATCGACGGCTTCATGATGAACAGCGACAGAAACAGCGCCAGCCCGACCAGCACCTGATTTGGCGGAGTCTGTTGCAGACCCAGCGCCTGGCGCAGCAGCGAGAGCACGATGATGATGCGGGTGAAGCTGGTCATCATCAGCACCAGCGACGGCAGCACCGTCAGCAGGCTCATCAGGACCAGGATCTGAAGCGACAGCGACAATGGCCGGCCGTCGCTCGCGATCGTCGTCATCGCCCGGTCGAGCGCCCCGCTCTGCGCCGGGCCGGCGGTCGATGCCCAGGCCGGATCGCCCAGCAGGAGGCCTGCGCCGACGGTCGCGGCGACGAGCAGAATCGTTCTGATGGTAAAAAGGCCCCCGGCTTTCATGGACGGGTTTCAGCACTTGGCGGCGGCAACATCAAGGGGCCTCCCATGTCGGCGGTCACAGGAAGCTATAGGGGTCGACGTCGACTGCCACGCGGACGCCACGCGGCCATTCGAGGCTACCCAGCCAGTCGCGGATGACCTGCTGCACGTCGAGCGTGCGCCGGGCGTGGACAAGCAGGCGCTGGCGGTGGCGCCCGCGCAGCATCGCCAGCGGGGCGGGGGCGGGGCCATAGACCTGCATGCCCTCCACGGCCGGCGAGGTGCGGCCGATCAGCCGCGCGGTGGTGACGGCCTCGTCGAGCTTCTCCGATGAGATGATGATCGCGGCATAGCGGCCGAAGGGCGGAGCGTCGGCCATCCGGCGCGCCTCCGTCTCTGCATCGTAGAAGCTCTGCGGGTCACCCGACAGCAGCGCCTGGATGACGGGCGCCTTGGGCGAATGGGTCTGGATATAGACATGGCCCGGCTTCTCGCCGCGCCCCGCGCGCCCGGCGACCTGCGCAATCTGCTGGAAGCTGCGCTCGGCCGCGCGCAGGTCGCCACCCGACAGGCCCAGATCGGCATCGATCACGCCGACGAGGGTCAGCTCGGGGAAATGATAGCCTTTGGTGACCAACTGGGTCCCGACGACGACGTCGATGTCGCCGGCCTCCATCCGCTCGACGAACTCGGCCGCCTTGGCGGGGGTCGAGAGCGTGTCCGAGGTGGCGATGGCGATGCGCGCTTCGGGGAAGAGCATCTTCACCTCGTCGGCGATGCGCTCGACGCCGGGACCGCAGGCGACCAGGCTGTCCTCGTCCTTGCACTCGGGACATGCCGCCGGAGGCGCCATGACATGGCCGCAATGGTGGCATTGCAATCGACCGAGCAGGCGATGCTCGACCATCCAGGCGGTGCAATTGGGGCATTGGAAGCGGTGGCCGCAGGTGCGGCACAGCGTCAGCGGGGCGTAGCCGCGCCGGTTAAGGAAGAGCAGGCTCTGCTCCTTGCGTTCGAGCCGATCCGACAGGGCGCGCACCAGCGACGGTGCGATCCAGCGGCCGCGTGGCGGCGGGTCGCTCAGCAGGTCGATCGCTTCGATCGTCGGCAGTTCGGCGACGCCGTGGCGCGAGGTCAGCTTGAGCTCGGTGTAGCGCCCGATCGCGGCCTGCTGCCGCGTCTCGATCGCCGGTGTCGCCGAGGCCAGCACGATCGGGATCGCCTCCAGCTTGGCGCGCATCACGGCGACGTCGCGCGCATGATAGAGAACGCCGTCCTCCTGCTTGAAGCTGGTTTCATGCGCCTCGTCGACGACGATTAGTCCGAGATTGCGATAGGGCAGAAACAAGGCCGAGCGCGCGCCGACGACGACGCGCGCCTCGCCGCGCGATATGGCGCGCCACGCACGGCGCCGCTGCGACTGGCGGAGTTCGCTATGCCAGGCGACCGGCAGATGGCCGAAACGCGCCTCGAACCGCTTGAGGAAGGGCTCGGTCAGCGCGATCTCGGGCAGCAGGACCAGCGTCTGCCGGTCCTGGCGCAGCGCGGCGGCGATTGCTTCGAAATAGACCTCGGTCTTGCCCGAGCCGGTAATGCCGTCGAGCAGGAAGGGGTGGAAGTCCTCCGTGATCACGGCGTCGGACAGCGTACCCGCCGCCAGCTGCTGTTCGTCGGACAGATGCGGCGGAGCGTGGTCCGGGTCGGGTACGGGCCAGGGCGTATCGATCGATACCTCGACCGCCTCGATCGCGCCGGTCTTGACGAGGCCGCGTATCACCGCATCAGACACATCGGCGATGGTGGCCAGTTCGCGGATCAGCCCCTGCCGCTGACCGATGCGGTCGAGCGCCTGTTCGCGCTGCGGCGTCATCCGGTCGGGCCGCTCGCCGGTCGCGCGATATTCGGTGATCGTCCGAGCCCCGTCGAGCGCGCTGGACGACGGCAGCGCCATGCGCAGCACCGCGCCGGGCGGCGCCAGATAATAGTCCGACGTCCACTCGATCAGCCGGCGCAGCGGTGCTGCGATCGGCGGTACGTCATAGACGCCGAGCAGCGGTCGCAGGCGATTGTCGCCGACCTGGTCGTGCGAGGGCAGGCTTTCCTCTTCCCACACGACCCCGATCAGCTGGCGCGGGCCGAGCGGCGCCAGCACGATGCTGCCCGGTTCGACCACATGTTCGCGGTCCGCGCGATAATCGAGCGGGCCGAGGGCGGGGTTGAGCAGGAGGACATGGGCACGGGCCATGTCCGCGTGGATAGGGAGGTGTTGCGGGCCCTGCAATGGGAAGCCGGAACGGTGGGAAGAGCTAGGCGGCGGCGGGGCGCATCGCTATAGGCGTCGGCAACATCCGCCTATCCAAAGGGATCCCGTTTCATGAAGTTCTTCATCGATACCGCCGACACCGCCGACATCGCCGAAATGGCCGCCACCGGACTGCTCGATGGCGTCACCACCAACCCCTCGCTGATCGCCAAGTCGGGCAAGCAGTTCGTCGACGTCATCGCCGAGATCTGCAAGATCGTCGACGGTCCGGTGTCGGCCGAGGTCGTCGCGCTCGACCATGCGACGATGATGAAGGAAGCCGAGGTCCTGCGGAAGATCGCCGACAATGTCTGCATCAAGGTGCCGCTGACGATCGACGGCCTCAAGACCTGCAAGGCGCTGTCGGACGACGGCACCATGGTCAACGTCACGCTCTGTTTCTCGGCCAATCAGGCGCTGCTCGCGGGCAAAGCCGGCGCGGCGTTCATCTCGCCTTTCGTCGGACGCCATGACGATATCGGTTTCGACGGCATGCAGCTGATCGCAGACATCCGCCAGATCTATGACAATTACGACTTCGGGACCGAGATCCTCGTCGCCAGCGTCCGCCATCCGGTGCATGTGCTCGAGGCTGCCAAGATCGGCGCCGATGTGATGACCGCGCCGGCCTCGGTCATCCGCGCGCTGTTCAATCATCCGCTGACCGAGAAGGGCATTCAGGGCTTCATGGCCGACTGGGCCAAAACCGGACAGAGCATCCTCTGATCCCTCTGCTCCTCCTGCTTGCGGACGCGCCGGCGGCGATGCCGCTCGACAAGGCCATCGCCGCCGCGACCGACTGCCAGCGCGGCAAGAACGGAGAGATAGTGGTCTGTCGGCGCGGGCAGGGGAGCGAACGCTATCGCATTCCCGAGAGCTTGCGCGATCCAGGCTTCGATTTTTCCGACATGGGGGTCGAAGGGGTGTCGCGCGAACGGCATCGCCTGCTGGACTCGGGGGCGAGCGGCATAGGCTCCTGTTCGGCCTCGGGCGCAGGAGGAGCGAGTGGCTGCCTGGCTCAGAAATTCCGGCAGTGGGAGCAGCAGAAGGCCGGCCATTGATCGGCTGTTTCAGTCAATTTTCCCTTACGGACATGGGAATCAGCGCCATCGCCATTGTGCGTTAACCATTGTCGGTTAGACTGCCGGCATGGGAAGCGTGATCGACTTCGAAGTCGGCGCTATGGCGTCGCTAAAGAGGCGGGTTGCCGAGGTCGAAGAGGCCAATCAGGACCTCATCGCCTTCGCTCGCGGCCATTCGGGCGCGGTCTCCTCGATCCACGCAGCCGTGCTGGCGGCGACCGAGGCGGAGAGCCTCGATCACATGATCCACATCGTGACGCAGATGTGGCCCGATATATTGGGCCTCGATGCCGTTTCGATGGCTCTGTTCGTCGATGAGGGCGGTCTTCGGGCGGATGCCTCGGGCGTCCAGTTCGTCGAACGGCGGCTCGTCGAACGCTCGATTGAAGGCGTCGATGCGGTCGTGATGCGCGGGGTCGATCGAGGCCATCCGCTGTTCGGACCGGCCTCCGAACTCATTCGTGCCGAAGCGCTGATCAGGCTGCCGGGCGAAGGGCCTTTGCCTGGTGGGATTCTCATGCTTGGACAGCGCCGACCCATGGGGTTCGATAACCGGGCCGGTTCCGAACTGCTGAGTTTCCTCGGGGCGATGCTGTCCCGTCTCGTCCTGCGCTGGCTGCTTCCCTGACGCCGGAGCCGGGCCTATGCTCGGCGCCATGCAGACGCTTCACCTGGACGATCATCCCGCGCGGCTTCTGGCTGCGCAATGGGGCGAGCATCTGCTGCGCGACCGGCGGCGCTCGGCGCATACGGTGCGCGCCTATGTCGCGACCGCGCATCGTCTGGTCGGCTTCCTTGGGCAGCATCTGGGGCGACCGGTCGATGCCGCCGCGCTCACCGCGATCGAGCGGGGCGACCTGCGCGCCTTTCTGGCCGAACGCCGATCCGGTGGGCTCGCCAATATCTCGGCCGCGCGCGAGCTTTCGGCCGTCCGCGCGTTCCTGACTTATGCGGGCGAGGCATCGGGTGTGCCGAAGCGGGTGAACATCCGCGGCCCGAGGACGAAGAAGGGGCTGCCCCGGCCGGTCGCGCCGGGCGATGTGCAGGATATCGTCGACGATGCCGCCGAGTCCGCCAGCGCGCCGTGGATCTCTGCGCGTGATCAGGCCGTGCTGCTGCTTCTCTACGGCGCGGGCCTGCGCATCGGCGAGGCAGTGGGTTTGACCGGTGCGATCCTGCCGCTCGGCGAGACGATGCAGGTCACCGGCAAGCGCGGCAAGACGCGCGTAGTGCCGATGCTGCCGCCGGTTCGGGAGGCGGTGGAGCTTTATGTTAGGCTCTGCCCCTACGGCACATCACGCGACGAGCCGCTGTTCAGAGGCGCGCGGGGCGGGGCGCTCGCGCCCGAACTGATCCGGAAGGCCGTGCGCGCGGCGCGGGTGCGGCTGGGTCTCGATGACCGCACGACGCCCCATGCGTTGCGGCACAGCTTTGCGACCCATCTCCTCGGGCGCGGTGCCGATCTCCGCTCGCTTCAGGAACTGCTCGGCCATGCCAGCCTGTCGTCGACGCAGGTCTACACCGGCGTCGATACCGCGCATCTGATGGACGTCTATCGCAACGCCCATCCCCGCGCCTGACCCCGGCAGGTAGCGGGGAAGGCTGTCGTTCGATCAGCGCTTCGCCAGCGTCCGGTTCGGGACATAATCGTTGAGGTCGGCCACGTCGCTGACCTTCCACGGCATGCCCCGCGAGTTGAGATAGAGCTTCTCCATCTCGTTACGCTTGAACGGACGCGAACCGACGCGGCCGAAGATCGCGATCTGGTTGCCGCTCTCGTCGACGCCACGGTCGCGGTCGAGGCCCTTGGACAGCGACAGCGCCGGCGTAGGCGTCTTCGCCCAGGCAATCAGCTCGGGCTTCGGCGCGGGCGAGAAGCCGTAGAAATTGGGCTGGCTGTCGGGCGAGGTCAACTGGATCACCTTCAACCCGTTCCGGCCGTCCGCGACATAGGCGAACAGCGAGGCATTGGTGGTACCGACGATCACGTCCTCCGCATCGTTCAGCCGGCCGTCGAAGGTCACCTTCTGATAGAGCTTCGGCTTCAGCGGCCGGGTGATGTCGACGATCACCAGACCGTCCTGCTTCGCGGCGACATAGGCATAGGTCCGCGCGAGATAGACGCGCTGCGCGTTCGCCAGCGGCACGGTCGCCTCGGGCACCAGCACAGGGCGGTCGAGATGGGTTACGTCGATCAGCTGCAGGCCGTCGGCGGTGGTCACCCACAGATAGCGGAACTGCAGCGCCGAGGCGCGGGCGTCGCGCAGCGGGATCGTTGCGGCCAGCTTCGGCGCCTTCGGATCGTTCAGGTCGACGACGACCAGACCGACATTGGCCGTGATATAGGCATAGTTGCCGCCAAGGGTGATGTGGCGGGCGCCCGCCAGCACATTGTTGGCGTTCCAGGTGACGGTCCGCTTGAGGAAGTTGTTGCGCGGCTCGCCATCGGCCAGCGTCTCGACATTGACGACGATCAGCCCTTCCACCGAGTCCGTGACGAAGGCGTAGCGATAGATCTCGCCCATCTTCTGTTCCTGGTTCTCGGGATAATATTTGACGATGTGATCGTTGCGCTCGGTCGAGATCGGCTGGCCGGTCGGCAGCGCCATGCAGGTCGCGTTGTTGCTCGCGACGTGCGTGTCGTGGCCGAGCGGCGAGAAGGGCGCCGTCAGGATGCGCTGCGAGGTGCCCTTGTTGGCGATCGAGGCGACGTCATAGACGCGGAAGCCGCCCTTGCCTTCGGCGACGAAGAAATATTCGCCGCGCAGCTGGACGCAGCGGGCCGCGCCATTGGTCGGGTGATGGGTGTTGGCGAACTCCTCGACGGCGTCGGGCTCACCCGACAGCTTCTTGCCGAAGCGCGTGCCGCGCACCCATTCGATCAGCTCGCGATCGTGCGACAGATGCTGCTTGTACCAATCGGGATAGGCATATTTGTGCAGATAGGAGCCGATCACCGCCTGCGGCTCGCTCCACTCGGTCACGCGGATCGCCTCGATGCCCTTTTCCAGGCCGGTCCAGGCGTTCATGCCGACGAAGTTGACGAAGTTCGTCCCCAGCAGATTGAGCTGCGCCATGATCGCGTTGTTGTCGTCTTCCTGCGACAGGTGGCAGTCGGTGCAGCGCTTCGTCTCGGTCTTGCGGACCGTGTGCGGGAAGTGCGGCGCGAAGGCCTGGCTCGAATAGCCGGCCGAGGAGATTGGCGGCTGCTGGATGTAGATCCGCTCGCGGTTGAGGTTGGTCGAGGACAGCACCAGCGCCGAGGTGGACCGGATCGGGGCGATGATATTGCCCTTGGTGGTCTGGTGGATGCCGAGCTGGAACATCTCGTCGCGCGCGACCTGCGGGTTGTAGGTCGCGAAGTTGCGCGTCTCGACCCCGTCATATTTGTGCGTCGTCGTCTTCCAGTTGGCTTCGATCGGCAGGTGGCAGCCGCCGCATGACGTCGTCCACGACAGGTGGCAGGTAAAGCAGGCCATGTTGTCGGCATTGTGCGCGCGGTCCTCGGGCGCGATGCCGGGGCCCCAGCTGAACTTGCCGGTCTCGACGCCCGCCTTGCCCATCAGCTTCGACCGGGCAGCGAGGGGATTGAAATAGGCGCTCGACCGGTCGACGGACTCACGGACGAGCGACACTTTCCACTCGAGTTTGGGATCGACGATCGACCGCTGGATCAGGACCCGCTCGCCCTTGGCGTCGACGGTCCATTCGAAGCGGCGTTTGCCATCCTGGTTGCGCAGAAGTGACAGGTCGGTGCCTCCCGGAGGCGCCGCCGGACCCGAAGTGCGCAGCGTCGGGAAAGCATCCGGCGTGCCGTGGCAGTCCTTGCAGCCGATCTCGACCGCATTGGCGACCTCGCCATAGATCAGGCCATTGCCATGGCTGTCCTGTGCGAAGTGGCAGTCGGCGCACTGCATGCCCTTCTCGGCGTGGATGTCCATCATGTGGACCGCCTTGCCCTTCTGCTCGCCGATTTCGGCGAACATGCCGGTGCCATTCTTGCGGAACTTCTCGGGGTCGTCGGGCGACACGATCTTGCCGTCGGCATCGAGCAGATTGCCTTCGCGATCGCGCTTGTAGATCGCGCGGAAGTTCCAGCCATGGCCGTGATAGTCGGCGAACTGGGTGTCCTTCGCCTTCGGGTTCACATCGTCATAGACGTTACGCAGGAAATCAAGATCGCCCCATTTGCCGATCGCAGCGGCGGCCTCAGGGTTGCGTTCCTGCACGGCATGGCGCTCGGCGATCGTCGGGTTCTTCTGCTTCTCGGGCCACATCAGCGGCGCGTCGGACTCATAATCCCACATCGTGTAGCCGAGGTAGCTGTTCAGGAAGATGTTGGGCTGGTGCATGTGGCAGTTCATGCACTGGGCGGTCGGGATC
>JAIYAJ010000174.1 GCA_027489105.1 Zymomonas sp. | reverse complement strand
TGCTGGCGCGGATGCGCGCCCAGGCCAATTTCATCGAATATACGCCGATCATTCTGATCCTGATGGCGCTGATCGAATTCGCTCAGGGGACGCAAAACTGGCTGTGGGGTGCCGGCATTATATATATAGCCGGCCGCGTGCTTCACCCGTTCGGCATGGACCGGCAGACGCCCAACGTCCTTCGCGCGGCCGGAGTCCTCATCAGCTTCGTCGTCACCCTGGGCCTGGCCGGCTATGCGCTGACCATCCCTTACACGACCAAGAACGGCATGGTCACGACCGTCACCAACGACGGCCTTACGGCAGACCGCTGACCCGCGACGGGGGCGGCAGCAATGCCGCTCCCCGCATCAGGCGCCGACGACCCGGTCCGCCACGAACGGATTGTTCATCCGTTCATGGGCAAAGGTCGACATCGGTCCATGACCGGGAACAAAGGCGGTGGCGCCGCCCAGCGGCCACAGCTTGCCGGTGATCGAAGCGATCAGATCGTCATGATTGCCCTTCGGAAAGTCGGTCCGGCCGATCGATCCCTGGAACAGAACGTCTCCGACCAGCGCCAGCTTCGACGGGGCATGGTGGAAGACGACATGCCCCGGGGTGTGCCCCGGACAGTGGATCACGTCGAGCTCGAGCTCCCCGACCGTGACCTTGTCGCCGTCGTCGAGCCAGCGATCCGGCTCGAACGCCCGCCCCTCGATGCCGTAATTGCGGCCATCATCGTCCAGCCGCGCAATCCAGAAGCGATCGTCGGGGTGCGGCCCTTCGATCGGCACGCCAAGCTGCTCCGCCAAAATGCCGGTGCCGCCACAATGGTCGATATGGCCGTGGGTCACGAGCAGCTTTTCGATCGTTACCCCATGCTGGGCGGCGGCAGCCTTCAGCCGTTCGAGATCGCCCCCGGCGTCGACGAACGCGCCTTTCATCGTTTTGGTGCACCAGATCAGGGTGCAGTTCTGCTGCAAGGGCGTGACCGGCACGATGGCGGCCTTTAGGGGCGGAGTGGCTTGATTGGTCATTTAGCGGACATGGCGGCGCGAGGAACCAGATGCAATATGCCGCGTGGCCCAGGCTTCTCGACAGCCACGGACGGGACCAACGGCGATAAGCCCTTTTGCTCGGCACGGTTTCGCACCATAGGGAGGGCAGGGCCAATGAGCGCCGCCCACGGGGCGACAGGGAGCAGCGGAAAGCCATGACGTCGACGGCGTTCGACCTCATCGAAACGATGCGTTTCGAAGCCCTTGACGGATTCGTCGAACTCGAACGCCATCTTGAGCGGATGCGCCGCAGCGCCGACGATCTCGGCTTCCGGTTCAACCGGCATGACTGCCGCAACGAATTGCAGGCTGCGACCTTTCGCCTGACCCATGATGCGCGGGTGCGCTTGCTGCTGGGTCGCAGCGGCGCGATCGCCATCGAAGTCCGGCGCCTGCCGCCCAAGCCGACCGAGCCGGTCGATGTAGCACTGGTCGATCTGACCGTTCCTGCAGAGGACCTCAGGCTGGTCCACAAGACCACCGACCGCGACTTCTACGATGCCCCGCGTCGGGCAGCCGGCACATTCGAGATCGTGTTCTGCACGCCCGACGGGGGCCTGACGGAAGGCAGCTTCACCAACATCTTCGTGCCGCGCGGCGATCGGCTGGCAACCCCGCCCGGCCGCGGGCTGCTCCCCGGCATTCTCCGCGAGCGTCTGATCGACGAAGGGCGCGCTTATGAGGAGCGGCTGACCGCAGCCGATCTCGCCGACGGCTTCTTCATCGGTAATTCGCTGCGCGGCCTCATCGCGGCACGCCTTGTTGCGGCGGCGCACAACGGAGGTTGAGGCAGAGCCCCCTCTCCCCTATAGCGCGGCCGTTTCCATCAGCGCAGCAACAGGAAAGCGCCTCGCCATGAGCCTCATCGCACCTGCCCTCAACCGCATCTCGCCCTCGCCCACGCTCGCCATGACGAGCCGGGTGCTCGAGCTGAAGTCGAAGGGCATCGACGTGATCGGCCTTTCGGCAGGCGAGCCCGACTTCGACACGCCCGACTTCGTCAAGGAGGCGGCGATCGAAGCGATCCGCAAGGGCCAGACCAAATATACGAATGTCGACGGCACCGCCGAACTCAAGGCTGCGATCGCGGCCAAGTTCAAGCGCGACAACGGCCTGACCTACGAAGCCTCGCAGATCAGCGTCAATGTCGGCGGCAAGCACACGCTGTTCAACGCGCTCGTCGCGACCGTCTCGGCGGGCGACGAAGTGATCATTCCGGCGCCTTACTGGGTCAGCTATCCCGACATCGTCCAGTTCGCCGGCGGCACCCCGGTGTTCATCCGCGCGGGCGCCGATCAGCTGTACAAGATCACCCCCGAGCAGATCGAGGCGGCGATCACCCCCAAGACCAAGTGGCTGCTGCTCAACTCGCCGTCGAACCCGAGCGGTGCCGCCTATAGTGCTGAAGAGCTCAAGGCGATCGCCGAGGTGCTGCGCCGCCATCCGCATGTCTGGATCATGTCCGACGACATGTACGAGCACATCCTGTACGACGGCTTCGAATTCGCGACGATCGCGCAGGTCGCGCCCGACCTCTATGAGCGCACGCTGACGGTGAATGGCTGTTCCAAGGCCTATTCGATGACCGGCTGGCGCATCGGTTTCGCGGGCGGCCCCGCACAGCTGATAAAGGCGATGTCCAAGCTGCAGTCGCAGTCGACCTCCAATCCCTGCTCGATCGCCCAGGCGGCGGCGACCGCCGCGCTGAACGGCGACCAGTCCTTCCTGGCCGAGCGCGCCATCGCCTTTCAGAAGCGCCGCGACCTCGTCGTGGCGATGCTGAACGAGGCCAAGGGCATCAACTGCCCGCGCCCCGAAGGCGCCTTCTATGTCTATCCCGACGTGTCGGGCCTGATCGGCCTCAAGACCCCGACCGGCAAGACGATCGCGAACGACGCCGACCTGATCGACTATTTCCTCGACGATCACCGCGTCGCCGCCGTCCATGGCGCGGCCTTCGGTCTCGAGCCGGCCTTCCGCGTCAGCTATGCCACGTCGGAGGCGGTGCTGACCGAAGCCTGCACCCGTATCCAGGCCGCCTGCGCGGCGCTCGCCTGACGATTTCCCGCCCTCCCCGCATCGGGGAGGGCGCGGTCGTATCGCCTCATCCCGACACGATCGCAAACACCGCCCGGCTTGAATCCGGTTGGCGGCTCGCTATCTGTGTGACATAAACGTCACAGGATCGAAAAAAAGGATGACCTTTTGACGGACAGTCCTAACCGACCGATGATCGCTGGCATTTGCGCTGGCGTGCTGCTTCTGGCCGCAGCTGGAACGATGGCCACGCGCAGCCCGGCCATCGCCCCGGCCCCCAAGGTTGCGCCCGGCCCCATCGTTCGCGTTCCAGCGCCTGCGGTCGACCCCGCCGATCGGGCCGCTACCGCAACCGCCATTTTTGCCGGCGGATGCTTCTGGGGCGTGCAGGGCGTGTTCCAATATGTCGAAGGCGTCCAGTCCGCCGTATCGGGCTATTCGGGCGGCTCGGCCGACACCGCCAATTATGAGGCCGTGGGATCGGGAAGCACCGGCCATGCCGAAGCGGTGCGTATCACCTATGATCCGTCCAAGGTCAGCTACGGGACGTTGCTGCGCATCTTCTTCGCGCTGGTCGCCGACCCGACCACGCTCAACCGGCAGGGCCCCGATCGCGGTAGCCAGTATCGCACCGCGATCTTCCCGACGACGCCGGCACAGCGCACGACAGCGGATGCCTATATCACCCAGCTGTCGGCCGCGCGGCTGTGGAAGGCACCGATCGTGACGAAGGTCGAGCGTTATCGGGCCTTCTATCCGGCCGAGCGCTATCATCAGGACTTCCTCCTGCGGAAACCCGACTATCCCTATATCGTCTATAACGACCTGCCTAAGGTCGAGGCGCTGCGCATCGCCTTCCCCGAGCGGTTCCGCAAGCAGCCCGTGATGGTCTATCCCAATGGTTGATCCCATCGCTCAGGCGGCGAG
>JAIYAJ010000584.1 GCA_027489105.1 Zymomonas sp. | reverse complement strand
CTGGCGGTCGCCGATGATCAGTTCGCGCTGGCCACGGCCGACGGGAACGAGCGCGTCGAGCGCATTGATGCCGGTCTGCACGGGCTCGTGCACCGACTTGCGCGGGATGATGCCCGGCGCCTTGACTTCGACGCGGCTGCGCTGATCGGAAACGATCGGGCCCTTGCCGTCGATCGGGTTGCCGAGGCCATCGACCACGCGACCGAGCAGACCCTTGCCGACCGGAACGTCGACGATGGTGCCGGTCCGCTTGACGACATCGCCTTCGCGGATCTGGCTGTCGGACCCGAAGATCACGACGCCGACATTGTCGGCTTCGAGGTTGAGGGCCATGCCCTTGATGCCATTGGCGAACTCGACCATCTCACCGGCCTGGACATTGTCGAGGCCGTGGATGCGGGCGATACCGTCACCGACCGACAGCACCTGGCCGACTTCGGAGACCTGCGCTTCGGTGCCGAAGCTGGCGATCTGGTCGCGGATGACCTTCGAGATTTCTGCGGCGCGGATATCCATGTTCAGCCTTTCATCGCAATCGCGAGGGAGTTCAGTTTGGAGCGGATCGAACCGTCGATCTGGCGCGAGCCGACCTTGACGATCAGGCCGCCGAGGATCGACGGGTCAACGGAGAGTTCGACCGCGACGTCGCGGGCGAGCTGGGTCTTGAGCTTGGCCTTGAGCGCCTTGACCTGCGTTGCGGTCAAAGCACGTGCGGAGGTCACCTCGGCGGTCACCTCGCCGCGATGGGCTGCCGCCAGCTGGTTGAAGGAACGGATGACCTGGGCGGTCTGCCCGAGGCGCCGGTTCTGCGCAAGCACGCCCAGGAACTTCGTCGTCAAGGGATCGAGCCCGAGGGCCTCCGCCGTCGCTGCGACTGCCTTCAGCGCTTCCGCGCGCGACACGAGCGGGCTGGTCGTCAGCCGACGGAAATCCTCCGAATCGGCGAGAGCGCCCTTCAGCGTCTGAAGGCTCGCGGAGACCGCATCTATCGCCTTCTCGTCACGCGCCAGATCGAACAGCGCAGTCGCATAACGTCCGCTGAGGCTAGCCTGAATACCGCCGGAATTCTCCACGCGCTTTCAATCCCCCATAGTTGGTTCGGCCCATGCGAAAAAAGGGGCCGCCGGAAGCGTCCCCCCATGGGTTGCGGCGCGGTTAGCAGGGGTGCCCCCACTATGCAAGGCAGGAAGGGGCTTAAGTTACGGTGACGTGAACGAGGCCCTCTTTCGATCCCGCGATGGGCGCTGCTGTTCGTCCGCATGTGGCTCCGAATCGGAAAGCCGGACCTCGCGGCCCGGCTTTCCTCTTCCGTTTTGCGCTGAAGCGTTCAGGCCGCCTTCGCGTCGATCACGGCGGCCGGCTCGACACCATCGATGGCGATGCGGCGCGGCTTCTTGTGCTCCGGAATCTCGCGGACCAGTTCGACGTTGAGCAGGCCATTCTCATAGCCTGCACCCGTCACCTTGATCGTGTCGGCGAGCTGGAAGCGGCGTTCGAAGGCACGCTTGGCGATTCCGCGATGCAGGAACTCGCGCTGGCCTTCTTCGGTCGGCTCTGCGGCGCGGCCGATGATGATCAACATATTGTCCTGGACGGTGACGTCGATTTCCTCGCGCGTGAAGCCCGCCAGCGCCATCTGGATGCGGTAGGCGCCGTCGCCGGTCTTCTCGATATTGTAGGGCGGATAGCTGTCGCCGTCGCCGCGCGCGAAGTCGACGAGGCGGTTGAGATTCTCGAAACCGATCGACGAACGGAGGAGGGGGGCAAAATCAAGAGTACGCATAGGGTCCATGTCCTCATCAAAGCGATTGACCTGTGCCCGCGGGAGACCCGCCGGGCTGTCGATCCGCCCCGGATGGCGACGGCCGACAGCATCGAGATAGGAGGGTGTCCCGGACCTTCAAGGGGTACTCTCGATCGGCATAGGAGGCGCGTTCGTTGACTGGGGCCGCAGGTCCGCCTAACCGGGGCCCATGGTAGCCTATCTCGAATTCGAAAAGCCGATCGCCGAGCTTGAGGCGCGGATCTCCGAACTCCGGTCGACCGCGCATGCGGGGTCGCTCGACATAGACAGCGAGGTCGCAAAGCTCGCGGCCAAGTCCGAAAAGCTTTTGCGCGACACCTATGCGAAGCTGTCGCCCTGGCAGAAGACGCAGGTCGCGCGCCACGCGGAACGCCCGCATTTCAGACATTATGTCGCGGGGTTCGTCAGCGATTTCGTGCCGCTGGCCGGGGACCGCGCTTTTGCCGACGACCAGGCGATCATCGGCGGCCTCGGCCGCATCGGCGATCGCAAGGTCATGGTGATCGGCCATGAGAAGGGCGACGACACGGCCTCGCGCATCCGCCACAATTTCGGCATGGCCAAGCCCGAGGGCTATCGCAAGGCCATCCGGCTGATGGAGTTGGCCGACCGGTTTGGTCTGCCGGTCGTCTCGCTGGTCGACACTTCGGGTGCCTTCCCCGGCGTGCAGGCCGAGGAGCGCGGCCAGGCCGAGGCCATTGCCCGCTCGACCGAGGCGTGTCTCGCGGTCGGCGTCCCGATGGTCGCGGCGATCGTCGGCGAGGGCGGGTCGGGCGGTGCCATTGCCGTCGCCGCCGCCAACCGCGTGCTGATGTTCGAACACGCCGTCTATTCGGTGATCTCGCCCGAAGGCTGCGCATCGATCCTGTGGCGCACCGGCGACAAGGCCGCCGACGCAGCCGAAGCGATGAAGATGACCGCCGCCGACCTGCAAAAGCTGGGCGTCGTCGACCGCATCGTTCCCGAACCCGTGGGCGGCGCGCATCGCGACCCGGCGGCTGCGATCGCCGCACTCGGCGAGGCGATCGGCGACGAACTCGACAAGCTGAGCGGCAAGAAACCGGCGACGCTGCGAGCGGCCCGTCGGGATAAGTTTCTCGCGATCGGCTGACCGCTCGTAACGGAACCGTTCCGCGACGCGGGCTTTATGCGGTGCAGAGGAGGGCACGCATGACCAGATTTCTGATCCCAGCCTGCGTCGCGCTGGCTGTTCCCTTTACCGCTGCACCAGCACCGGCCCAGGCACCGTCGATTTCGGAGAGCGACCGGAAGACGGGCGCAGAGGCGCATCCGCAACTCGTTCAGGAGTTCGGTGGCGCGATGAAGGGACCGGCGGCGGACTATGTGTCACGCGTCGGCAAGAAGATCGCGGTCCAGTCGGGTCTGTCCAACTCGGAGCGTGACTTCACCGTCACGCTGCTCGATTCGCCTGTGAACAACGCCTTCGCAATCCCCGGTGGCTATGTTTACGTTACGCGTGGCCTTCTTGCGTTGATGAACGACGAAGCCGAACTGGCGTCGGTGCTGGGCCATGAGGTCGGCCATGTCGCTGCCCGTCATTCCGCCAAACGACAGCAGACCGCGACAATAACGTCGGTGCTGGCGGGAATCGTCGGGGCGGTGGCAGGCAATTCGGGCGTCGGCAGCCTGATCGGTCGCGGAGCCGGGGTCGGCGCCGACCTGATCACCAAGGGCTTTTCCCGGACGCAGGAATATCAGGCCGACGATCTGGGCGTGCGCTATCTCGCCAGCGCGGGCTATGACCCGCTGGCCTCGTCGGACATGCTTGCGATTCTGGGAGACCAGCAATCGCTGGAAGCGCGCCTGACCGGACAGAAGAACTCTCTTCCGACCTGGGCAAGCACCCACCCCAATTCTGAGGACCGCGTCCGCCGGGCGGCATCCAAGGCCGACGCCACCGGCAAGGCCGGTCGTGGCAACCGGAATCGCGATGCGCTGCTCGATGCGGTCGACGGGCTCGCCTGGGGTGAAGACCCGGCCAAGGGCTATACCGAGGGCCGCGAGTTCCGGCTCCCGACCCAGCGGCTCGCCTTCACCGTGCCCAGTGGCTACACGCTCAACAATGGCGATGCGGCGGTGACGATCACCGGCTCTGGTGGGCAGGCGACCTTCTCCGGCGCCAAGCTCGGCCAGAACGGCCTCGACGGCTATGTCGGTCAGGTGTTCGCCGCCCTTCAACCAAACATGCGCTATGGGGAAATCCGTTCGGGCAAGGCCAACGGGATCGACTTTCGCTACGCTTTCGGGACCGGCAACAGCAATGCCGGGCCACTGGATGTCGGTGTCTTCGCCTATCGCCCGGATAATGGTCCCATCGCCTATCATTTCGTGACGATGGCGCGGTCGGGTCAGGGCATCGGACCGTTCCAGCCGCTGGTCGAGAGCATGCGGCGCCTTTCCGCCGCGGAGGCAGCTGCCGCCAAGGGCTACCGCATCAAGGTCGTGCGGGTGAAGGCAGGCGACAGTGCCGAATCGCTGGCGCGCCAGATGGCGTTTTCCGACGCGCAGCTGGAGCGTTTCCTGGTGCTCAATTCACTGGAGCGAGATAGCCGCCTGCAGGCCGGGGATCGCGTAAAGCTGATCGTTCGCGCGCCCTGAGTCGAAAGCGCGCGGCAAAAGGGCAGCCGGTGCAAGACCGGCCGCCCCTCGCGAACAGCGGCTAAGCTGGGCGCTGGCCCGATCAGCTCGCCTTCATATTGTTGGAGACGTTCGAGAACGTCTTCTGCAGCTGATTGCCCAGGCTCGTCATCGCGGTGATCGCGGCGACGGCGATGAGCGCGGCGATCAGGCCATATTCGATCGCGGTAGCGCCCTTGCTGTTCTTCAGCAGCTTCGAAATGAACTTCATAACTCTTACTCCCGAGTCCCGAATTCGGGTGGTTTGCCCGGCCCGGCTGGCCTTCAACCATGGGGCCAACACAGCGACCGTAATGGGTGAGTTACTGTCATTCGGTTAACGCGAGGCGCGATCTCACGTAAAATTACGTAGCGGATGTAGAATTACGTAGCGGAAACCTTGTTCGATATGTCGTTCCAGCGCGATTGCACGGAGCTGCCGAGGCCGACGACCGCGCCCATGATGGCCAGGAATACGAGCGCGAGGATCAGGCCATATTCGACGGCGCTGGCACCGCGCTCGTCGCGGGCAAGAGCGCGCAGACGCTGGCGAATGGCGGATTCGGGCTTCATATCGATCCTCGACCAAATGGCGAACGGCCGCGCTTTGCACCGGCTTGCTCATTTCGTAAGCGCTACGGTTTAAGAAAGCCCTAAGGAAATTGTCATGAATCCGGTGCAGACCCTGTTCGTCGTCGCGGCCGCGCTGATCGACGGCGATGGCCGTGTCCTTGTCCAGCAGCGCCCGGCCGACAAGAATATGGGCGGATTGTGGGAGTTTCCGGGCGGAAAGGTCGAGCCGGGCGAGTCGCCGGAATCGGCGCTGATCCGCGAACTTCGCGAGGAATTGGCGATCGACGTCGAGCGCGCCTGCCTGGCGCCTGCCTGCTTCGCGAGCGAACCGCTCGGCGACAAGCATCTCGTCCTGCTGCTCTATATCTGCCGGAAATGGCGCGGAATGGTGCAGCCGCTCGAGGCGCCGGCGATCAAATGGGTCGCGCCGGTGCAACTCCACGGGCTGGACATGCCTCCGGCGGACCGACCGCTGATCGGCCTGCTCGAGGCCCTGGTCTAGGGGCGGGGTGGCAGCGCAGGCGATGGAGCCTCGACCGGAGCGCCGGACAGGCCGATCGTCACGCCGGGCACGCGGCCTGCAGAAATGTCGGACAATATGCCGAGCACCGGGGTCGGATCGGTCCCCGGTCCCAGCGGAAAGATCAGCAGAGCGCCGCACGGTTGAAGATCGAGGCCCGCCTTGCGGAACCGCGTTCGCACTCCCTGCAGGCCAGCTGTTTCGCCAGAAAGGACAATCGAGTCCTGAAGCGAGGCGGCCGGGCAGGCGGCACTCGCTTGTGCAGCCGCGAT
>JAIYAJ010000299.1 GCA_027489105.1 Zymomonas sp. | reverse complement strand
TCGACCTGGTCAGCATCGTCCTGATCTATGCCCGGCTGGAGCAGAGCCTCGATGATTGGCTCGCGGAGCTCGAACAGGCGCTCGCCTTCGGGACCGAGCATGTCTCGCTCTACCAGCTCACGATCGAGCCCGGCACGCAATTCGCGACGCGGTTCGCGCGCGGCGAACTGGTACCGCTCGATCCCGATGCCGCCGCGCTTCAGTTCGAAGCGACGCGGGCGCGGATGGCCGTCGCCGGTCTGCCTGCCTATGAAACTTCGAACCATGCCCGGCCCGGTGCCGAGAGCCGGCACAATCTGACCTATTGGCGCTACGGAAATTATGCCGGGATCGGCCCCGGGGCGCATGGGCGCCGCGACGGGATCGCTACGGCCCGGCGCAAAAAGCCGGAGAACTGGCTGCGGCGGGTCGGCGAGATCGGCCATGGCATCGAGGTGGAAGACAGGCTGCGCGGGCGCGAACGCGCGCAGGAGGCGCTGATCATGGGGCTGCGCCTGGTCGAGGGCGTCGATCTCTCCCGCATCGCTCGCCTCTCCGGTCTATCGGTCGAGGCACTTGTCGACGAGCGCGCCGTCGCCCGGCTTGACCGCCAGGGGCTGGTTACCCTGAACGGCGGGCAGTTGCGCGTGACCGACGCGGGCGCGCTCCTGCTCGACGGCATATTGGCCGAAATCGTCATCGCCTGATTGCACAAAACGCAACTGCGGTAACTTGTTACGAAATTGCGTCGAATCGATGTCAGGCATAGAGCGCGCGGCACCGCACAATCGCATGTGCGAGATAACAAAACATATTCGCAGGAAAAGAAAAATGCGTTATTTTGAAGGTGCTACCACTGCGCTCCTCGCGATCGCAGCACAGGCGCTCGCGATCGGTGTGGTCGTCGCGCTCTGAATGCAGGACGGCGGCGGACGATGCCCAGCATCTCCGCCGCCTTCAGCATCCAATCGTCCTTACTCTCATTACTCCTTGAAGCTGCCCGGAGCCGGCGAAACGGTCTTCACGCCAGCAGGGCTAGCTTCGCCCACTTCCAGCGCCCGTTCGGCCACGCCGTTCATCCCAAATCGGAACGCACCGTCGACACCGACGAACCCATCCTTGTCCCGCAGCGCGGCAACGGGAAATTTCGAGCCGACTTTCCAGTCGCCCGCGATCTTCACCACCAGCAGCATCGAATCATAGCCGAGGCTGGCCAGCCGGAACGGCGCCTTGCCGAACTGGCGGCGATAGGCCGTCGCGAGCTGGCGATAGCGCGCGTCCGAGACGCTGGCGAACCAGGCCCCCGACAGCGCCGGTGCGGTCAGCGCCGATTGCTCGGCCGCCCACAACTCGGTGCCCAATATCTTCGCCTTGGCAGGCGAGACCTTCCGCAGCATCGGCACCGCGCCCGCCGCCAGACGCGCATTGTCCGCGACGAGAACCGCATCCCATTCCTGCTGGGTCCGCCCGAGATCCGCCACCGCCTTCTGCAGCGAAGCGCCGGTGCGTTCATAGCTTTTCATCGCGACGAGATTGCCATCGGCGCTCTCGACCGAATGGATGATCGCGGTGGAGGCGTTGCGTCCATATTGCCCGGTCGGGATCAGCGCAGCGAAGCGTTGCAAGCCCTTGGACCGGGCAAAGCGGATGACCCGGTCGATCGACTGGGTCGGCGAGAAGCCCATCACAAACACGCCATTGCCGGCAACCGCGACATCGTTCGAATAGGAAATCACCGCGATGCCGGCCTTGCGCGCCGCCGGGGCGACCGCGGCCGCATCCTCGGACAGGAGCGGTCCCAGGAACAGGACATTGCCGTCCGCGATCGCGCGATTGGCCGCGGCCACCGCGCCGCCGGCGGTGTCATAGGTGGTCATCCGCACCGATTTGTTGCCGGTGTCGATCAGCGCCATCGTCGCGGCATTGGCGATCGACTGCCCGACCGCCGCATTGGCGCCGCTTAGCGGCACCAGCAGGGCAACCCGGTGCCGGGCGCTGTCCTGCGGGACGTCGCTACCGTCCTCCTTCTCCACCGGGACCGGCGTGGCCGGGCCCGGCCGGCCCTTCGGGACCATGCCCTGGCAGCCCGCCAGCAGAGCGGCCAGTCCGAGCACCGCTCCCTTGAGCCATGCATGTCCAGCTTGCCTATATGCAACAGCCTCTGCCATCAGATCCGCCTTATGAGCCAGTTTGTCGAAACGGACGCGACCGATGCCCAGGCATCCGAAGCACCCCTCCCCCCAGGCCTGTATATCGTGGCCACCCCGATCGGCAACTTGGGCGACCTGTCCCCGCGCGCCGCATCGATCCTATCACGCGTCGAAGCGATTGCGGTGGAGGACAGCCGGGTCACCGCCAAGCTGCTCCACCATCTCGGCATCAAACGACCGATGACCCCCTATCACGACCATAACGCCGACAAGGTTCGCCCCGGACTGGTCGAGCGAATGGCCCATGCGCCGGTTGCGCTGGTCTCCGACGCGGGCACGCCGCTGATCTCCGATCCCGGTTACAAGCTGGTCCGGGACGCGCGCGCCGCCGGCATCGCCGTCACCACCATCCCCGGCCCCTGTGCCGCCGTCGCCGCGCTGACGCTCGCCGGCCTTCCCACCGACCGCTTCTTCTTCCTCGGATTCCTGCCGTCGAAGGAAAAGGCCCGCGCCGAGGCGATCGAGGAGGTGGCCGCCATCCGCGCGACACTGATCCTCTACGAATCGGGCCCGCGCCTCGGCGCCACGCTCGCCGCCCTCGCCAAGGGACTGGGCGACCGCGAAGCCGCCGTCGTGCGGGAGATCAGCAAGCGCTTCGAAGAGAGCGTCGCCGCCCCTCTGTCGCAGCTGGCCGAGCGCTATGCCGAATCCGGCCCCAAGGGCGAGATCGTGATCGTGGTCGGCCCGCCCGGCCCGGCACCTGCCGCCACCCAGGACGACGCCGAAGCCCTGCTCCGGACCGCCCTCCAGCACCTCCCGGCCGCAAAAGCGGCCGGCGAAGTCGCCCGCGCAACCGGCCTCAACCGCCGCGACCTCTACGCAAGGGCGATGGCGATGAAGGGTGGGGGGGAGTGAGGAGGCAGGCGGCTATCGATTAAATAGGTATATTGAAGAGAGGAAGGCATGCCGATTCAAATTACTTTTCATGGCCTGCCAATTGCTCCGGGCTTATCGCCAGCGGATACGATTCAGAATCTTCTCGCGATCGCTGCGCTCACACTCGCCATTATGTCCTTCCGTGCTCGAAATAATGCTGTTTCGGTGGCTCGACAGATCAAAGGTGAGGATGGTCGCTGGCTTGGCGATAGCCGCTTCAACTTTCCGCGAGTTTCGTTTGTGGACCCTGCCATCAACCTTCTTTGGGGTAAGATCGTGGATTTACCGGAGCCGCTACAGGCGGCGATCCTAAAGTGGCGGAGACTGACGAACAGAACTTTTGTTGTAACGCTCGCGTTGGCCGCCGTCATGATCTGGAGAAACGAGGCTGGCTTTTGATTGAACGGAGGCACCAACAAGCAGAGCGGCAAGGCCGTCGCGGCGAGATACTAGCTGCTTGGTGGCTCAGACTGCATGGCTGGCGTATCGTGGGTCAACGCGTGAAAACAGGTCGCGGCGAGGTCGATCTCATCGCGCGCCGTAACCGCACCCTCGCCTTCGTCGAGGTGAAGACGCGCGGGACGCAGGAAGCGCTCGACCTTGCGATCGACGAGCAGCGTCTGCGGCGGGTGGTCGATGCCGCCCATGCGCTCCTCCCCCGCTATGGCAAGGGCGCCGAAGAGGTGCGGATCGACGTCATCCTGCTGCGCCCCTGGCGGCTGCCGGTCCATCTGCGCAACGTCTGGCATGGCTGACGCCGGGCGGGGGTAGCGGAACGACCTGCGAACCCCTAGATGGACGGCGCAACTTACGGAGCCCGCCATGACCCTCAACGTCGCCGTCCAGATGGACCCGCTGGAGACGATCAACATCGCGGGCGATTCCACCTTCGCGATCATGCTCGGCGCGCTCGAGCGCGGCCACAAGCTCTGGCATTATCAGGCGGGCGACCTCTGCTATCGCGACGGGCGGGTGATGGCGCCGGCGCGGCAGATCCTGAAGCTGCAGCGGGTCGCCGGCGATCATTTCGCTGTCGGCGAAATCGAGGTCATCGACCTGGCCGACGATGTCGACGTCGTCCTGATGCGGCAGGACCCGCCGTTCGACCTCGCTTACATCACCGCGACGCATCTGCTCGAGCGGATCCAGCACAAGACGCTGGTGGTCAACGACCCCGCCTCGGTGCGCAACGCCCCCGAAAAGCTGTTCGTGCTCGATTATGCGCGCTTCATGCCACCGACGATGATCACCCGCCGACTGGAGGATGCGCGCGCCTTTCATGCCGAGCATGGCGAGGTCGTGGTCAAGCCGCTCTACGGCAATGCCGGGTCGGCGGTGTTCCATGTCGGCCGCAACGACGCCAATCTCGCCGCGCTGACCGAATTGTTCGGGCAGGTGTGGCGTGAACCCTTCATGGTTCAGGCCTTCCTTCCCGACGTATCGAAAGGCGACAAGCGGATCGTGCTGGTCGATGGCAAGGTGTCCGGCGCGATCAACCGCCTGCCCAAGGCCGGCGAGATCCGGTCGAACCTGGCAGCCGGCGGGCGGGCCGATGCGACCGAGCTCACCGCTCGCGAAGAGGAAATCTGCGCCGCGCTCGGCCCCGATCTCGCCGCACGTGGGCTGATCTTCGTCGGGATCGACGTCATTGCGGGGCACCTGACCGAGATCAATGTCACCTCCCCCACCGGGATCGTGGCGATCGACCGCTTCAACGGCACCGACACGCCTGCGCTGATCTGGGACGCGATCGAAGCCCGCCTGCGCGCCCGCTGACCCGCCAGACAAGGCCGAAATGAGCGACTGGATACAGCGGCTGATAGCCGATGGCGGCTATGTCGGCCTGTTCCTGTTGATGCTGGCGGAGACGGTGTTCCCGCCCCTCCCGTCCGAAGTGATCATGTCGATGGCCGGGCTGCAGGCGGCGAAGGGTGTCCTCTCGCTGCCCGGCGCCATCCTGTCCGGTTCGGCCGGCGCGATGCTCGGCAATCTTCTCTGGTATCTGGCCGCCAGATGGCTCGGCATGGAGCGATTTCGGCCGCTGATCGAGCGCCATGGCCGCTGGCTGACGCTCGACTGGACCGAGGTCGAGCGCGCCGAGCGCTGGTTTTCGCGACACGGCTATCTCGTCGTTTTCGTCGGGCGGATGACGCCGACCCTCCGGTCACTGATCTCGGTGCCCGCCGGCCTGCTGCGCATGCCGATATTGCCCTTCGTCGCCTGGTCCGCGCTCGGCACGATCGGCTGGTCGGCGATGCTCGCATTCGGCGGATGGCTGCTCGGCACCCGCTTTTCAGAGATGGAGGTCTGGCTCGATTCGGCCGCGACCCTCGCCCTCGCGCTGATGGCCGGCCTGTATCTGTGGCGCCTCGCCCGCGGGCGACGCCCGAACTGAGGATCAGTCGGAAGCGCGCAACACCAACATGGGCTCCATGACGACCGAGTCACAGCTTTCGCCACCGATACGGCGGAACAGACGATCGACCATCTCGAACGCGCCGCGCCTGATATCCTGGCGGATGGTGGTCAGCGCCGGACTGAACTGCGCGGCGGTCGGCACGTCGTCATAGCCGATGATCGAGACGTCGCCGGGAACCGACAGCCCGCGATCGGCCAGCGCGCGGACCGCTGCCATGGCGATGACGTCCGAAGCCGCGACGATGCCGTCGGGCGCACGGTTGG
>JAIYAJ010000376.1 GCA_027489105.1 Zymomonas sp. | reverse complement strand
GAACTGCTCGAAGAAGCGGCCCTGCTTGGGCAGGAGTGCCTGGAACCAGCGCACGATGGTGAACCTTTCTGCTGAGTGGCGGCGCGTGGCCGAAACGACGCGTTCCGCCAGCCCCGGATTCCAGACCGGGGGGGTGAACTGCGCCAATATGAGTTTGAGATCGGGCTCGTCGACGGCCGCCGCGGCGTCGGTCGGCATGAACCAGCGGGTCTGCCGCTCGTCCTTTTCCGGCCATTCGTCGAGCTGGGTGGTGACCGAGAAGGGGAAGATATCGACCGTCGCCGGGCGCGAGGTGCCGTTGCGGCGCTGCTTGCGATAATCGTAACTGCCGATCGCATAAGGGCAGGCGATGCCGACCAGCCCCGCCTCCTCATAGGCTTCCTGGCTCGCCGCTTCGTGGCTGCTCAGTCCCTTGATGCGGTTGCCCTTGGGCAGCACCCATCGGCCGGTGTCGCGCGACGTGATCAGCATGACCTCGATCAGGCCCGCTGGGGTCGTGCGATAGGGCAGGACGGCAATCTGGCGAATGATTCGAATCCCCGGAGCGAAGGGGCTCCCTACAAATGTGACAGTTATGTTGCAACGTCGACGGCGAATCGGCCGCTGTGGCTCCCGCTTTCCCTTACGCCTGTCGTTCGTCGAACGTCCCCGTCGTTTCGTCGGCAGCATTCGACTTTGGTGGAGGCGGTGCGACGGTCGGTCGAAGCTCGCATGCGGCGAGTCGGGCAGGCGCCTATCCCAGGATCAACGGCACGGTACATCGAAACGCCGGGCCGCAGACAAGGATTTCACCGGGCAGACGAACGCCACGTCCTCCCGGCGCATAACAGGAGAACGACCATGACCCGCATCTTCACCGCCTTCGCCGCCCTCCCTTCCGTCAGCGTCCTCGCCGTTCCGGCTTTTGCCCAGCGCACCGCCGAAATCGCCTATGGCGATCTCGACCTGACGAGCGCAGACGGCGCCGCCACGCTCAAGGCCCGCGTTCAGCGCGCCGCCAAGCGCGTCTGCGCCTCGGAAGGCGACCGTTCGCTGAGCAATGTTGCGCAGAGCCGCGCCTGCTCGACCGTCGCGATGGCCAAAGCGATGCCGCAGGTCGAACTGGCGCTGGCCAAGGCCGGCACCCAATATGCCGACGCCGGCCGCCTGACCGTCGCCGCCAAATAACCAGCCCCCGGCGCGCTTCGCCCCCCAGACGCCTTGCCGCAGCGCGCTGCAGCGACGGACATCCGCAGGGATCGTCCGTCGCTGCTCTGGCACGAACCATCTACGGCGTCGCTTGATCGCGCCGAGGCATTGCCCACCTCTACAGATACATGCGGCCGGACTGGCAATTTCCTCCGCATGGGACGCACCCTCGGGTTCCCTTTCCCGGGGGTGCTTTCCGTTTCTCCCCGTTCATCTCGCAGCAGCACAGGACCGGTTCGCCTCCGCAACGGAACCCTCCGGCCGATCGCGCGTCCTTAGATCGGGCGCACCGGGCTTCGCTCGGTTCGTCCCTGTCGGCGTGCCCCATGTCCAGATGAATGGTGATTTTAACGAGATGCTGTCCCGGTCCCATCAACCGGTGCTGGCGCCCCCCCCGGCGCTCGACCCCCTCCGCTTCGGCCTGTTCATCGATTTCGATGGCACGCTGGTTCCTCTGGTCGACCATCCCGACCTCGTCCGTGCGGACGGCGAACTGATCGAGCTTCTCACTGCGCTTCATGGGCGTTTTGCAGGCCGTGTCGCCATCGTCAGCGGCCGGTCGGTCGCCCAGCTGGATGCGATGATCGGAGATGTCGCTTCGGCGATCGCGGTGGCGGGGAGCCATGGCGCCGAGGTTCGTCTCGACGGCCGGCTGGTCGAACCCGAACGGCCCGCCGGCCTCGACGCCGCGATCGCCGAGGTGCGCGGCTATGGCGCCGGACACCCCGAAATGTTCATCGAGGAAAAGAGCCATGGAGTCGCGATGCATTACCGCAAGGCGCCGATATTGGAGGAGCCGGTGCGCCGCCGCGCCGCAGCCATTGCCGAACGCAACGGTCTCCAGGTTCAGCCCGGCAAAATGATGGTCGAACTGCGCGGGCCGGGCTGGGACAAGGGGCAGGCGATCGAGGCGCTGCTTGCCGAACCGCAGTTCGCAGCGAGCCTGCCGGTGATGATCGGCGACGACCTGACCGACGAATCCGCGCTGCGCGTCGCCGAGGATCGCGGCGGCTTCGGCGTGCTGGTGGGGCCCGGACGCGAGACCGCCGCCCGCTTCGGGCTGGCCGACGTCGGATCGGTGCGCCGCTGGCTGTGGGAGGCGGTGGCATGACCGCGACGCTCGATCTCTGGCCGATCGGCAATTGCCAGGTGTCCGCGCTCGTCGACCGCGCCGGACGCTTCGTCTGGGCCTGCGTCCCGCGCGTTGATGGCGACCCCGTCTTTTCCTCGCTGCTCGACAGCAACCGGCCCTCGGCCGAAGGCGCGCGCGGCTTCTGGGAGATCGACCTGGAGGATTGCGTCGACACCCGGCAGCATTATGTTCGCAACACCCCGATCCTCGTCACCCGCCATGCCGATGCGGCGGGCAATGCGATCGAGGTGATCGACTTCTGCCCCCGCATCCATCGGCACGGCCGCATGTACCGCCCGGTGGCGTTCGCGCGGATCGTGCGGCCCGTATCGGGCAGCCCCCGCATCAAGGTGCGGCTGCGTCCGTCGCGCGACTGGGGAGCGTCGGCGCCAGAGACGACGCGCGGGTCCAATCATATCCGCTATTTGCTGGCCGACACGACATTGCGCCTCACCACCTCGGCGCCGATCGGCTGGATCGAGAGCGAGCGGCTGTTCCGCGTCGAACGCCCGCTGCACTTCTTCCTCGGCCCCGATGAAAGCTTCGTCGGCGATATCGGCGACGCACTCGACACGATGCTCGAACATACGACGCAGGAGTGGCGGCACTGGGTCCGTGCGCTGGCGACCCCGGTCGAATGGCAGGATGCGGTGATCCGCTCGGCGATTACGCTGAAGCTTTGCCAGCATGAGGAAACGGGCGCGATCGTCGCCGCGCTGACCACCTCGGTGCCCGAACATGCGGGCAGCCAGCGGAACTGGGACTATCGCTATTGCTGGATACGCGACGCCTATTACACCGTGCAGGCGCTCAACCGGCTCGGCGCGCTCGACGTGTTGGAGACCTATCTCGAATATCTGCGCAACATCGTCGACAATGCCAAGGGCGGGCATATCCAGCCGCTCTACGGCGTCGGCGGCGAGGCGCGGCTGGTCGAGCGGGTTGCGCCGCATCTCGACGGCTATCGCGGCATGGGGCCGGTGCGCGTCGGCAACCAGGCCTATGAGCAGATCCAGCACGACGCTTACGGCCAGATCATCCTGTCCAACGCGCAGGCTTTTTTCGACCAGCGCCTGTTCCGCATGGCCGGCGAGGAGGATTTCCGCGCGCTCGAACGGGTCGGCGAACTCGCCTGGCAGGTGCATGACAAGCCCGACGCCGGTCTGTGGGAACTGCGCACCAAGAGCCATGTCCACACCTATTCGGTGGCGATGTGCTGGGCGGCGTGCGACCGGTTGGCCAACGCCGCGCGCGCGCTGGCGCTGCCCGAGCGCGAGGCCTTCTGGCGCGACCGCGCGCTGCAGATCCGTGCGCGGATCGAGAGCGAGGCCTGGCGCGAGGACACGCAACGCATCTCCGCCACCTTCGGCGGCGACGATCTCGACGCCAGCCTGATCCAGTTGCTCGACCTGCGCTTCGTCGCGCCCGACGATCCGCGCTTTCAGGGGACGCTGCGCGCGGTCGAACAGGGGCTGCGGCGCGGCTCGCACATGCTGCGCTATGCCACCGAGGACGACTTCGGCCTTCCGCATACGGCATTCAACGTATGCACCTTCTGGTTGATCGAAGCGTTGTGGCTCACTGGGCGTACCGAAGATGCAAGGGAGCTTTTCGAGGAAATGCTATCGCGAAGGACCCGCGCCGGCCTGTTGTCCGAGGACATAGATCCCGTGACGGGGGAGCTGTGGGGCAATTATCCGCAGACCTATTCGCTGGTCGGCATCATCAACTGCGCCGCGCTGCTCAGCCGGCCGTGGAACGCCGTCCGATGAGCAGCAGGCTGATCATCGTATCGAACCGCGTCCAGCCGCCGACCGGCGAGGGCGGGGGCAACCAGGGCGGGCTCGCGGTGGCGCTGTCCGCCGCGCTGCGGGAGTCGAGCGGTATCTGGTTCGGCTGGTCCGGCGAATCCACCGACCAGTTCACCGGCCATATCAACCTGCGCCGCGCCTTCGGGGTCACGACCGCGACGGTCGACCTGGAGGAGCAGGACGTCGACGAATATTATAATGGCTATGCGAATCGGACGCTGTGGCCGCTGTTCCACTATCGGGTCGACCTGGCCGAGTTCGAAAGCGGCTTTGCCGAGGGCTATGAGCGGGTCAACCGCCGCTTCGCCGAGACGCTACAGCCGCTGGTCGAGGAAGACGACCTGATCTGGGTCCACGACTATCACATGTTCCCGCTCGGCCGCTTCCTGCGCGACCGGGGCGTGCGCAACCGCATGGGCTTCTTCCTGCACATCCCCTGGCCGCCTTACCGGCTGCTGATGTCGCTGCCCGACCATCGCGAACTGGTCGAGACGCTGTTCGCCTATGACGTGGTCGGCTTCCAGACGCAGGATTCGCTCGAGGCTTTCCACGACTATGTCGTCCATGAAATGGGCGGCACGGTTGGGGAGGACGGCAGGGTCGTCGCCGGCGACCGGTCGGTGCTGGCGATGGCCTGCCCGATCGGGATCGACACCGACAATTTCCTGGAGGCCGCCAGGTCGCCCGCCGCGCTGGACGCCTTTCAGCGGATGCGCGAGAGCGCCAATGGGCGCGACATGATCGTCGGCGTCGACCGACTCGATTATTCCAAGGGGCTGCAGGAGCGATTCCTCGGCTATGAGCGGCTGCTCCAGCAGGAAGAGGGGCTGCACGGGTCGCTGTTCCTGCTGCAGATCGCGCCGCCCTCGCGCGCCGATGTGCAGAGCTATCAGGAGATCCGCGCCGGACTGGATTCGCTGTCGGGGCGGATCAACGGTGCCTATGCCGATGCCGAATGGGTGCCGATCCGCTATGTGAACCGCGGCTATCCGCGCGAACGTCTGGCCGGCATCTACCGCGCCGCGCGGATCGGGCTGGTCACCCCGCTGCGCGACGGGATGAACCTCGTCGCCAAGGAATATATCGCGGCACAGGACCCCGAGGACCCCGGCGTCCTGATCCTCTCGCGCTTCGCGGGCGCGGCCGAGCAACTGACCGAGGCCTTGCTGATCAACCCCCATAGCCCCGAGGACATCGCCGACGCGATCCAGCAGGCGCTCGCCATGCCGCTGGCCGAACGCAAGACCCGCTGGCGCGCCTGCATGGACAGCGTCGAGCAGCAGGACGTGATGTGGTGGCGGAGGTGTTTCCTGAGCGCGCTCGCGGGGGAAGAGGCGTGCGCGGAGGCGGATGCGGCGTGAGGGGCATCTGAAGATGCGAAGGAGAGCGAAATCACCGCTCTGGGGGACTTAGTACCTCTCGTTAAAAGCGCTCGCCGTTCGATATGAGCAACTCCAGTGCGCGGCTTATAAGCCCTCAAGGCATAAAGTTGGGCGCTCTAAGGTTGTAGGTTGCCAGGACCATCAATGTCGTCGGCTATACAGCTACGTGCTGGTCCATATAGCTTCCATGAAGTGATCCTTTGTGTCGGCGCCAGTTCCGCTGAATACCGGCAAGCGCTTATGTTCTTTCTTTGTTCTATCTTTGTAGGATATGATCGGATGGCGAATCGGGGCTGCGAATTCGCTACGGTAAAAGAGAGAAGCCGATGTCCCCTAACAAACCATCACCCTTCATTGACATCTTCAGCGCCATCCGCCGGGGGGTTAGCCCGTTTCGAGCTCAAGAGATGGTGGGATATGAAGGCCCCGGTAATGACGGGCCAGCCCGAAGACCGTTGCCGACCGAGAAGGCGCCTACGGTGCGCACCAGTGCTCCAGTTAATAAACAACGCACTTATGTTCCGTCACAAGATCAAAGGTATTTTCTCGAAGATGAGCTGAAGACAAGGGCTCTGCCTTTTTCCCATATAGAAAAAATAAGGTTCGTAGAGGGCCTTGATAAAGATGCAAATCGTTGGACGAGGATTGCCTTCAATAAAGGCCATGAGGCGGTCACGCAGGGTAACACAATATATGTCCAGCCTGGAAAATTCGACAGGGTAACAAGCTTCTCCGAGTACACTCCTTTTGAGGAGGTGTATCACACTGCCCAGTTTGCGCAGGATGGCTAGGACGAATTTTATAATAAATATGGTCTGTCCATATTGGGAGGAGCTATGTCAGGCCTCGGCTTTCGCGATGGGAACGTGCAAGAAACCTTTGCCGAGACCGAAGGCAAGAAGATGTTCGAGGCATACCGTTCCAGGCAAAAGCGCGAACGTTGGGAGAGATAGGCCATGGCTGTTAGAAATCGCAGCCCCAAGGCTGAAACCCTGCGATGCTGGGCTGCGCTCAGCGGCCTCCTTCTCTGGTTCACCTATATCTGGGTGCTGTGGGAGGTAACGGGCGCCGACGCGTTGCAATATTGTGCCACGAAGAAAGCTGCCGGTGAGACATGCGTCTACGACAATATTCCCATGGAGATGCTGATCATCCCGATAGTCGTCTTCGGCGGCGCCTATTTTTTCGCGAGGTTTGCGTTCGGAATATATGCACCGCCCCGCCGCTTGCGTCAGCTCCGCTGGAGCTTTGCCGGCGGAATTGATGTCGTTGCGACCTATCCCGTGCTGCAAGTCTTGGCGGCGCTGGGCATGGGCTGGTCTGTTTTCCGGCTCGCGGCCTTGCCGTTCGCTTTCGTTCATTGGGCCGTGATCGTCTATTGGCTCCTGTGGATCGTCTGGTTTGGGGGAGCCGTCATTGTCAGCCTCCCACGGAGATTTCCGCCGGAAGGGGGGTGAGGCGCAGGGCGAAGTCGTCAGGTGAAGAAGTCCCTGATACACCGCACTGGTCGTTGAGGACCGGTTAATTCGCTGAACGACGCTAATTCACCGGGGCACGTCTCCGATAGCTCAGCGCCTCCGCAATATGCAGGCGCTGCACCGCTTCCGCCCCCGCCAGGTCCGCGATCGTCCGGCTGACCCGCAGCACCCGATGATAACCCCGCGCCGACAGCCGCATCGCCTCGGCGGCTTGCGCCAGGAGCTTGCGGCCGGCGTCGTCGAGGGCGGCGACGGTGTCGAGCAGGTCGCCGTCGGCCTAGGCATTGGTCCGCACGCCATGGCTGGCATAGCGGTCGGTCTGGATCGCGCGGGCGGTGGCGACGCGGGCGGCGACTTCGTCCGAGCCTTCGGCGGGCGGGGGCAGGACGAGGTCGGCGGCGCTGACGGCGGCGACGTCGACATGGAGGTCGATCCGGTCGAGCAGCGGCCCCGACAGCTTCGCCTGATAATCGGCGGCGCAGCGCGGCGCGCGCGAGCAGGCGAGGGCGGGGTCGTCGAGATGGCCGCAGCGGCACGGGTTCATCGCCGCGATCAGCTGGACACGCGCCGGGAAGGTGACATGCGCGTTGGCGCGAGCGACGGTGACCTTGCCCGTCTCCAGCGGCTGGCGCAGCGAGTCGAGCACGGTGCGCTGAAACTCGGGCAGTTCGTCAAGGAACAGCACGCCGAGATGCGCAAGGCTGACCTCGCCGGGGCGGACCTTGAAACCGCCGCCGACCAGCGCCGCCATCGACGCCGAATGGTGCGGGGTGCGGAACGGGCGGGCGCGCAGCAGGCGGCCGTCCTGCAGCTCCCCCGCGACCGAGGCGACCATCGATACCTCCAGCGCCTCGGCCGGGGTCAGCTCGGGCAATATGCCGGGCAGGCAGGCCGCCATCAGCGACTTGCCCGCGCCGGGCGGGCCGCTCATCAACAGGTTGTGGCCGCCGGCCGCCGCGATCTCCAGCGCGCGCTTGGCGGTCTCCTGTCCCTTGACCTGGCGCAGGTCGGCGAGGCGCGGCGGGAGGTCGGCGCTGCCCGGCTGGGGCGGGGTGAGCGGGGCGCCGCCCTTGAAATGGCCGATCAGCGAGAGAAGGTCGGGGGCGGCGATCACCTCGACGGTCGCGGCCCAGGCCGCCTCCGGGCCCTGGGCTGCGGGGCAGACGAGGCCCAGCTCGCGTTCGGCCGCGTGCAGCGCCGCGAGCAGCACGCCCGGCGCGGGGGCGACACGCGCATCGAGGCCGAGTTCGCCCACCACCAGATAGGCCGACAGCGTCTCGGCATCGATCACCCCCATCGCGCCGAGCAGGCCGAGCGCGATCGGCAGGTCGTAATGCGACCCTTCCTTGGGCAGGTCGGCGGGAGAAAGGTTGACGGTGATGCGCTTGGGCGGAAGCGTCAGCCCGATCGCCGACAAAGCGGCGCGGACGCGCTCGCGGCTTTCGGCGACGGCCTTGTCGGGGAGACCGACGACGATGAAGGCGGGGACCCCCGGCGCCAGCTGCACCTGAACCTCGACCGCCCGGGCCTCGAGCCCGAGAAAGGCGACCGTCGCGACCCGCGCCACCATGTGCATGATTCCCCTGATGTTCGCTGTGTGTTCTAATCGCGGCAGGCGCGCCTTGTCGAGGGGGCCTCGCGACGGCGCGGGTTGACCGCAGCCCAATGCAGCGCCCATGGACCGCAAGCGCCGCTGGAGCGGCGATCAGCGGGAAGATAGCGAATGAGCCTGGGCGAGACGGTCTGGAGCAGATGGCCGATTCTGCACGGCAAAGGGCCTGATGACTGGGCGGCTCATGCGCGCGTCCTGCAAGGCAAGGGCAAGCGCAGCGATGCGATCGATCTGGCGCTGGCCGCGCTCGATCATCCCGATTGCGGCGGAAAGGCCCGGGTGATGGCGGGCGTGGTCGTCAATGCCGGCGTGCCCGACTGGCACTGGCGACTAGTTCGCGATACCGTCCGGAACCAGGCCTATGAGGCGGCGCTGCGGCGGGTGATCCGGCCCGACAGCCTGGTGCTCGACATCGGTGCCGGGACCGGCTTGCTGAGTCTGCTCGCTTTGCGGGCCGGCGCCGGGCAGGTGATCGCCTGCGAAATGGAGCCGGCGGTCGCGCGCATGGCGATGACGATCGCACGGGCCAATGGCGCGGAGGACCGGTTGCGGATCATCCCGCGCAATTCGGCCGAGCTGATCCTGGGCGAGGACATCGAGCGGCCGGTCGACGTGATCGTCTCGGAGATCGTCGACAATGTCCTGCTGGGCGAACACACGCTGGAGGTGCATCGCGATGTCGTTCCCCGCCTGCTGCGAGCGGGCGGCAGCGTGATCCCCGGCGAGGGGCGCATCATGGCCGCGCTCGGCCATGATCCGACGCTGGAGAAGTGGCGGATGGCGAGCCATGAGGGCTTCGACCTGTCCGCGTTCAACCGTATCGCGTCGCCGTCTCACCAGATCAAGGTGGGCGAGCCTGGCATCCGCCTGCTTTCGGACGTCGCCTGTCTCTATGACTTCCGGTTCGATGCACCGGACAGCTGGGGCGACCGGGCGGCGGAGAGGACGGTCACAGCGGAGGCGGGCGAGGCCAATGCGATCATCCAGTGGATGAGGCTCGATCTCGACCGGTCGGGCGAGCCGGACTCGATCTACGAAGTCCGCCCGGCGGCGGGCGCTCGCTCGTCGTGGGCGGCGGTGTCCTGGCCGCTCGCGCGGCCGATCATGCTGCGCGAGGGCGAGCGCCGGCGCGTCGGTGCGATGCGCACCGACTCCGCCTTTTCGCTCTGGCTGGCGGACTGACGCGGTTCCGGCGCGCCACCCGCTCCTGCCTGCCGGTGACGGCGGGAGCTTAGCTGCTCAGCAGATCGACATTGCCGCTGTCGAAGCCCGAGATGCGGACAAAGCCCAGCTGGGTCGGCTGAACGCCGGGCAGGTCGATCACATATTGCTTCCAGCTGCCCGCCGGCAGCGGCTCCGGGGCGGTGAAGCTGGTCGACTGGTTGGCGCTGACCACCGGCAGACCCTTGCCGTCGATCGCGCCCCATTCGATCTTCGCTTTCATGCCCGACAGGCGCGCGGCGGTCGGGTTGCCGAAGTCGAGCGTGACGCGGGTGCCACCCGCATAGGCCTCGACCTTGGCGATCGCGACCGCGATGCGCCCCATGTCGCTCTGCAATATGCCATAGCCGGCGGCGCCGGGCTTCAGGCTGACCGCCTTGCCGGTTTCGGCGGCGGCCTCGACCTTGGCGAGGCGATCCTCCAGCACCTTGAGGCGCGTGTCGGTCTTCGATCCGCAGGCGGTGAGAAGGGGAAGGGCGAGCATGGCGCACAGCAACGAACGGCGCATCAGCAACTCCTGAAAAGACTGAACTGCGCGTTGCGAACGCCCATGAAACGAAAAAGAGCCATCGGCCGAAACGAAACGCTCGATCTTCTTGCCAAGGACGCTGAGTGAGTGCCGGAAAGGCCATCGGACGGCCAATTCCACCGTCACAGAGATTGACTCGCGCCGGCCTTTTGCCTAAGCGCGCCGACGATCAGCGGCTGCCGCGTGTCGGCGGCCCTTTTGTTTTTTTGATTTGAGGCAGAGACAATGAAGCGCACTTTCCAGCCGAGCAACCTGGTCCGCAAGCGGCGCCACGGCTTCCGTTCGCGCAGCGCAACCCCCGGTGGCCGCAAGGTTCTGGCCGCCCGCCGCGCCCGCGGCCGCAAGAAGCTCTCCGCCTGAGCGATTGTCCCTACGCGGTGCTCGAGCGCCGCGCGGATTTTCTGGCTGCCAATGGGGGCAGGAGGGCGCCGATGCCCGGCTTCGTCCTGCTCGTCCGCCCGCGTGGCGATGACGATCCCATGATGCGCCTCGGCATCACCATCACCAAGAAGGTCGGCAACGCGGTGGTCCGGAACCGGATGCGCCGCCGTTTTCGTGAGCTCGCGCGGGAGCTGTTTCCCGTCGCCGGCATTGCGGGTGCGGACCATGTGCTGATCGGCCGGGCAGGCGGCATCGAACGCGATTTCGCGCTGCTGCGCGGCGAGTTGCTCAAGGCGCTCGGCAAGGTCGCGCGGTGATCGGCCGGATCATCATTCTCCTGGCCAGAGCGTGGCAGCTCGGCCCATCGATGATCCTTCCTCCCACCTGTCGCTATATTCCCAGCTGTTCGGCCTATACGATAGAGGCCGTCTCGCGCTATGGCGCGCTCAAAGGCGGGTGGCTCGGGGTTCGCCGAATCTGTCGCTGTCATCCCTGGGGGGGCTCGGGTCACGACCCGGTCCCTTGACCATTTAAGGAATATCGGGAGTTTTTGGTGGAAAACCAGCGCAACATGATCCTCGCGATCGTACTGTCGTTGCTCGTCCTGCTGGGCTGGCAACTGGCGAGCGAGCGTTTCTTCCCCACTCCCAAGGCGCCGCCGGCGTCGGCCAAGCCCGGAGCGGCTCCCGCCACGCCGGACGCTCTCCCGACCGCTGGTGACGCACCTCGCGTCCTCCGCTCGCGCGCGGCGGTGCTCGGCAGCAGCCCGCGAATCGCGATCGATACGCCGAAGCTGGCCGGCTCGATCAACCTGCGCGGCGCGCGGATCGACGACATCGTGCTCAAGACCTATCGCGAGACGGTGAAGAAGGACGCGCCGCCGGTGCGTCTGCTGTCGCCACAGGGCTCGGCCGGCGCCTATTATGCCGGCTTCGGCTGGACGGGCGACGGCGTCGACGCGCCCGGCCCGAACAGCCTGTGGACCGCCGACCAGACCGCGCTGCGCCCCGGCCAGCCGGTCACGCTCAGCTGGAACAACAATCGCGGCCAGCTTTTCCAGACGGTCATCACGGTCGACCAGGACTATATGTTCACGGTCACCCAGCGGCTGATCAACAAGGGCGCGGGCGTCGTTGCCGCGCGGCCTTATGGCCTCGTGTCGCGCGACGGCGTCTCGAAGGATCCTTCGACCTGGACCCTTCACACCGGCCCGATCGGCGTGTTCTCGAACAAGGCCAATTATGACCTGAGCTTCGCCAAGCTCGATGAGGCCGGTTCGGCCGGTGCGCGCTTCTCGACGACGGGTGGCTGGCTCGGCTTCGGCGACAAATATTGGCTGACCGCGCTCGTTCCCGACGCGAAGGACAGCGTCGAGGCCGGATTCCTGACCACCGCTCCCAAGGTCTATCAGGCGGTCCAGACCGGCCGTCCGCAGATCATTCGCCCCAACGCGGTCGGCACCGTGACGCAGCGCTTCTTCGCCGGCGCCAAGGAGGTCAACCTCCTCGACCGCTATGAGGAGCAGGGCGGTGTCGAGCAGTTCGGCCGCGCGATCGACTGGGGCTGGTTCGAGATCATCGAGAAGCCGATGTTCTGGGTGCTCGATCAGGTGTTCAAGCTGGTCGGCAATTTCGGCGTCGCGATCATGATCCTGACCTTCCTGGTCCGCGGCATGATGTTCCCGATCGCGCAGAAGCAGTTCCGTTCGATGGCCGGCATGCGCCGCGTCCAGCCGAAGATGAAGGAGCTGCAGGAGCGCTACAAGGATGACAAGCCGCGCCTCCAGCAGGAGCTGCTGAAGCTCTACCAGGAGGAGAAGGTCAATCCGCTCGCGGGCTGTCTCCCGATCCTGGTGCAGATCCCCGTCTTCTACGGCCTCTACAAGGTGCTGATGGTGACGATCGAGATGCGTCACCAGCCCTTCGTGCTGTGGATCAAGGATCTCTCCGCGCCCGATCCCGCGCATATCCTCAACCTGTTCGGCCTGCTCTCGTTCGAGCCGCCGGCCTTCCTCGGCATCGGCATTCTGGCGCTGCTGCTCGGCATCTCGATGTGGCTGCAGTTCAAGCTTAACCCCCAGCCGATGGACGATGCGCAGAAGCAGGTCTTCGCCCTGATGCCGTGGATCATGATGTTCATCATGGCGCCGTTCGCGGCGGGCCTGCTGATCTACTGGATCACCTCCAACTTCCTCACCATCGCGCAGCAGGCCTGGCTGTACCGGCAATATCCGGTCGCGCCGGTGCCGGCCTCGGCCACCGTCGTGTCGGCGACCGCGAAGAAGAAGAAGTGAACGACGAGGTCCCCTTCGAGGAACTGCTGGAGCCCGCGCGCAAGCTGTTCGCGGGTCCCGTCTCCTTCCTCAAGTCGGCGCCCGGCCTGCAGCATCTGCCCGAGCCCGACGCACCCGAGATCGCCTTTGCCGGCCGGTCGAATGTCGGCAAGTCGTCGCTCCTCAACCGGCTGACCAACCGCACCGGGCTGGCGCGCACGTCGAACACGCCGGGCCGGACGCAGGAGCTCAACTTTTTCGACGTCGGTGCGGCCGAGGAGGGCGGCGTTCCCACGCTGCGCCTCGTCGACATGCCCGGCTATGGCTTTGCCAAGGCGCCGAAGGACATCGTCCGCAAGTGGCGCTTTCTGGTGAACGACTATCTGCGCGGGCGGGTCGTGCTGCGCCGGGCGCTCGTCCTGATCGACAGCCGCCACGGCATCAAGGATGTCGACCGTGAGATCATGGACATGCTCGACAAGGCGGCGGTGACCTATCACCTCGTCCTGACCAAGGCCGACAAGATCAAGGCCAGCGAACTCGCCGCCGTGACCGATCAGACCCAGGCCGAGGCGCGCAAGCATGTCGCCGCGCACCCCCGCCTGCTGGTCACGTCGAGCGAGAAGGATTTCGGCATGGCCGAGCTTCGCGCGGCGATCCTCGACGCGATCCGCTGATCCGCTTGTCCGCAGCGCCCTGCACAAAAGCGCAGGGCCTTGCATCTCTCTGCCACGGCGCTAGGCGAGGCGCGTGACCGATATGATCGACCCGCTCGCGCTGACCCAGCGCCTCATCGCCTGCCCCAGCGTGACGCCGGCCGACGCCGGTGCGATGGCGGTCATCGCGGAGGCGCTCGAAGGGCTGGGCTTCGCTGTGCATCGCTTCGCGGCAGGGGGGCCTCCCGACGGGCCGATCCAAAATCTCTTCGCCATCCGGGGCGAAAGCGGGCCGCATTTCGCCTTTGCCGGCCATAGCGACGTCGTTCCGCCCGGCGCCGGCTGGACCGGCGATCCCTTCGTGCCCGAGATTCGCGGCGATCTGCTCTACGGACGTGGTGCGGTCGACATGAAAGGCGCGATCGGCGCCTTCATCGCGGCGGTCGCCCGGATCGAGCAGCGGCGCGGCACGATCAGCCTGATCATAACCGGGGACGAAGAGGGGCCGGCGACATATGGCACCGTCGCTCTGATCGACTGGATGAACGAACGCGGCATCCGCCCTGATCTGTGTCTGGTCGGAGAGCCGACCTCGACCCACCGGCTTGGCGACATGGTCAAGATCGGGCGGCGCGGCTCGGTCAACATCTGGATCGAGAATGTCGGGACGCAGGGGCATGTCGCCTATCCCCATCTCGCGCGCAATCCGGTGCCCGAACTCGTGCTGGCGCTCGCCGCGCTCGAGGCGCTGCACCTCGATGACGGCAATGACTGGTTCCAGCCGTCGAACCTGGAGATCACGACGGTCGACGTCGCCAACGCCGCGACCAACGTCATCCCGGCGAAGGCGAGCGCGCGGATCAACATCCGCTTCAACGACGAGCATAAGGGTGCCGATCTGGTCGAGCTGGTGCGGGCCACTGTGCTCGCGCATGCGCCGCACGCCGAAATCCGCGCGGCCATCTCGGGGGAAAGCTTCATCACCCCGCCGGGCGATTTCTCCGCGCTGGTGTCGTCGGCGATCACCAAGGTGACGGGCCTCGTACCCGAGCTGTCGACGACGGGCGGCACCTCCGACGCGCGCTTCCTGTCGCGCATCTGCCCGGTGGTCGAGTTCGGTCTGTGCAACGCGACGATGCACAAGCTCGACGAAGCGGTTGCTGTACCCGACCTCCACGCGCTGGCCGACATCTACGAAGAGATCGTCCTTACCGCGCTTGCGCGCTGAACGGTTGCGCGGTCAGCAGGAGCCGCTATAGCTGCGGCGCACGCGGGCGTGGTGAAATTGGTAGACGCGCCGGACTCAAAATCCGGTTCCGCAAGGAGTGTCGGTTCGAGTCCGACCGCCCGCACCAGAGCTTTCTGCTCCTTCTCCATCGCTTTCTGCGCGGCAGCGTCGCATTCCCCTCCATCATGCTCCGCATGGTCCCCCTCCCCGTGCCGGGGAGGAACTCAG
>JAIYAJ010000518.1 GCA_027489105.1 Zymomonas sp. | reverse complement strand
GTTCCTGATCGCGATGCCGCATCTGAACCGGATCGCCAACTTCGACGATCTTGACCCTCTGGCGCAGGAACCGGGGGTGATGCTGAAGATCGTCAAGCCCGGCCAGCCCCTGCCGGTCGAGGCTGACCTCATCATCCTGCCGGGATCGAAGGCCACCATCGCCGACCTGGCCCATTTCCGCGCCGAAGGCTGGGACATCGACCTGCGTGCCCATGTCCGGCGCGGCGGCCATGTCCTCGGCCTTTGCGGTGGCTATCAGATGCTCGGCAGGTCGATCGAGGATCCAGACGGGATCGAGGGGGCGGCGGGCCGCGTCGAAGGACTGGGCCTGCTGAATGTCGACACCTGCCTCGCCCCGCACAAGATGCTGCGCGAGGTCAGCGGGATCGCGTTGGGAGCGAGGTTGAGCGGCTATGAGATGCATATGGGTGTGACGCAACGATCGGCGGGCGTCGTGCCCTTCCTCCGCTTCGATGATGGCGGCGAGGATGGCGCGATCGATCCGACGGGCCGGATCATCGGCAGCTATGTCCACGGCCTGCTCGCAGAGGGCGGTTTCCGGGCGGCGCTGCTCGATCGTCTCGGTGCAGCCTCGGACGGTCTCGACCATGGGCAGCGCGTCGATGCTGCGCTGGACGAGCTCGCTGCGGCGATCGAAATCCATCTCGACGTGTCCGCGATGATCGATCTCGCGCGAGCGGGCGGGGGGAGAGCGGCATGAATGCGCAGCATCTGCTGGTGATCGGCGGCGCTCGATCGGGCAAGAGCCGTTATGCCCAGCAACGCGCCGAGGCGACCGGATTGCGCCGCATGTTCGTTGCGACTGCGCAGGCCTTCGATGCGGAGATGCGCGACCGGATCGACCGCCACCGCGACGATCGCGGTCCTGACTGGGAAACCGTCGAATGCCCGCTTGCGCTGGCAGAGGCGGTCACAGCTCATGCCGCGCCGGATGCTTTGCTGCTCGTGGACTGCCTGACCTTGTGGACCAGCAATCTGATCCTGTCCGATGCAGATTGCTTCGCTGCCACGACCCTGCTGGTCGAGGCCCTGGGGCAGGCGGATGGCCCCGTCATCCTTGTCACCAACGAAGTCGGCCTCGGCATCGTGCCCGACAATGCTTTGGCCCGGCGCTTTCGCGACGAAGCGGGCATAGTTAACCAGCGGATCGCCGCAGCGGTGCCGGAGGTCCAGCTTCTGACGGCGGGCATAGCGCTGTGCCTGAAAGGCTGAACCGTATCCGTGTCGTCGCTGCCGTTCGCCTGTCGGACATAGTCGCAAGAGACCTGCCCGAGACGCATTGGGCCGCGCGAAGCAGGAGGTTGCACCCTCTCAAGGAGACGCTTCCATGCCCGCATGGTTCATCATCACCGCCCATGTCCACGACCTTCAACGCTTCGTGTCGCGCTATTCTCCGGCCGTAGCGAAGCTGACCGAAGAGATGGGCGGGAAATACATCCTGCGCGGCCGAGGCGGGCAGGTGCTGGAAGGTGAGGGGGCCGATGGCGCGGCCGGCATCGTGATCGAATGGCCCGACAAGGAAAGCGCGCTGCGCTTCTGGAACTCGCCCGAATATGCCGAAGTAAAGAAGCTGCGCGAAGGTCTGGCCGATATCAGCGTGACCCTGGTCGAAGGCTGACCGCAGGGCGGATAGAGGCCAATGCAGGTCTCTCCAAGGCCTTGTCAGGCGGCAGTCTCTGCTCATCCAAGACAGCGCGGAGCACCAGCATGGGCGAAGCCAGCAGCCTGATCGACAAGTCTTCGCGGCGCTGGGCGATCCGTGCAGGTTCTTTCCTGGTGCCCGTCGCCCATGCGGCCGGCCAGAATGTCGTCACGGTCATGGGCCTGCGCTACCTGACCGACAATCTGGGCATGGCTGCCGGCGCCGCCGGGCTTATCTTCGCAGGCGTCAAGATCTACGACGGTTTCCTGGATCCGGCGGTCGGTGCCTGGAGCGACAACGCCCGGACACGCTGGGGCCGGCGTCTTCCTTTCCTGCTGGCCGGTGGCTTCGCTATGCCCCTGGGTCTGGCGCTGCTGTTCGGCGTGCCCGACCTGGGGTCGATCCTGCTGACACAGATCGTGGTGACGCTGGCGCTCGCGCTCCACGCGTCGGGTTTCACCCTGCTCACGATACCGGGCTTTGCGATGGTCATCGAAAGCTCGGCCGATCCGCATGAGCGGACGCGACTGATGGCGTGGCGCACTTATGGCAATGCCGTGGGGACCTTGCTCGGATCGACGCTGCCGGCCTGGATGCTGGCGCGTATCGGGGCCGACCGTGCCGGGCATATGGCGATGGCACTGACGGTCGGCGCGGTCGTCCTTCTCGCGACCATGCTCGCCGTGCGGCTGCTTGCGAGTGCGCCGCGCACCGTGGCCGCGCCCGATGCCCCGCGCGGCATCGATCTCGCTCGCCAGGCGCGTCTGGCCTGGGCGAACCGGCCTTTTCGCATTCTCGCTCTGGCGCATGTCCTGTTGCTGTTCGGCACCGCGATCGGATCGGCGGCGCTCGCCTATTTCAGCCGCCACGTGCTGAAGGTCGGCGACGGGCTGCTTGGCACCTATTTCATGGCCTCGACCGTAGCGCTGGTCGCATCGATGCCGATGTGGGTCAGGCTGTCGCGCACCGTTGGCAAGAAGCCCTGCTACATCACGGCGATGGCGCTGTTCGCGACGTCGCATCTGTCGTGGATCCTGGCCGCACCGGGGGAGGGACAGGTGGCGATCATCGCCCGCGCGCTCGTCAGCGGTCTTGCCGGCGGCGGCATGATCCTGTGCGCCTATGCAATGCTGTCGGATGCCGTGCGCTGGGACTATGTCCAGAGCGGGCAGCGGCGCGAGGGCGCTTTTGCCGGCTTCACCACATTGTTCGACAAGCTGTCGTCCGCCGCCGCACTCGCCGCGATGGGCGGCTTCCTGTCAGCCATGGGCTATGTCTCCTCGGCCGAAGCCGGTGCCGTGCAGGGCGAAAGCGCCATCCTGGCGATCAGGCTGTGCGTGGCGGCTGTTCCGGCTGCCGCGCTGTTTGCCGCGATCCTGGCGGTAATGCGCTACGACCTCGACCCCGTCGCTCTCGCCGCCGCCGAAGCGGCAATGCTAACCAACGGAGAAACCGTCCGATGATAGGCAAGGCCCTCATGGTGCTGGCGTTGCTCTGTGCCGCGCCTGTCGCAGCCCAGTCCACCGAGGGCGAACTGCCC
>JAIYAJ010000490.1 GCA_027489105.1 Zymomonas sp. | reverse complement strand
CGCGCCTTATGGCCTGCTGCTGGGCGCGCGGCGCTATCTGGTCGGCATGGACCTGGCGCGCGACGACGGGCGGCTGCGCGCGCTGGGCCAGAAGGTGCGCGCGCTGCTGCCGCCCGAAAAGGGCAGCCGCCTGGCGGTCGACGAGGAAGCGCTGCTCGAGGCGATGGGCTATGCCGCCCGCCCCGGCCCGCGCCCGACGCTCAACGCCGAGGTCGACGCCGCCATCTCGCACGCCCTCAAGGGCCCATTCCACCTGCGTATCGCCTATCAGAGCCGCGCCGAAAGCGCGCCGAGCGAGCGCGTGATCGCGCCTTATGGCCTGCTGCTGGGCGCGCGGCGCTATCTGGTCGGCATGGACCTGGCGCGCGACGACGGGCGGCTGCGCCATTACCGGGTCGAGGACATCGCCAGCGCCGCCCCGCTCGACACGAGCTTCGACTATCCCGAGGACTTCCACCTCGCCGACTATGCCGAGCGCGCCTTCGGCTCCTTCCATAATGACTCCGAATATGGCGAGGTCGTCTGGAAATTCGCCCCCCACGCCGCCGACCGCGCCCGCCGGTTCCTCTTCCACCCTCGCCAGACGAGCGAGGCGCTGGACGACGGCTCCCTGATCGTCCGCTTCGCCGCGTCAGGGCATCTGGAAATGGCGTGGCACCTCTACAGCTGGGGCGACGCGGTCGAGGTGCTGGCACCGCAGGCGCTGGCGGAGATGGTGCACCCGTTCCGGAGAACGGACTTCAAGGCGCTGCCTTGAGGGAAGCCCGAGCCCGACCCGGTTACTCTCGAACAATTCCATCGGAAAGCCTGCCGGACACGCGCTAGATACGGATGCCGTTCAACTTCGCTACCCATACAGCATGGAGGCTTTTTAGCGCCGCGTTGCGAATATAGCCCGGATCGGGATCATTGATAAGGCGCTCGACGATCTCGAAGACGAACGCCTCACTTCCATGGGCAGCCCATGCTTGTTGAAGCGACCGATGCGGGTTGCTCCCCTGTCGCAGCGTGAACCAGAGGCGGTTTTGGATAGTGGATAGATCGGGCGCGCTACCCACCCACAGCTGACCCGATGCCGTGCATCGAATGCCGTAGATCCCTGCTTCGACCTTCCGCTCCCGGTAGGCCGCGACAGCCGCCTTCCGCCTCTCCCCGCTCATATATGATCCTTCCTCTGCTGGGGGCCGCCCCTAGATGGCTTGGCGATTCATAGCAATATTACCCGGCTATATTGACCTATATTTTTATCCGGTTAAAAAAATAGCATGTCTGAATATCTTTCCACCCTCTGTACCGCCTTTGCGGGTACCCGGCGCATTGCGAGCGGGGCGTTGATCGACGTGGCCTTGTCAATCAAGGCGGCGGAAGCCCACTTGCAGAGTCCAGTCCTCACCTTCGACGATGCTTCAGGCGCGGTGATCGACCTCGACCTGCGAGGCACCACCGCTGAAATTGTCACGCGATTGACCGAGCATGGAGAGCTTGAAGCCTTGGCGGCCAGAACGGGGCGGGCTTTGCCAGGTGCTGGCACCCGCTCGCGTGGGCGCCCGAAGCTGGGCGTGGTTGCGCGTGAAGTGACCCTGCTGCCACGGCATTGGGATTGGCTCGCACGCCAACCGGGGGGAGCCTCGCAGGCCTTGCGTCGTCTCGTAGACGACGCGCGTCGCGGCGATGACGGACAGAGCGATCGCAAGGCGGCACATGAGCGTTCTTACCGCTTTCTGTCGGCGCTGGCCGGCGACCTGCCCGGCTATGAGGAAGCGATCCGCGCCCTGTTCGCTGGTGACAATGAAGCGTTCGCCGAGCAGATGGCAACCTGGCCCCCGGACATTCGGGATCACGCCCTGGCGCTTGCCCGATCCGGCACCCGAGAGGAACGATCATGACGATTGTGGACCGGCGCAAACAGCGGCTCATCGCCTTCATTAGGCAAGTCTGGGACGATGGCGAAGCGGACGCGGCTGACGACTATATCGCGGAGACGTACGCGATCCGCCACGATCCGGGCGATCCCTGGGAGGGCAGGACCCTTGACCGCGCAGGGTTCAAGGATCGGGTACTCACGTCACGCGCGGCGTTTCCCGACCAGCGTTTCGACATCCAGAACTTGTTCGCCGATGGCGACAGCGTCGTAATGACGTGGCTCTGGAGCGGCACGCATAGCGGTGACCTGCAGGGCTTCCCCGCAACCGGCAAGATCATCCGTATGTCGGGTTCAACGGTCTACATGTTCGACACCGAAGACCGCCTGACCGGCCATTGGCAAATAACCGATAGACTTGGCGTGTTTCAGCAGCTCCAACGCGATCTTGCCGACATCTCATCCGATCGGACGCCACCGAGTTTCTGAGACAAGGGTTCGAGACATAGTCGCAGGAAAGAATCATCATCCCGCAGTCGTTGCGATCAGGCGGCGTGCGCCTGATGGTCGCCTGAACCGGCCAGCGGAATGACCGCACCGTCGGCAAGCGCGATCGACGGCTTGTCCAGTATCTCCAGCAAATCTTCGGTAGAGGTCGCCGGGCCGGTAACGGCCTGTTCAGACGGGATCGCCGCCGACACGGCCCGAGCCATTTCGGCGCATTCGACCAGACCCTGAACAAAGGGTCTGTTCCGAAGCAGGAACGGCAGTGCGCAAAGATGGACGCGCTCGAGCGAGCTATCCTGATCGCCGCAGGTGAGATCATCTCCGGGGTTGAGGCCGCTTTTCCAGTCGTCCCCCTCGGCGAGCGCGCTGGCGCAGAGTTGCAGGCGCAAGGTGGGAAAGGGGAAATGGTT
>JAIYAJ010000051.1 GCA_027489105.1 Zymomonas sp. | reverse complement strand
GTCGGCTCCACTGCTCGTCGCCTCGCGCGCCGATGGCTCGCTCGACGTCTATGACGCCGCCAGCGGCAAGCTCCAGCGGAGCATCGCGCAGGTCGTTCACGACCCGATGACCATGACAGCGGCACGGTGATCGCGATGGGCGAGATCCTCCCTTATTTCCTCGCCACCGTGCTGGTCTCGGCAGCGATCCACAAGCTGATCGCGCGCGACCGGCTGGCGGCGGCGGCGGTCCGCATGACGGGTCTTCCCGCCGCCCTGGGTCAGCCTCTGTCGCTTTCGGCCGCTGCGATCGAGGCGGGTGCCGCCGTCGCCCTGCCCCTCCCGGCCGGCCGCCCTGCGGGCTGCGCGTTGGCCATGCTGCTCTGGGCCGCCTACGCGCTGCTGCTGTGGCGCGCGCGCCAGCGCGGGGAAGGTTTCGACTGCGGCTGCAGCCTCAGCGGACCGTCGCGGTCGACCGAAGCCTATCCCGCGATGCGCGCCGCCGCTCTGGCCGCGCTCGCCGCGATCGCGGCGCTGCTTCCTGTGGGAAGCCCGAATATCCTCTCCATTTTCGGCGCCTTAACCTTCTTCGCGCTGTATCTCGCCGCGGGCGAAATCGCCTCGGCTTCCTCCTCGGCAAGGAGCCTTGCACGATGACCGGCTTCGTACTCGCTTCGCAGATCATGTTGTGGATTGCCGTCGGCGTGCTGGGCATCCTTGTGATGGCCCTCGCCCGGCAAGTCGGCGTCCTGCACGAACGGATCGCCCCGGCAGGCGCGCTGACGTTGCACCAGAAGGTCGCGGTCGGCGACAAGGGGCCGGAAATGACCGTGACCGCCCTCGACGGACAGGATGTCCGCATCGGCGGCAAGCGCGACGGGCGCAGCCAGCTGCTCTTCTTCCTCTCCCCCGACTGCCCGATCTGCAAGACCTTGCTGCCGGTGCTGCGCTCCGCCGCCCGCGCGGAGGCGGGCTGGGTCGACACGGTGCTGGCCAGCGACGGCGACGAGGCCGCGCATCGCCGACTGGTCATGAAGGAAGGTCTGGCCGGCATGCCCTATGTCCTTTCGGAAACCCTCGGCCGGTCGCTGGGCGTGTCGAAGCTGCCCTATGCCGTGCTGCTCGACGAGCAAGGCCGCATCGCCTCGCTCGGGCTGATCAACAACCGCGAACATCTCGAAAGCCTGTTCGAGGCGAAGGAACGCGGGGTCGCTTCGATCCAGCATTATCTGGCCGGCGCCTGAACGGCATCACGAGCAAAAGGGGGCTGCTCCCATGTCCAACATCGATCGTTTCGCCGAACGGGCCGTGCGCATGGTCGCCAGCCGCACCTCGCGCCGGAGCCTGCTGACGCTGATCGGCGGCGCCATCACCGGCGCGGCGGTGATCCCCGTCCTGCCCGTCTCGCGCGCTGTCGCCTCGACGCATGGCGGCGGCAAGAGCGGCCTTCCGCCGCAGACCAGCGGCAACCCGCAGGATCCCGGCGACCAGACCCAGTGCGATTACTGGCGCTATTGCGCGATCGACGGCTTCCTCTGCTCTTGCTGCGGCGGTACCGCCAATGCCTGCCCGCCCGGAACGGAGATGTCGCCGATCACCTGGATCGGCACCTGCCTCAACCCTGCCGATGGCCGCTCCTACATCATCAGCTACAATGATTGCTGCGGCAAATCCTCGTGCGGGCGTTGCCTCTGCAACCGCAACGAGAGCGACCGGCCGATGGTCCGGCCGCAGGCGAACAACGACATCAACTGGTGCCTCGGGACGGAGAGCGGCTCGATCTACAACTGCTCGACCGCCGTCATCCTGGGCACCGCGCTGGAGAGCCAGTGATGCGGCGCTGGTCGCTCGTCCTCCCGCTCGCGGTCCTGCTCGCGGCGGTGCCGGCCCAATCCGCCCCTGACGGCGCCAAAATCTACCAGCGCTGCGCCGCCTGCCATCTGGCGACCGGCAAGGGCGTGCCGGGTGCTTTCCCGCCCCTGCAGTCCGACGTGCGGACGCTGGCCAGCATGGCGGATGGCCGCCGCTATCTGATCCTCGCGGTTACGCGCGGGCTCGCAGGCCCGCTCACCGTCGAGGGCAAGACCTATCGCGGCATGATGCCAGCGCAGGGCGGTCTCGACGACGAGTCCATCGCGGCGGTCCTCACCCATGTGACGGGCACGATCGCAGGCGGCGGCAGTGGCGTCAAAGCGTTCACCACCGCCGAGGTGAAGGCGGCGCGCGAAAGCGGCGCGACCCTCGACGCCGCAGCCGTCGCCCGGCTGCAACCGAAGCTCGCGGCCAAATGAGGTTGACGGCGGCACTTGCGATCCTCGCGATCGGAACGGCCGCCGCAGCGGCTGCGACGAATAGCGCCATGCCGGGGGTTCCCGATCCCCGGCGGGCGCACATCAACTGGATCGTGAAATGCCAAGGATGCCACCGCCCCGACGGCGGCGGCACCCCCACCTCGACGCCGCCGCTCGCCGGCCAGGTGTCGCGCCTGCTCGCCGTGCCCGGCGGGCGGGAATTTCTCGGCCGGGTGCCGGGGGTGGCGACGACGCCGCTTCCCGACGACCAGCTGGCAGAACTCCTGAACTGGACGCTGATCCGCTTCGACCCGGATCACGTCCCGGCAGGTTTCCAGCCCTACACACGGGAGGAGATCCGAAAGCTGCGGGAAAAGCCGCTGCGGATCGAACGGGCTGCCCTGCGCGCCGACCTCGTCGCCCGGCTGGCGGCGAGCGAGCGCGCCCATGACGCAACAAGACACGAAGGGGAAAAATGATGACGATCTCGGCACGCGTGCACAGGACATCTCGCATCGCAGCTATGCTGCTCGCCGGCCTGTCAAGCCAGGCGCTGATGGCGCAGGCGGCGACGGACGGCGCCGTCGACGAGAGCATGGAGATCGTCGTTACCGCACAGAAGCGCAGCGAGCGCCTGCAGGACGTGCCCATTTCGGTGTCGGCGATCAGCGGCGACGCCGTGCGAAAGCAGCGCCTGACCAGCGCCGACGACCTCGTCAGCAAGGTCGCCAACCTCCAGCTGACCTCGACCGTCGGCGACGGCACCCCGATCTTCGCGCTGCGCGGCGTGTCGATGTCCGACTACAGCCTCAACCAGTCGGGCCCGGTCGCGACCTATTATGACGAGGTCTACAAGGGCAATTTCGCTTTCCTCGGCGTCGCGCTCTACGATCTCGAGCGGGTCGAGGTGCTGCGCGGACCGCAGGGTACGCTCTACGGCAAGAACACCACCGGCGGCGCGGTCAACCTGATCAGCCACAAGCCCGACCTGGGCAAGGTCGAGGGCTATCTGAATCTCGGCTATGGCAATTATAATCGCCACGAAGCCAATGGCGCGATCAACCTGCCGCTGGGCGAGACGGTAGCCGCGCGCGTCGCCTTCACCGCCGCGCGGGCTGAGGGCTGGTTCCGCAACCAGCTTCCCGGCCAGCCCGACCTCAACGGCACCCGCGAATATGCGGTGCGCGGGTCGCTGCTGTGGGAGCCGAAGGATGGCACCTCCTTCCTGCTCCGCGCCTCGACCAGCTATCAGAACCCCCGCAATTACGGCATTTTCGCCGCGCCCGGCCCCGATGGCGTCGGCGTCGGCCTCTATGAATCGCTCGGCCAGGGCAGCAGCTATTTCCGCACCGGGATCGGCCGTCGCCAGATCGAGTCCAACTATACGCCGCGCCGGCGCGCGCGCACCTATGCGGTGGCGCTGACATCGACCTTCGACATCGGCAACGATCTGTCGATCGTGTCGGTGTCGTCCTGGGACAAGGGGCGGCTGAACTTCGGCGAGGATACCGACGGCGCGCCCAACAAGACGCTCGAGATCTTCTACGGCGACCGCGCGAGCCAGCTGTCGCAGGACCTGCGCCTTGCGAGCAGCTGGGGCGGCCCGTTCGAGTTCATCCTCGGCGCTTACTATAACCGCGAAAAGGTGTTCAACACGACCGACTTCGGCATCTTCAAGGATGCCGACATCGACGGCAACGGAACGGTGGACGCCGCCGACTGCGCCGCCGGGCTTCCGGCCGCCTGCAGCGTGGTCAACAGCTTCGACCAGCTCAAGCACAGCTATGCGCTCTATACCGACATGCATTATGATTTCGGGGGCGGTTTCACGCTGCGCGGCGGCCTGCGTTACACCCGCGACGACGGCAAGCAGAAGGGCCTGCGCTCGGATGCGCTGGGCGTCGACGGCTCGCTGATCGCGACGCTGATCCCGCCGACGACGCTCAGCTTCAAGAATAACAATATCTCGGGCAAGATCGGCATCGACTACAGGATCGACCGCGACCGGATGCTCTATGCGAGCTACAGCCGCGGCTATCGCGCGCCGAGCTTCAACGCCCAGGCCTTCTTCGACCCGTCCGAAGCATCGGTCGCCAAGCCCGAGACGATCGACGCCTTCGAGGGCGGCGCCAAGCTGCAGCTGTCCGATCGCCGCATCACCCTGAACATTGCCGGCTTCTATTATCTCTACAAGAACCAGCAGTTCATCAACGTCAGCCCGCAAACCGCCGCGCAGACGCTGGTGAATGTCGACAAGTCACGCATCTTCGGCGGCGAGGTCGAGTTCAACGCCCGCGCGAGCGAGTTTCTGTCCGTGCGCGCCAGCCTCGGCCTGCTCAACGCCAAGATCAAGAAGGGCATATTGAGCGGCGTCGACGTGAAGGGCAACCGCCTGTCCAACGCACCCTCGGTCAGCGCCAATGCCGGCCTCGACATCACGCTGATGGACGAGGATGCCGGCAAGCTGAGCCTGCATCCCGACATCAGCTATGTGTCGAGCCAATATTTCGAGGTGTTCAACGTGCCCAGGCTACGCCAGTCGGGCTATGCCCTGTTCGGCGGGCATATCGACTTCGAGCGGGGCCCCTTCTCCGCCTCGATCTGGGGCAAGAACCTGACCAACAAGTTCTTCCTCACCTCACGGGTCGATCTCACCGGGGGCTTTGGCTTCGATTACAACCATGTCGGCGCACCGCGCACCTATGGCGTGACCGTCGGCTATAAATTCTGACAGGATGACGGGCCGCGACCACAAGGATCGCGGCCCATGAGGAGAGGATCATGACCGACTATAAGCTGTTGATCGACGGCCGTCTGGTAAACGGCGCGATGACCATGGATGTCGTCAACCCGGCGACCGAAGAGGTGCTCGCGACCTGCCCGCGCGGGTCGGAGGATCAGCTGAACGAGGCCGTCGCCGCCGCGAAGCGCGCCTTCCCCGCCTGGGCCGCCAGGCCGATCGAGGAGCGCCGCGCGACCATCCTGAAGCTGGCCGATGCGATCGAGGCCGAGGCCGAAGCCTTTGCGCGCCTGCTGACCCAGGAGCAGGGCAAGCCGCTGCCGGAAGCCACCGCCGAGATCGCCTATACCCAGGCCTTCATCCGGCAGCTGGCGAGCCACGAGCTGCCCGTGCGGGTGCTCGAGGACAATGACCGCCACCGGGTCGAGCAGCGTCGGCGCCCGCTGGGCGTGGTCGGTGCGATCATCCCGTGGAACTTCCCGGTCCTGATCGTCGCCTTCAAGCTGCCGCTCGCGCTGCTCGCCGGCAATACGATGGTGGTCAAGCCGGCGCCTACGACCCCGCTGACGACCCTGAAGATGGGCGCGCTGATGGCCGACATCTTCCCGGCCGGCGTGGTCAACATCGTCACCGATGCCAATGATCTGGGTGGCAAGCTGACCGCGCATCCCGACATCGCCAAGATCAGCTTCACCGGATCGACCGAAACCGGTCGCAAGGTGATGGCCAGCGCCGCCGCCTCGATCAAGCGGCTCACCCTCGAACTGGGCGGCAACGATGCGGCGATCGTCATGCCCGATGCCGATCCGGCCACGGTCGCACCCGGCATTTTCGGCGGCGCCTTCCTCAACGCGGGGCAGGTCTGTCTGGCGATCAAGCGCGTCTATGCGCATTCGGACATCTATGACGCGCTGTGCGTCGAGCTCGCCCGTCTGGCCGAGGAAGCCATTGTCGATGACGGGCTGAAGCAGGGCGTCCAGATCGGCCCGCTGCAAAATGCTGCGCAATATGAAAAGGTGAAGGGCTTCCTGGAGGATGCCAAGGCGAACGGGACGATCGTCGCCGGCGGCATCGTGGAGGACCGCCCCGGCTATTTCGTTCGCCCGACGATCGTTCGCGACATCGCAGACGGCACCCGTATCGTCGACGAGGAACAGTTCGGCCCGATCCTGCCTGTGATCCGCTTCGACGACCCCGAAGATGCGCTGGCGCGCGCCAATGCGTCGGCGATGGGCCTGGGCGGTTCGGTCTGGGGCAGCGACCGCGAAAAGCTGCGCGACATGGCGAGCCGCATGGAAAGCGGCACGACCTGGATCAACCAGCATCTCGACTTCGGCCCGACCATTCCCTTCGGCGGCGCGAAGCAGTCGGGCCTCGGCGTCGAGTTCGCCGAGGAAGGGCTCCACGAGTTCACCCAGTTGCACATCATCAACGAAGCCAAATGACGATGCTCGACCTTCCCGACCGGCCGGACCTGTTCAACTTCACCCGCGACGTCATCGGTCGCTGGGCGGAGCGGCGCCCCGGCGATCCGGCGATGCTGTGGGTGGATGCCGACGGTCGGGCGGTCGAGCGGAGTTTCGCCGATATCGCCACCGCAGCCGGACGCGCCGCGGCGGTGCTGTCGCAAGCCGGCGTGCGCCGGGGCGATACGGTGCTGATCCTGCTCAACCGCGAGCAGCAATGGTGGGAGCTGATGCTCGGCTGCATCGCGATCGGCGCCGTAGCTTCCCCCGGCACGACGCAGCTGATGGCGAAGGATATCGCCTATCGCCACCAGGCAGCCGAGGCGACCTGCGTCGCGGCGACGGGCGACATGGCGGAGCGTGTCGACAAGGCGCTGGGCCATGCCGACATCGTCCGGCTCCATATCGGCGGGCCACGTCCGGACTGGCTCGACTATGACGCGCTGCGCGATGCCGCCGAGCCGCTACCCCCGCTCGCCGACACCGGCTTCGACGAGGATGCGCTCTGCTATTTCACCAGCGGGACGACCGGCCAGCCGAAGATGACGATCCACACGCATGGCTATATGCTCGCGCACCGGATCACCGGCAGCTACTGGCTCGATCTCAAGCCCGGCGATCTGCACTGGAACCTGTCCGACACCGGGTGGGCGAAGGCCGCCTGGAGCAGCCTGTTCGCGCCCTGGCTGATGGGTGCCACGATCTTCGTCCACCACAACGCCGCCTTCGATCCCGCCGCGACGATGGACCTGCTCGAACGGATGCCGGTGACGACGCTCTGCGCGCCGCCGACCGCCTATCGCATGTTCGTGCGCGGCGACATCGCCGGACGGACCTTCCCGTCGCTGCGCCACTGCGTCAGCGCGGGGGAGCCGTTGAACCCGGAGGTGATCGACCTGTGGAAGGCGGCGACCGGCCTCGATATCCATGATGGCTATGGCCAGACCGAGACCGTCCTGCTGTGCGCCAATCGGCCCGGCGCGGCGCGGCAGGGATCGATGGGCCGCCCCGCCCCGGCCTTCGACCTGGCTGTGATCGACGGCGAAGGGCAGCGCATGGACCCCGGCGAGGAAGGCGACGTCGCGCTGCGGATCGCCGAGGCTCTGCCGCCGGGCCTGTTCGCGCGCTACCGCGACGATCCGCAACGCACCGCCGACACGCGCCGGCATGGCTGGTACCTGACCGGCGACCGCGCCATCGTCGACGCGGACGGCTATTTCTGGTTCGTCGGCCGCTCGGACGACGTGATCCTCTCCTCGGGCTATCGCATCGGCCCGTTCGAGGTGGAAAGCGCGCTGTTCGAACATCCGGCCGTCGCCGAGAGCGCGGTGGTGTCGAGTCCCGATCCGACGCGCGGCGAGGTGGTGAAGGCCTTTGTCATTCTCGCACCCGGCCACGAACCCTCCGATACGCTGGTGAAGACCTTGCAGGACCATGTGAAGGCGACGACCGCTCCCTATAAATATCCGCGCAAGATCGAGTTCGTGACGAGCCTGCCCAAGACCGTCAGCGGCAAGATCCGTCGCAAGGAACTGCGCGACCAGGAATGGCAGCGGGGGGCCGCGTGATGCTGTCGCAGGTTCGCGGCGGCGATACGCCTCCGCTGCTGGATATCACGATCGGCGAGCTTCTGGCGGAGACGGCCGCGCGACAACCGGATGCGCCCGCCCTGATCGTGCGCCACCAGAATGTCCGCCTGACCTATGCCGAGTTGCTGGCAAGGGTCGACGCCCTCGCACGCGGGCTGATCGGGGCCGGGCTGCGACCGGGTGAGCGGATCGGCATCTGGTCGCCCAATTGCGTCGAGTGGGTGCTGGTCCAGTTCGCCGCGGCGCGCGCGGGGCTGGTGCTGGTGAACATAAACCCGGCCTATCGCGCGATCGAGATGCAGCGGGCGGTCGCAATGGTCGGCTGCGCAGCGCTGGTGATCGCGCCGCGCTTCAAATCGAGCGACTATGTGGCGATGCTCGCCGAGGTCCGCGCGGACCTGCCCGACCTGAGGCTGGTTTTGTCGATCGGCGAGGGCGAGCATCAGGGCTGCAGGCCGCTGGACACGCTGCCCAGCGATCCGGCGACGCCGCTCCCCGCCGATGTGAAGCCGCAGGATGCGACCAACATCCAGTTCACCAGCGGCACCACCGGCCTGCCCAAGGGGGCAACGCTGTCGCACCGGAACATCGTCAATAACGGCTATATGGTCGGACGACGGATCGGGCTGTCCCCGGCCGACATCGTCTGTATCCCGGTCCCGCTCTACCATTGCTTCGGCATGGTGATGGGCAATCTCGCCTGCGTCGCGCACGGCGCGACCATGTGCCTGCCGGGCGACGCCTTCGACCCGGCGACCGCGCTGGCGGCGGTGGCGGAGGAGCGCTGCACCGCGCTTTACGGCGTGCCGACGATGTTCGTCGCGATGCTCGAACATCCGGGCTTCGCCGGCTTCGACCTTCGCTCGCTCCGGACCGGCATCATGGCGGGCTCGCTCTGCCCGACCGCGATCATGCAGGCGGTGCTCGACCGGATGCACATGCGCGAGGTGACGATCGCCTATGGCATGACCGAGACCAGTCCGGTCAGCTTCCAGTCGGCGATGGACGATCCGCTAGAACTGCGCGTCTCGACGGTCGGCCAGGTCCAGCCGCATCTGGAGGCGAAGGTCGTCGATCTCGATGGCAAGACGGTTGCCGTCGGCGAGCCCGGCGAACTGTGCACGCGCGGCTATTCGGTGATGATCGGCTATTGGGACGATCCGGAGAAGACCGCGCAGGTGATCGACGCCGAGGGCTGGATGCATACCGGCGACCTCGCGACGATCGACGAGCAGGGCTATTGTCGCATCGTCGGGCGGATCAAGGACATGATCATCCGGGGCGGCGAGAATATCTATCCGCGCGAGATCGAGGAGCATCTGCTGACCCATCCCGACGTGGTCGACGCCCAGGTCTTCGGCGTGCCCGACGACCGCTTCGGCGAAGAGGTCTGCGCCTGGGTGATCGCGCGCAGCACGACGCTCAGCGAAGGCGCGGTGATCGAACATTGCCGGGGCAGGATCGCCCATTACAAGGTGCCGCGCCACGTCCGGCTGGTCCCAGCCTTCCCGCTGACGGTCACCGGCAAGGTCCAGAAGTTCATGATGCGCGAGGCGATGGCGGCGGAGCTTGCGCCGAGCGACTGAACCGCGATCGGGGGCTTGACCGGGACGGGTGCGGCGGGCCACCCATGTGACATGATCACACCCGCCCGCCTCGCCCGCAACCTTGCGCTCGCTCCGCTCGCCCTCGCCATCGCGACCACGCTCTCCGCCGCCCAGCCGGCGCCACCGCCGACCGACACGATGGCGAACGAGCAGGTCGCCGAATATGACTGGGTCCGCCCCGAGGCAGACTATGTCCGCCGCGTCGAGATGGTGCCGATGCGCGACGGCAAGAAGCTGTTCACGGTGATCATCCACCGCAAGGGCGTTACCGACGCACCGATCCTGCTCAGCCGCACGCCGTATGACGCTAACAAGATGACGTCGCGCAATCGCAGCCAGCGGATCGAGGAAATCCTGCCCGTCGCCGATGCCGAGTTCGTCAATGACGGCTATATTCGCGTCTATCAGGACGTCCGCGGCCTCGACGGCTCGGAGGGCGACTATGTCATGAACCGCCCCCTGCGCGGACCGCTCAACGCGACCAACGTCGACCATGCGACCGATGCCTATGACACGGTCGACTGGCTGGTGAAGAATGTGAAGGAGAGCAACGGCAAGGTCGGGATCACCGGCTCTTCCTATCTCGGCTTCACCTCGCTGATGGCGCTGATCGATCCGCATCCCGCGCTCAAGGCTGCGGTGCCGCAGAGCCCGATGGTCGATGGCTGGATCGGCGACGACTGGTTCCACAACGGCGCCTTCCGCACCTTCGGCTTCGATTATGATCTCGGCCAGACCGTCAAGAAGGGCGGCGGCGCGGTGCCCAAGGGGACCGGTGATGAATATGCCGCTTATCTCGAAGCGGGCTCGGCGATGGCCTATGCGCGGCGCTACGGGCTGCTCGACCTGCCGGTGGTGCGCAAGGTGCTCGAACATCCGAGCTACGACGCCTGGTGGCAGGGCCAGGCGGTCGACAAGCTGCTCGGCGAGCGCAAGCTGACCGTGCCGACGATGTTGGTCGTCGGGCAGTGGGACCAGGAAGACAGCTATGGCGCGCCCGCCGTCTACCAGGCGCTGGCGAAGCAGTCGCCCGCCGACGGGATGCTCAGCCTCGTCATCGGTCCCTGGCGCCATTCGCAGGTCAATTATGAGGCGCGCGAGCTCGGTCCACTCAAATGGGAAGGCGACACCGGGCTGCAATTCCGCACCCGCTGGATGAAGCCCTTCCTCGACTGTCATCTGAAGAGCGTGGCGCCGAAATGCGATACGCCGCCCGTGCTCACCTATGCCACCGGCGCCAATCGCTGGGAGGTCTCGCCGAAATGGCCGGCGGGCACTTACAAGCCGCTCTATCTGAGCAAGGATTTCGGCCTGTCCTGGAGCAAGCCGCAGGCTGGCAGCGACAGCTATGTCTCCGATCCCGCCAAGCCGGTGCCGATGCTGCCGCGCCCGGTTCACATGCAGGGCGAAGAGTGGCGGACCTGGCTGGTGCGCGACCAGCGCTTCGTCGACGGCCGACCCGACGTGCTGAGCTATTCGACCGGCGTGCTCGACAAGGCGGTGCACATCAAGGGCGCCCCGAAGGTCGACCTGCGCGCCGCGACGAGCGGGCGAGACGGCGACTTCGTGGTCAAGCTGATCGACGTCTATCCGGACGAGAACTCCGCCAATCCGACGATGGCCGGCTATCAGCTGGCGCTCGGTATCGAGATTTTCCGGGGCCGCTATGTCAGCGGCTTCGCCACGCCCGCGCCGCTCAAGCCCGGCAAGACCTATGCTTTCAACTGGGAGCTGCCCAATGTGGACCATGTCTTCCTGCCGGGGCACCGGATCATGGTGCAGGTCCAGTCGAGCCTCTTCCCGCTCTACGACCGCAATCCGCAGAGCTGGGTGGACTCGATCATGGACGCCAAACCGGCCGACTATGTGAAGGCGACGCAGACGATCCGCTGGGGCGGCGACGCTGCCAGCGCGGTGTGGCTACCGGTGGCGGGCGACTGACGACGCCTGTCTCCATCGCCCGACACACGACATGCTGAGCCTCGGCCCGCTGGCGATCGCCGGCGAACGCCTGGCCGCGCTGCTCGCGATATGGGGTTTTCTGGCGGGCATAGGCATCATCGCCCGGCGATGGGCGCTGCCGCATCCGGCGCGGATCGCCTGGCTCGCGACCGGCGCCGGACTGGTCATGGCGCGGGCGGCCTTCATCGCGGCTCATGCGCGCATCTATGCCGACGATCCGCTGTCGGCGCTCGCCCTTTGGCAGGGCGGCTTCCTGCTTTGGCCCGGCATCGCCGGGGCGGCCCTCGTCCTTGTCATGGCGCTGCGTCCGTGGCGCGCACTGCTGGCCGGTCTTGCCCTGCTCGGCCTCTGCGTGGCCAGCGCCCTGTCCGTACAGGCGTGGCTCCGCCCTGCCCCCTTCGCCCTGCCGCGCGGGATTATGCTGCGCAGCATCGCGGGCGACGCCGTCCCGCTCGATAGCTATCGCGGGCGTCCGCTCGTGCTCAATCTCTGGGCGAGCTGGTGCGGCCCCTGTCGGCGCGAGCTGCCGATGCTGATCCGCGCTGCTGCTGCCTCGGACGTGCCGATCCGCCTCGTCGACGCCGGGGAGAGCGCAGCGACCGTGCGATCCTTCCTGCAGCGCGAAGGGCTCGTCAGCGATACCGTGATGCTCGACGAGACGCAGTCGCTGATGCGCGCGGCGAACAGCAGCGTCTTGCCGACGACGCTTTTCATCGATGCATCGGGGCGGGTAAGGCGCGTCGAACAGGGCGAGATTTCTCGCGCCGCGCTGACCGACGGCATCGCCCTGATCGAGGAGTGACAATGACAGTCTCACGGGCCCGCTGGGCCGCGATCGCCGCCCTTCTCCTGGGTTTGGCCGGCAGCGCCCAGAGCCAGCAGCCGCGCATCGCAGGGCAGGATCAGGTCGCCAGCGACATGGCGCGCCGGGTCCGGCAGGCGATACGGACCGACCCAGTCGCGCCCGCCGTCGCGCCTAAAGGGGCCGACGTCACCATCGTCCTCTTTTCCGACTATAATTGTCCCTATTGTCGCAAGGTGCATCCGGCGCTGCAGGCCCTGCTGCGCGAAGACCCCAAGGTCCGGCTGCTCTATCGCGACTGGCCGATCTTCGGCGGCGCCTCGACCGAGGCCGCCCGTGCGGCGATCGCCGCCGAGTTCCAGGGGCGCCATGCCGCCTTCAACGATGCACTGATGGCGAGCCAGGGCAAGCTCGACAGCGCCGGCATCCGCGCCGCCGCCAATCGCGCGGGTGTCGATTGGGCAAGGCTGCAAAAGGATATGATGGCACGCCGCCAGGATATCGACGCGGCGCTCGGCCGCTCGGACCGCTATGCCCGGATGCTGCGCCTCAGCGGAACGCCCGGCCTGCTGATCGGTCCCTATCTTCTGCCCGGCGCGGTCGGGGTCGCCGAACTGCGCAAAGTGGTCGCGGCTGTGCGTGCCAGGCCGGAAGACTGACGAAGCCCCAGGCCGAACCTCGGAGCCTCCTCTTCTCCTGGTATTTACCGCAACGCAAAAAACCCGCGCCCTCGCACTGGGGTGACGCCGATCCGGTGGCGTCACTGGTCCAAACAGTGCGAGTGCAAAGATGGACCAGTTGCTCAAGGATTTCGTGGCCGACCGTTTCGACCGGGTGCATTCGGCCACCCCCTGTCTCGATTACCCGGCCTGGATTCAGATTCGCGACCAGTCGCACCGCCCCTCGGCGACGCTCGGCTTGCGCGATGCGTCCAAAGGCCCCCTGTTCCTGGAAGCCTATCTCGACCAGCCGATCGAGGTGCTGGTCGCGGCAGCGCTCGATATGGACATCGACCGCACCGAGATCGTCGAGATCGGCTGCCTCGCCGCGACCCCTTCGCGCTCGCTGATCGAGCTCTGGTGCGAAACGGCTGAGAAACTGCGCGAAACCCATCGGGTGGCGGTCGCCACGCTGACCCGTCCGCTCCGGTCGATGTTTGCCCGCGTCGGCATCCCGCTCGTCGAACTGCATGTGGCCGACCCAGGCCGTCTTGCCAATGCCGATAGCTGGGGACGCTATTTCCAGCTCGATCCGGTGATTTGCTGCGGTGAGATCGCGCAGGGCGCCGCCCTGCTGGAGAGGTTCACCGCACGGAGCCGCGCACAATGAGCGCACTGCTGCACGCCATCCTCGCCGCAGCAAGCGGGCGAGGCCGCAAGGCCGCGTTGAGCGACGGTGCCAACCATATCCGCTATGAGGAGCTTCGGCCCGCGATCGACGCCAGGGCCGAAATGATCGAAGACGAAGCCGGACCGGCAGGGCCTGTCGCGATCGAGCTGGGCAATGGCATCGACTGGGTCTTGGCCGATCTGGCGCTGCTCTCGCTTGGCCGTGCCTGCGTTCCCGTCCCACCCTTCTTCACGCCCGCCCAACGGCAGGATGCATTGCGCGATGCCGGTGTCGTCGCCAGCGTGACGCCCAAGGGCATCGTCCAGTTCGACTACCAGCCGGCCCTGTTGCCCGAGGGCACGGCGAAGATCAGCTACACGTCCGGGTCGACCGGCAAGCCCAAGGGTATCTGCCTGTCCGCCAATGGAATGCTCGCCACGGCGCTGTCGGTGATCGATCGCGTCGGGAGCGACAAGGCCGGGCTGCACCTGCCGATGCTGCCGCTCGCCATACTGCTGGAGAATGTGGCGGGGCTTTATGCGACCCTGATCGCGGGCGGCACCTATATGGTACAATCCCTCGAGGAAATCGGCTTCGCCCGGATGTTCGACCCGGATGCTGCAGCGATGCTGGCGGCGATCGAACGGACCGGCGCGACGAGTCTGATCCTGGTTCCCGAACTGCTCGGACGGCTTCTGGCTGCATGCGAGAAGGTCAACCGGGTTCCGTCGACGCTGCACCTCGTCGCCGTCGGCGGCGCCCATATTTCCCCCGACCTGCTGTCGCGCGCCGATCGGATCGGGCTGCCGCTGGTGCAGGGCTATGGCCTGACCGAATGCGGCTCGGTCGTTGCGATCGAAACGCCCGGCGATCTTGCCGGGCGCGGCAGCGTCGGCCGCCCGCTGAGCCATGTGCAGGTCACGATCGAGGATGACGGCGAGATCGTCGTCGATGGGAATGGCCATCTCGGTCTGGTCGGCCAGCCCCGGCCGCAATCACCGATCAGGACCGGCGACATCGGCCGCTGGGACGCGCAGGGACGGCTCGTCATCAACGGTCGCAAGTCGAACCTGATCGTGACCGGCTTCGGGCGCAACGTCTCGCCAGAATGGGTCGAGACGCTGCTCAAGGAGCGTTCCGAGATCGCCCAGGCGATGGTCTATGGCGACGGCGAAGCAGCGCTTTCCGCGCTCATCGTTCCCTCTTCGCTTATGGCCGACGTCGCGCCCGCGATCGCCGCTGTCAACGCAGATCTCCCTGACTATGCGCGCCTCAGCGACTGGCGCTGCACCAAGCCCTTCCTGCCCGTCGACGGCACGCTGACCGCCAATGGCCGGTTGCGGCGCGGCGAGATACTGGCCCGCGAAGAGGCGTTCCGGCTGTTCGACCGGCTGGTGCTCCGCACCCTGCCCGCACGGGCAAGGCTGCTGCGCGTGCCACAGATCCGGGCGGGCCTTGCCGGCAATATCAGCCGTGCGACCTACTCCGCCTATCTGGCGCAGGCCTATCATCATGTCCGCCACACGGTCCCCCTGATGCAGGAAGCCCGCGCCCGGCTCGGCCATCGGCCTGCTCTGGTCACGGCACTCGACGAATATATCGAGGAGGAGACCGGTCACGAACACTGGATCCTGAACGACATCGCGGCCCTCGGCTACGATCCGCAAAGGGCCGTTGCCCTGGGCCCGTCCCCCGCGACCAAGGCGATGGTGGACCATGCCTATCGGACGATCCGGGAAGGCAACCCGGCCAGCTTCTTCGGCATGGTCTATGTTCTCGAGAGCACCAGCATCGCGCTGGCGAGCCAGGGAGCGGACGCGCTGCGGACCAGTCTCAACCTTCCCAGCACCGCCTTCAGCTATCTGCAGTCCCACGGCGCGCTCGACCAGGACCATATGCACTTCTTCCAGGGGCTGATGGACAGCATCGAGGACCCCGACGACGCAACGGCGATCATCGCCATGGCCGACCGGATCTTCGACCTGTTCGGCGCCCTCTTCGCAACCATACCGATGGAGTTCGAACATGAAGCAGCTTGATGGACAAACTATTGCCGTCACCGGCGCTGCAGGCGGCATCGGTTCGTTGCTGTGCGAGCGCCTGGCTCAGCGCGGCGCTCATGTCATAGGCATCGACCGCCTCCCCTCACCGGATGCGAACAGCGAAATCATCGCCGACATCAGCAGCTTCGAAGGCATCGGTGAACTCGGCGCCCGGCTTGATGACATCGCCCCCGACATGCTCGTGAACCTGGCCGGAATTCAGTACTTTGGTCCGCTTCAGGATCAGTCGCCACAGAATCTCTGGGCCGGCTATGTCATCAACCTGATCGCGCCGGCGATGCTCTCGCGAGCGGTCTTGCCGGGCATGAGGGCGCGCCGATACGGACGGATCGTCAACATCGGATCGGTGTTCGGATCCATCCCCTTCGCCCATTTCGTCAGCTATTCCAGCGCCAAGGCAGGACTTAAAGGCTTGAGCCAGGCGCTCCGGCGCGAGCTGGCGGGAAGTGGCGTGGAGGTTACGCATATAGCGCCCCGCGCGGTGCGGACGCCGCTCAACTCCGAACGGGTGATGGCGCTGGCGGAGATCACGAAGATGCACCTCGATGCACCCGCGGATGTTGCCTACCGGATCGCCCTCGCCATCGAAAAGGGCGAACGCGACGTGGTGATCGGCTTTCCGGAATCGGTCTTCGTCCGGCTGAACGCGCTGATGCCGACGATGATCGACAAGGCCCTCGCCGCCAACGACCGCAAGGCGGCGGCCATCTTTAACTGAGACTATGGAGACGATGATGAAGGCTCGTTACATCCTGGCTGCGCTCGCACTCGGCAGCGCCCTCGCCCCCGCTCATGCCGACGGCACCAGCGACCGCGCCATGGCGCTCGCGGGCGCCTGGGCCCAGGCGAAATACGGCACCCCCGCCGCAGCCCAGACCGACGCGATGGCAAGGCTCAAGGGGCAGGCCGACGCGCTGGTCGCGGCGTCCCCGAACCGCGCCGAACCGCTGATCTGGGATGGCATCATCACCTCGACCCTCGCCGGGCTGAAGGGCGGCATGGGCGGTCTGTCGCTGGCCAAGGAAGCCAAGAGCCTGCTCGAGAAGGCCGAGAAGATCGATGGCAGCGCGCTCGGCGGCTCGGCCCATACCAGCCTCGGCGCACTCTATTATCAGGTCCCGGGCTGGCCGATCGGTTTCGGTAGCAGCGACAAGGCACGCGCCGAGTTGCTGGCGGGCCTGAAGGCCAATCCTCAAGGCATCGATTCCAATTATTTCTGGGGAGACTTCCTGTTCCACCAGGGGCAATATGCGGAAGCAGCCAAGGCCCTGAAAACCGCTCTGGCGGCGCCCGCCCGACCGGGCCGCGAAGTGGCCGATTCCGGCCGGCGGGGCGAGATACAGAAGCTGTTGGGTCAGGTGAACGCCAAGCTCAAGGCCTGATATGGGGAGACCGGCGGTCGACGACGAATCCGAACAGCTTTCCGGCCTGACGAGCGTCCTGGCCGCCAACCGTCCTCAACTCCTGCGGTTCTTCACGGCCCGAACCGGCGATGCCGGCGAGGCGGAGGATGTGGTGCAGGACATCTGGCTGCACATCTCCCGCGCAGAGTCGGGGCCGATCGCCAATCCGCTCGCCTATCTGCACCGGGTGGGCATGAACATCGTCCTCGACCGGGTGCGCGAGCGCCGGCGCAGGACGAAGCGCGAGAGCGACTGGATCGCGGTCGAGCATGATGTCGATCCGGCCGGCCCCGGCGAGGTGAGCGATCAGTCGCCCTCGCCGCTCGCCGTGCTGGAAGGCCGCGACCGGCTCCGGCGGCTTGCCGAGGCGATAGGCCAATTGCCGCCTGGCGCGGCACGCGTGTTCAGGCGGCACAAGCTCGACGGCCTCAGCCATGGCGAAGTCGCCGCCGAACTGGGAATAAGCCGCAGCGCGGTCGAGAAGCATATCGCGGTGGCGCTGCGCCATCTGCGGGAGCTGATGGCATGAAAAGCCGGGGCCGGACTGGGGTGCAAGACATGCGGCGGCGTCTATCGTCCATGAGGGTGGATGCGGCGCAGGAGGAGCGCAATGGAAGATAGAAGAAAGGAGGACGCGCACATCCGCGACGAAGCTGCGGGATGGCATGTCGCGTCCGCATCCGACGAGATGGACTGGGTGGCCTTTGCCGAATGGCTGAACCGCGATCCGCGTCACCGCGACGCCTATGACGACGTCGCGCTGCTCGATCGGGAGATCGAGGCAGGCCGCGAAGCGATCGCGACGCTGATGCCGGCCAACGACCTCGAGGAAGAACAACCCGTCGTCGCCAGGCCGAACCGTCGCCGCTGGTGGGCAGGCGGGGGCGTCGCCCTGGCCGCCTGCCTGGCGCTGATCGGAATGCCGCAATGGATGCCGACCGGTCCGGGGACGACGTCTTCCACCTATCGAACCGCCGAGTCCGGTCGCACCGTGGCGCTGCCCGACGGAAGCAGCATCGCGCTTGGCGGCAAGACCGAACTCGCCGTGGCCGATGGCGGCACGTCGATCCGCATGCGGGAAGGCGTCGCGCATTTCGACATAAAGCACGACCCCAGCCGACAGATGGTCATCGACGCCGGCTCGGTACAGATCAGCGACATCGGGACGCAGTTCGACCTGGTGGTCGGGCCCAGGCATACGACGGTCGCCGTGGGCGAAGGACGGTTGAGCGTGACGCCGCGTAACGGCAGCCCTGTCGTGCTCACCGCCGGTCATCGGCTCGACCTCGACGAGGCCAAGGGCGACGCCACCATCCGCCCGACATCGACGGAAGCGGTCGGCAGCTGGCGCGAAGGCCGCCTCGTTTACGACAATTCGCCGCTGGCTCTGGTCGCGATCGATATCGGGCGCTATTCCGGGCAGAGAATATCGGTCGATCCGCAGATTGCCGATTTGCGCATGTCCGGGGTGCTCAACATCGGTGACGGGTCCAAGCTTGTTTCGCAGGTCACCGCATTGCTGCCGATCCGGGCCGACCGGCAGGGTGAGGGCGTTCGCCTGGTGGCTGCTCGCTGAGCTGTTCCTATGCGCCGCCCCCGTCCAGGCGGCGCCCGTCCAGTTGGACATACCTGCCAGCGATCTCGGCCAGGCCCTGCTCGCCTTTTCGCGCCAGACCGGAGAGTCGGTCGGGACGGCTGGTGCGCTGCCGCGCCACCATGTCCGCCGCATCAAGGGCGCCTTCGATCCGCAGGATGCGCTGATCCGCATGGTGCGGGGCAGCGGACTGCGCGTCGTCCGCGCCGGGACCGGGCTCTGGCGGCTGGAACCTGCGGCGCGATCGGCGCCGTCGATCGAGCGCCCCCTCGACCATGCGGCCGAGGAGATCGTCGTCACCGGCTCCAAGCGCGACGAGGCGCTCGGGACCATTCCGATAGCGGTCTCGATCGTACGGCCCAGCTTGCCCGATGGCTTGATCCCGGGGCGAGGTCTGCAGGAGCTGGCGGGTGATGCGGAAGGCGTCTTCGCGACCAATCTCGGGCCCGGCCGCGACCGGCTGTTCCTGCGCGGGGTCGCCGACAGCGCGTTCAACGGCCCGACCCAGTCGACGGTCAGCCTCTTCCTCGACGACGCACGTGTCAGCTATGCCACGCCCGATCCCGACCTGCGCCTGATCGACATCGATCATGTCGAGATTTTGCGCGGCCCCCAGGGCACCCTGTACGGCACCGGCGCGCTGGGCGGCATCGTCCGCATCGTCCCCCGCAAGCCCGACCTGGACCACTGGGGTGCAACAGCCGCCATCGAAGGCCGGATAACCGCGCATGGCGCCACCGGCGGCACCTTCGACGGCACCATCAATGCGCCGCTGGTCGAGGACAAACTCGGCCTCCGCCTCGTGGGCTATGCGGAACGCACCGGCGGCTGGATCGACGATGACGGCCGGTCGCGCAAGGACGTGAACGATTCCCGGCGCTATGGCGGCCGTGCGGCCCTTCGCTGGAAAGCCGCCGAGGACTGGATCGTCGACATCGGCGCGGTCGCACAATGGATCGATGCCGACGACAGCCAATATGCGACCCGGGGACTGCACCGATCGACGCGCCTGGCCGAACCGCACGACAATGACTTTCTGGCCGGCTCGGTGACGGTGCGCGGCGTGGTCGCCGATCTCGACATCCTCTCGGCGACCGCCTTCGTCAAACATGAGGTGGAGAGCCGCTATGACGCCAGCGCGGCGGCGGCCTCGGTCGGCTATGTCCCGCCGCTCGCCTATCTCGATGCCCGCGATGTCCGGCTGTTCAGCCAGGAATGGCGCCTGAGCGACCCGTCTCCCGCCCGCCCCTGGGTGCTCGGCGCGACGCTGCTGAGCGTGGAGAACAGCGCGCGCGGGACCTTTCTTCCCGGCAATGCTCCGGCCGAGCGGGTGACCTCGCTCCACAACGACACGTTCGAGGCCGCCCTGTTCGGAGAGGCCAGCCAGCAGCTGGGCAATGCGTGGACCGCCACGCTCGGCGTCCGCGCCTTCCTGTCCAAGGTGAAGGACGAACTCGAAGGCGTGCGCGAGAGCGAGGCCAACCGCTTCGGCCTGACACCGTCCGCCGACCTGTCCTGGCACCCAGAGAACGGACGGACGGTCTGGCTCCGTTATGCCAAGGCGATCCGCCCCGGCGGACTCAACCCCGACGGCGCGCCCGGATTGAGCGGCTTCCGTTCGGACAAGCTGGAAAGCCTCGAACTGGGATGGCGCGCAAGGGTCGCGCCGCAGGTACAGATCCATGGCGCACTGTTCGGCCTGCGCTGGCGCAACGTGCAGAGCGACACGGTGGGAACCGACGGGCTGGTCCGCACGATCAACGCGGGCAGCGCGCGCAATTACGGGCTGGAGATGTCGCTCAGCTGGAAGCCGGGCCGCTTCCGGATCGATGGCAACGCCACGATGCAACATGCGCGGCTCAGCCGCCCCTCCGCCGCCGCCATGGCGATCGGCGACGATACGAGGCTGCCCGTGGTGCCCGACATAGCAGGACGGGTGCGCGTTGCGCATGAAAGCCGGCTGGGCGCGTTCGACCTGACCGGCTTTGTGGCGGCACGCTATACCGGCAGCGCCCGGCTGAGTTTCGACCCCGGCCTGGCGGCGCCGATGGGCGATTATTGGCAGGCCGACGCCGGGCTGACCCTCTCGCGCGACCGCACGACGGTTTCGTTGACGGTCACCAACATTCTGGACAGCCGCGGCAACAGCTTCGGCTTCGGCAACCCCTTCTCGCTGCGGCTCGCCCCGCAGGAGACGCCGCTGCGGCCCAGGACGATCGGCCTGCGGATCGAACGCCGGCTTTGAACAGGTCCAGCGGCTGAAGGGTCGGTGGAAAGAGCGGCGAGGCTCTGCTATTTGCCGCTACGTCCATCGATTCGAAAGGAGGGCCATGATGATCGATCTGCACATGCCCTCGCGCTGCGGGCACATCGGGCACCGCTGACGCCGGCGGCTCCCCCACCGGACCGCCTTTCCCTTTCTGATATCGGAGCCGCGCCCTCGGGCGCGAACAGCATCATGGACGACAGTGACGACCTCTTCCCGCGCGCCAATGTGCTGCGCAACGTTCTCGGCTTCACCTTCCGGCACTGGATGCGCCGCCCGCTGATCGTGGCTGTGTGCACGCTGGCGATGATTGCCGGGACGATGACCGAGATCTTCGTGCCGATGCTCGCCGGTCGGCTGATCGACGCCGTGGGTGCGGGGGATCGCGCCGCGGCGATCCACGCCTTCGCGATCATGTCCGCGCTGGGGCTCGCCATGGTCCTGCTGCGCCATCTCGGCTGGTGGGCGATCATCCCGCTGACCCTCGGCATGATGCGCGACGTGGCGCAGGAAGCGTTCGCGCGCGTGCAGCGGCTGTCGACCGACTGGCACGCCAACAGCTTTGCCGGATCGACCGTGCGGCGGATCAGCCGGGGCATGTGGGCGCTGGACACGCTCAACGACGTTCTGCTCCTGTCGCTGCTGCCGTCGCTGACCGTGCTGGCGGGCAGCGTCGTGCTGCTCGGTCTCGACTGGCCGCTGCTCGGTCTGGGCATGGCGCTGGGCGCGTTCGCCTATGTCGCGGTGACCTTCGGCCTCGCGACGCGCGTCCTCGCGCCGATCGCGCGCCTGTCCAACCAGTGGGACACGAAGCTGGGCGGGGTGCTGTCCGACGCGATCGGCGCCAATGCCGTCGTCAAGGCGTTCGGCGGCGAAGCGCGCGAGGATGCGCGGCTCGCCCGCACCGTCGACAAATGGCACCGCCGCACCTGGCGGTCGTGGGTCGCCTTCACCTGGGCCGGGAGCGGGCAGCTGGCCCTGCTCTGGCTGATCCGGATGGGCGTCACGGGCGGCGCATTATGGTTGTGGCAGGCGGGCAAGGCGAGTGCGGGCGACGTCGCCTTCATTCTGACCAGCTATCTGCTCGTCCACGGCTATCTGCGCGACGTCGGCCAGCATGTGCACATGCTCCAGCGGTCGGTGAACGAGATGGAGGAACTGGTACAGCTCCACGCCGAGCCCCCGGCCGTGGTCGACGCTCCGGGGGCAAGGCCGCTCAAGGTCATAGCCGGCGCCATCCGCTTCGACGCGGTCCGCTTCCGCTATGCCGGCCAGACAGGCGCGCTCTACGACGGACTCGATGTGTCGATCGCGGCGGGCGAACGCGTCGGCCTGGTCGGCCCGTCGGGTTCGGGCAAGACCAGCTTCGTGAAGCTGATCCAGCGGCTCTACGACATCGAGAGCGGCAGCATCGCGATCGACGGTCTGGATATCGCCGACGTCACGCAGGAGTCGCTGCGTCGGCAGGTTGCGATCGTGCCGCAGGAGCCGGTGCTGTTCCACCGCTCGCTCGCCGAGAATATCGGCTATGGTCGCCCCGGCGCGACCCAGGCCGAAATCGAGGCGGCCGCCCGCCTCGCCAATGCGCATGGCTTCATCGAGCGGCTGCCGAAGGGCTATGCGACGCTGGTCGGCGAGCGCGGGGTCAAGCTGTCGGGCGGCGAACGCCAGCGGGTCGCGATCGCGCGCGCCTTTCTCGCGGATGCCCCGATCCTGATCCTCGACGAGGCGACCTCGAGCCTGGATTCGGAATCGGAGGCGGCGATCCAGCAGGCGATGGAGCGGCTGATGGTTGGCCGCACCGCGATCGTCATCGCCCACCGCCTGTCGACGGTCCGTGCGCTCGACCGCATCCTGGTGTTCGACCAGGGTCGGATCGTCGAGGACGGCCCGCATGACCGCCTGCTGGCGATCCCCGATGGCCAGTATCGGCGGTTGTTCGAGCGGCAGGCGGGCCAGGCAGAGCCGGTCCTGCTGCCCTAAGGAGCAGGAGCGTCCGGCCAGCGCGGCGCGCGGGTGAAATCCTCGGCGGTGAACGAGCGATCCTCGAAGATATAGGGATAATAGAAGCGCCGCAGCCGGTCATGATAGACGCGGATGCGATCCTGATAGGCCTGTTGCGCCTCCAGGTCGGTTCGCGCCAGCCGATGGATCGCCACCTGCGCTCCCACGGCAGGCAATATGTAGCCGATGCGCCGCGTCCAGCGATCGCGCGCCTCCAGCCCGTCGCGATAGGCAGCGGCCTGTCCAGCGACGCTACGGTCTCCGAGATGCTGGAAGGCATGATACCATTTCCAGTGGAAGCCGCCTTCGATTGGCGGGGTGTTCCGCCATTCGGGATGGTAGCGGAAGAAGGCGTCCATCGTGGCGGCCTTGGGCTTGTCCCAGCCGGCATGGACGGCCTCGCGCTGGGCAAGGGTCAGCTCCACGCCCTGCCGCACCGGGATCGCGCCGTTGATCGCGAGCAGCGCGAGCCCCGGCGCGACGAGGGTCAGGAACAACCAAAGTGCGGCGAGCGAGGCCGCATTGGCGAGCGAGCGGCGACCGGCGCGTGCCACGCCGACGCAGATCGCCGTCCACAGCAGCAGATAGAGCGCCGCAACGCCGGCGACCGCGAGCGCGGGAAGGCCGCTTCCCGACAACAGCGCGCCGACCGCGAAAGGCAGCAGCAGCGTCACGCACAGCAGGCCGACGCGCAGCAGCACGCGCCGGGCCCACAGCCCGCGTGACGACCGCGCCATGACGGTCAGAAACTGGTGCCGTCCCGCCTCCCCTTCGCCGGAAAACAGGTCGTGGAGCAGCAGGATCAGGAACAGCGGCGCCAGATAGACGAGCACGAAAGCCCAGTCGAACCGCCCCGGCAGTGCCAGCTCGGCGTTGTAATTCTCGCTCTCGTGAATCTGCCCCTCGAGCGCGAGGGAACGGATGCGCAGGATATAGGGCGCGATATCGCGCTGGCCCAACGCCGCGAAGGCAAGGGTCGACGGCGCGTCCCAGGTCGGGTGGAAGCTGTAATAAGCGGCATCCCCGGCATCGCCGCGCGCGGGCACCCAGGCGGCGATGGCGGCCTCGTCCTCGGCCTGTAGCGGCTGGATGCGGACGATCGTCTCGCTTTGCCGGGCGACCTCGCTCATGCCAGCCCAGACGCTGGCCGCCGACAGGAGGAGCATCAGCACCAGGGTCGGCAGCGCGACCGGTTGGCGCAGGAACAGGCGCAGTTCGTGACGCCAGAGCGACATCAGGACGCCCTCCCCAGCCGCCGCATCGCCACGCGCAACGCCAGTCCGACGAGGAGCGTCCAGACCAGCAGCACTGCCGTACCCGGTCCCGCCGCCATCAGGCGTTCGCGCAGGCTCGGCCCGCGATAGGCGAAGTCGGGAATGTCGTGCCAGTGGCGCGGATCGATGCGCACCCGTCGCCCCGCCTCGGGATCGGAATTGCGGCTGCCGTCATCGGCATAGGTCACCGCCTCAGCCTGCAGCCGGTTGAGCTGCTGGACGATCCCGTAGCGATAGGCTTCGGCCTGCTGAAGGAAGCGGCGGTGCGCCTCCAGATCTGTGCCCGCCAGCGCCATCGACAGGCTGCGCAGCGCGATCGTCGGGCTGAGCAGGCCGAAGGCCGAGACGATCCTCCCCTGGTCGCGCTCGCCTTCGAACTGAGCGCGCGCATAGGCGTCGAACAGGCCAGATGTCAGACGCTCCCCCTCCATCGCCAGCAGGCCGCGATAATTGACCGGCAATTGCTCGATCTTTTCCACGCCGTAGCGACGCAGTACGTCGGCCTTGAAGGCCTTGAAATGGGGATCGTCGGGATCATGGCTGTCGCCGATGCGCCGCAGATCGCGGTGGATGGCGATGTCCGTTTCCAGCCGGGTCGGCGAGGGAACGGCCGCCAGCGCCATGTCGGGCGCGACACGCGGCACCAATATGATCGCGAACGCCCACAGGCCGAGCAGCGTCATCAGCGCCGAACGCGCGCTGCGTACCGCGCTGGAGGCCGCGACGATCCCCACCGTCCACAGCAGAAGATAGGCGGCATAGCCAAGGCCCAGGGCAAGAGCTGCGGCGGGAGCGGCCGCTTCGACCGCCACCAGCCAGGCCAGCGAAAGCAGCGCCGGCACAAGCATCAGGCCGGCGATCGTGCCGAGCGCCAGCACCTTGCCGGCGACCAGCGCGCCGGTCGTGGTGCCATGCGCCTTGAGTACCCGCAGCGTCCCCTGCTCCCGTTCGCGCGCGACCGCGCCGAAGCCGACGAAGATCAGGACGAGCGGTGCCAGGACCTGGAGCACGAAGGCGGGGGTCAGGGAGCCGAAGCGGGCGAGCAGCGACGACTGGCGCACATCGCCGAAATTGGCGCTGTTCTGGCGATGTCCCTCGAGGAAGATCGTGCTGCCCGTGAAGGGATCGACGCCCGGATCGAACGCCGCGAGCGGTGGCAGCGGGCGGAAGACGAAATGGCCATAATGAACCATGCGGTGCGGATGCCGGGCGGGCTGGCCGTCGAAGGCGCGATCCGCCTGCGCCTGAAAGCGCGCCCGCAGCGCAGCGCTTGCATCGCGATGCTCGACCGAGGTCAGCGTGGCCACGACCGACAGCAACAGAAGCATCAGGATGGCCAGCTGCGCCACGCGGTTGCGCCGCATCAGCCGCCCCTCGTTCCGCGCGATCAACAGCACGCGGTTCATGCAGCGGCGGCCTCGCCATAGCGGTGATGGAGCGCCATGACATCGATACCGTCGGCAGGGCGAACCTCCTCGACGATATGGCCGTCGGCGAGGAAACCGATCCGGTCGGCGCAGTCCGCCGCTCCGAGCAGATCGTGGGTGACCATCAGGATCGCGGTTCCCCGCGCCCGCAGGCGCCGGATCAGCGCGTTGAAATCGGCGGTCGCGCGCGGATCGAGCCCGCTGGTCGGTTCGTCGAGCAGCAGCACGGGGACATCGCGGAGGACCGCCATCGCGATCGCCACCTTCTGCCGCATCCCCTTGGAGAAGCCGGCGACGCGGCGGTGACGCGCCTCGCCCTGCAGCCCGGCCGCATCGAGCGCCGCATCGATCTCGGCGGCCGAAGGCTGGCGGCCGGCCAGAGCCATGAAATAGGCGATATTCTCATGCGCCGACAGCTGGTCGTAGAGCGCGACATTTTCCGGCAGATAGGCGATCTTGCGCCGTGCCGCGTCGGGGTCCGCCACCGGATCGACACCCGCCACGCGCGCGCTGCCCGCCTCGGGACGCAGAAAGCCAAGCAGCACCGACAAGGTCGTCGACTTGCCCGCACCATTACCCCCGAGCAGCGCATAGATTTCCCCAGCCGCCACCTGCAGCGACAAGCGCGACAGCACAGGGCGGGCCTCCCTCCGCAGCACGATGTCGGTCAGCTGGATCGGGGCGTCGGGCGAAGGAGCGTCGGTCATGCCGCTTCTTCCCAACGGCCCCACCGCTTGTCAATGTAATGTTATACCACACCTATCGGTATCGCTTGCCGATCGCGTCTCACTTGGCGAGAAGCTGCGGGTTCATCCTCCCTTGCGGGTCGACATGGGCGAGGACAGCGTCGAGAAGGCCAACGGCACCGTCGTCGATCCGGCTGCGATAGGGGTAGAAAGCGCCCAGTTGCATATGCAGCGCCCCGACCGCATCGACGGCTTCGACCGCCTCCTGTCGTATCCGGGCGACCAGCGCCCGCGTTTCCGGGGCGTCTGCCGCCCCAGCGAAGCGCGCAGCACGCTTCTGCCCGATCGCGTCGATGTGCAGCGGTTGCAGGCTGTCGGGCCAGAAGAACATCGGCTCGATCACCATGGCGTGGTTGCCGACGGTGGTGAACAGCCAGGAGTGAACGATGCCCGCAGCCTGCATCGCCGCCGCATGACGGTCGAACACGGCCTCCAGCGCCGCGTGCCCGGCAACCGCTCGCGACAGCGGCAGGATGCAGTGAACCGGGACCCATCGTTCGCCTTTCGGCCCGGTGACGCCATTGAGCGCCGGAAAGGGCTCGGCCGACATCGCGCGGGGAACCGAGGCTGCGACTTCGCGACACCGATGGCGTCGGCAAATCGCACGAATGCGGGCCTGCCGCTCCTTTGCCTCGCGCGGCCCCTCCGCTTCGGCGAAAACATGAAGCGAGAAGGGGTAGCCGTCGAGAAAGCCGTCCCCCGCCATGGCCATCGACGCCAGCTGGCCGAGCGCCCGCAGAGGGCTGGTCCCGCGCACCAGCTGCCGCGCGATGGCGAGGCGATCGCGCAGCCCCGTCGAAGCGAGTCGGGCATTCTTCAGGCGTTCGTCGAGGCCCATCTGCTGCGCCGCCAGCCCTTCGCGCGCCAGATCGCCGAGCGCTGCCATCAGGGACTCCGCGTTGGGCGCCGTGAAGGACAGCCCCTCCCTGATCGCCGGCACCCGTTCCAGCCGGAGGACGATCGCAGTCTTGATCCCCAGACGGCCGCAGTCCGAGGTGAACAGCCCGGTCAGGTCGGGACCGAAGTGGCGCGAAAAGCCGTTGGATTCGGCAACCGCCAGGCTGCCTGTCCGCACGACCTCGCCCTTGCCGGTGACCACCTCCAGTCCGATCACGGCGTCTACCGCGCTGCCTGCGCACCCCGAGCCCCAGAAGATCGCATTCTGGCTGACCCCGCCGCCCACCGTTGCGCGCCGGCCGGACAGCGATCCCCAGAAGCGCGAGCGCAGCCCCATCGGCGCGAGATGATCGTGGAGTTGCGCCCAGGTGCAGCCGGGCTCGACAACGACATACATGTCGTCGGGGTTTACCTCGACGATGCGGTTCATGCCGCGCAGGTCGAGGGCAACCGCCTCATCGGGCCTGTCCGCCAGATAGCCTGCGGAATAGCTCATGCCACCGCCGCGCAGGACAAGGCCGACCGAGTGCTGCTGCGCGAGCCGGACGATCGCCTGGACATCATCGGTCGCCGCCGGATGGACGACCGCCGCAACCGGCTCGCCCTGGTAGAAGACATCCTGGCCGAACAACGTCCGCGTCGCGCCATCCTGCGCAATCGCGATACCGTCGACCATGGCAGAAAGGTCGGCCAGAAAAATGTCGACGGCGGTCGAGGTCATGCCGGTCGCGTCTCGTTTTCACAGAGACGCACCTCATGATCCCGACCGCCGATGCACATCAGAACTTCACCGTGCCGGTGAGCCGGTAGAAGCGCGGCGCGCCCGCATAGGCCGCCGCATAGCGGCCGATCACCGTCTGGGCGTCGAAATACTCCCGATTGAGGCAGTTCGAGCAGGATAGGGTCAGCTGGTAATTGTCGTCCGCGCCCCAGCGATAGCCGACCGAGGCGTTCACGAGGGCAAAGTCTCCGCTGCGGTTGCTGTCGACCGGCACGAGCGGCGCAGTGAAGGCGAGGTTGGCCGGCGTCACGAGATAGTGCGACGTGTAGAAAATGTCGCCATTGACCAGCAGGCTGCCAGCGCCCAGCGGCTTGTCGACGGAGAAGCCGGCCTTGCCCTGGAAAGAGGGCGCGCGCTGCAGCTTGTCGGCCAGATTGACCGGCCGGTTGCCCTTGTAGCGCGCGTTCAGCAGGCCGACATTGGCGAACAGGTCGAGCCACGGCGCCGCGCGGACCGTGAGTTCGCTCTCCAGACCATAGATGCGGGCGTCGGCCAGCTGCGCGGTGAAGGCACCGTTGACCGTCAACGTGTTGAAGAGATTGGTGTAGTTCATGTAGAAAGCAGAGCTGTTCCACCGCACCTTGCGATCGAACAGGCTGACTTTCGTGCCGGCTTCCCAGCTCTCGACCTCTTCGGGCTCGAAATTGATATATTGGTCGGCGCGCAGCGCGCGTCCGGTCCAGCCGCCCGACCGGAAGCCCTTCGTCCAGGACGCATAGGCGAACAGATCGTCGTTGACCGTCCAGTCGATCCCGATCTTCGGCGTAAACTTGTTGAAGGTGCGGTCATTGCCGAAATTCTGCCCGGCAGCAGCGCGGGTCAGAAGATCGGCGGTGGTGTAGTTGAACAGAGGGCCCGCCAGATTGCTCGTCTGGGTCACCGTCAGCTCGCGATTCTCATGCGTGTAGCGCCCGGCGGCCACGAGCTTGACGTTGTCGAGCACCGCATATTCGAGCTGGCCGAACGCCGCCCAGCTTTTCACATCCACCGTGAAAACCTTCCGGAAGATGCTCTGCGCAGCAGTGGGAGCGCTCCGCGTCGTGTCGGTGACATCAGCGTCGATGTTCTCGTCGAAATAGAAGAAGCCGGCGGTCAGCTTCAGCGCGTCGGTCAAGGTCGCATTGACCTTGATCTCCTCGCTGAACTGGTGAGCAAGCTGCTTCTGGTCGAGCACATAGAGCGGGATGGGCTGGTCGGAGAGGTCGAGGAGCAGATTCTGCTTGGTCGAGCGCCAGGCGGTGATCGATTCCACCGAGATATCGTCGTTGACGTCCCAGGACAATTTGCCCGAATGCCCCATGCCGCGCGCATAGCCACTGGCGTCGGTGCCGGACACGACGGTGAACAGGTCCCCCGTCGAGGGGCGCAGCGATCCGGCGATGTCCGAGGCATAGCCGCCATTGGTCTTGTCGCGGCCATAGTCGAACGCATAGTCGAAGGTCAGGCTGTCGGTGAGAAGCGCGCGTACGGCGATGCGGCCACCGGCATAGTCCTGATCGTTGACCTTCTTGTCGAGGGTGCGGTTGTAGATATAGCCATTGCCCTGCTGGACGAGCAGATTGGCGCGGACGAAGATGCGGTCGCTCAGCGGCACATTGGCCGACAGCCGCCCTTCCCACCGATCATAATTGCCATAGGAGCCCGACAGCGCAAAGGCGGTCTTGGAATCGGGCGCCTTGGGCACGATCTTGATCGCACCGCCATTGGTGTTGCGGCCATAAAGCGTGCCCTGCGGCCCGCGCAGAACCTCGATCCGCTCGACGTCGAACAGCGAGAAATTGTTCACCGCCTGGCGCGAGATATAGACGTCGTCGACATAGAGGCCGACGCTGGTGTCCGCCGTCGCCAGATTTTCGGTGGTGCCGACGCCGCGGATGAAGAAGGTCGTCGCGGTGTTCTGTCCGACATTGTTGTTGCCGGTCAGATTGGGGGCATTGAACACGATCTGCTTGGTGTCGGTGATCTGCTGGCGATCGAGCGCGGCAGCGTCGATCGCGGTGACCGAGACGGCGGTCCGCTGCAGGCTTTCGGAGCGGCGCTGCGCGGTGACGACGATGTCGCCGAGGCCCTCTCCCTGGGGTTGCTGCTCCTGCGCCTGCGCTGCGGACGCGAGCAGGATCGACGCTGACAGAAAGCCACACAGCGTGGCGAGCTTGGCCTTGTTTGTCACGATATTCCCCTTGTTCCCGAAATTTGTCCTCTACCCGGCGGCATCCCGTCCTTGTTCGATGGACGTTAATGAGCGGCGATAAGGTCGCCGTGCGGCGGTGAGCAGCACGGCCGACAGCGTGCCCGCGAGACCGATCGTCAGCGCGAGGCCGAGCCCGACGAAGCCCGGGCCGCCGAACAGCTTTTCCGTGAAGAGCGCGACGACCGTCGGGCCGAGGCCGATGCCGGCCAGATTCAAACCGAGGAAGTAGATCGCCGTGACCTGCCCCCGCATCCGGTTCGGCGTAATGTCCTGAAGGGCGGCCCCGGCGCAGCCATAGGGCATGGCTCCACCGACGACGAACAGCGCGAACAGGAGCAGCGACAGGTCCGGGTCGGTCATGAGCGGCGCGACCACGCCGAACGGGACCGCGATGCAGGCGGCCCCCACCGTGACGACGACATTGGCGTCGGCCATTCCACGGGCGTGCAGAATGCCGGAGAGCCAGCCGCCGACCATGATGCTGGCGCTGCCCACGACGAGCAGGATGAGGCCGAAGGCAAGCCCGATCTGCGGCGCGGTGAAGCCGAAATGGCGGATGAAGAAGGTCGCGATCCAGGCGGTTGCGCCGTTCCACATCAGGCTGGAGGCGGCGAAGCCGAGGATCAGCAGCGCGAAGCTGGACCGGTGCGCGCCCAGATAGGCGAAGAGTTCGCCGATGCTCGGAAAGTCGGCCTTGGCGGGATCGACGCCGCGCCTGACCGGCTCGCGCAGCGTCGCCACCAGCAGGCTGACGAGGACACCGGGAGCGCCGACGATCAGGAATACCGTCTGCCAGGATTCCAGATGGCCGACATGGGGCAGGTCGATCGGCGGCACGAGGCCCACCAGCGTGCCTCCCGCAATCAACGCCAGCCCCGCGCCCAGATAGATGGCTCCGGTATAGACCGACATCGCCTTGGGCAGCGTCCTGCGGTCGAAATAGTCGGCGATCATCGAATAGGCTGCCGGCGACAGCGCCGCCTCGCCCACCCCCACGCCGACCCGCGCGGCGAACAGCTGACCGAAATTGCGCGCGAGCCCGCACAGCGCCGTCATGGCGCTCCACACGAAGACGCCGACCGAGATGATCGTGACGCGGCGATAGCGATCGGCCAGCCGGCCGATCGGCAGTCCGAGCAGCGTGTAGAAGACCGCGAAGGCAAGGCCGTGGAGCAGGCTGATCTGGACGTCGCTGATCCGCAGCGATGCCTTGATCGGCTCGACCATCAGCGTCAGGATCTGCCGGTCGACATAGGACAGGGTGTAGGCGAGAATCAGGACCGAAACCGCGTACCAGCCATAACGCTGGTCGGGTGCGGGGGCGGAGTCGTCGGTCCTCACCATCGTTTATCTCCCGAGGATCGATGGTTGGCGGGACATCGTCGTC
>JAIYAJ010000010.1 GCA_027489105.1 Zymomonas sp. | reverse complement strand
GATCCCGCTGCCGGCGATCCGGCCGGTCCCGTCCGCGCGACTTGACGCTGCGGCCCCGCCCCGCGACAGAGGATCGCTCTTCCGACACGCGCAGGAACCGAGCCTTTGGCCTCCATCACGATCGTTCTCCTCCTTCTCCTCGCCGTCGTGGTCAGCGGCATATTGTCGCGCGCCGTCCCGCTGCCCCTGCCTCGTCCGCTGTTCCAGATCGCGCTGGGGGCGGCGATCGGGCCCGTCGCGGCCTGGCGGGTCGAACTCGATCCCGAAATCTTCTTTCTGCTGTTCCTGCCGCCGCTGCTGTTCCTCGACGGCTGGCGCATCCCGCGCGAGGAGCTGTTCCGCGACAGCCAGACCGTGCTCGAACTGGCGCTGGCCCTGGTGCTGTTCACCGTTCTCGGCATGGGCATGTTCATCCACTGGATGATCCCGGCGATGCCGCTGGCGGTCGCCTTCGCGCTGGCGGCGGTGATCTCGCCGACCGATCCGATCGCCGTGTCGGCGATCGCCCAGCGCGTGCCCATCCCCAAAAGGATGATGCACATATTGGAAGGGGAATCGCTGCTCAACGACGCATCCGGCCTCGTCTGCCTGCGCTTCGCCGTCGCCGCCGCACTGACCGGCGCCTTCTCGATCCAGCAGGCGGCGCTCAGCTTCCTGTGGCTCGCGCTCGGGGGCATCGCCGTCGGCATCGGCGTGACCTGGGGCGTCGCCCGCGCCAAGGCGTTCGTCAGCCGCCGCTATGGCGAGGAAGGCGGCGCGCAGATCGTCATCAGCCTGCTGATCCCCTTCGGTTCCTACCTGCTCGCCGAACAGATCCACTGCTCCGGCATCCTCGCCGCGGTCGCCGCCGGCGTCACCATGGGCTTCGTCGAGAATCGGGGCGAGGTCGCCGCGACCACCCGCATCCGCCGCAACTCGATCTGGGACGTGATCCAGTTCGTCGCCAACGGCATCATCTTCGTGCTGCTCGGCGAACAACTGCCCGGCATCCTCGAAGGCGCCGCAGATATCGTCCGGACGACGGGCCACCGCGAAATCTGGTGGCTGGCCGTCTATGTGCTCGCACTGAACCTGGGCCTGGCGGCGCTGCGTTTTCTGTGGGTGTGGGTGTCGCTGCGCTGGACCTTCTTCCGCGCCGGCGAATGGAAGCGCGCGCCGAACTGGCGTGCCGTAGCCGCGACCTCCTTCGCCGGCGTGCGCGGGGCGATCACCCTGGCGGGCGTGCTGACGCTGCCGCTGACCATGCCCGACGGCTCACCCTTTCCGGCGCGCGACCTTGCCATCTTTCTGGCGATGGGTGTGATCATCGTCTCGCTGCTGACCGCCAGCGTCACCCTGCCCTGGCTGCTCCGCGACCTGAAACTGCCGGAAGAGCCGTCGCATCTGGCCGAAGAGAACCGCGCCCGCGTTGCCGCCGCACAGGCCGCGATCGCAGCGGTCGAGCAGCTCGAACATGACATGGCCGCCGGCAGGCCCGACGCCGACATCTATGTCGCGGCAGCCTCGCGGATCATGGACGGTTACCGCGCGCGGATGGAAACACATCGCGGCGCAGTCGAGGAACAGGCGCTCGCCCGCAGCCTGGAGACAATCGAGCGCGAACTGCGCCTCGCCGCCCTCAAGGCCGAGCGCCGCGAGATCTTCCGCCGCGTGCGCAAGCGCGAACTGGGCAGCGAGACCGCCCGCAAGCTGGTCCGCGAACTCGACCTGCAGGAGGTGCGCTATGCGGTGGCCGGGGGGTGATCGACGCGCGATAGCCAGGCTCCAATCTCGCGACGACCGCGCTCGACCGCGAAATAGGGCCGAACCGGATTATTCCATTGGATGCAATGCTGAGCTTTCGACAAGGCGGCTTCAGGCGACGACAGGATAGGCGCAGCCTTTGCGCATGGATCGGGACAGCTCCGATCCTCTGCAGAGGCCGCATCCATGAAACTCTATCACCATCCGCTTTCGGGCCACGCCCACCGCGCCGTCCTGTTCGCATCGCTTCTGGGCGTTACCCATGAACTCGTCGAGGTCAATCTGGCGGCGGGCGCTCACAAGCGGCCCGAGTTCCTGAAGCTCAATCCTTTCGGCCAGGTGCCGGTGCTGGTCGATGGCGATGTCGTGATCGCCGACTCCAATGCCATCCTGATCTATCTGGCACGCACGTCCGGCCGCACCGACTGGCTGCCCGACGATGCCCAGGGCGAGGCGGCAGTCCAGCGCTGGCTCTCGGTCGCGGCAGGCGAACTCGCTTATGGACCGGCGGCCGCGCGCCTGATCACCGTCTTCGGTGCAGCGTTCGACGCGGAAGAGGTGATCGCCCGCTCGCACCGCCTGCTCGGGCTGCTGGACGCGCGGCTTGCGGAGAGCGCGTGGCTGGCCGGGGCGGCCCCGACGATCGCCGACGTCGCGCTCTACAGCTATGTAGCGCGGGCCCCGGAAGGCAGTGTCGACCTGTCGGCCTATCCCGCCGTCATCGATTTCCTCGGTCGGGTCGAAGCCTTGCCCGGCTTCGTGCCATTCGCGCGGACGCCGATCGGGCTCGCCGCCTGAACCGGGAGAGCGCGCGCAGCCCGGCGCGCGCCTTCCCCAATGGCGCACGAAAGGACCCGGCGATGTCAGGACAGTCCAGCACATATCCCGTGTGGCACGAGGGCGAGCGGCGCATTCAGGAAAGGCTCGGCGTGGCCGAGCGCATGGCCGAGGTTGGCACCCGCGTGATCCGGGACCATATGCCCGACCAGCATCGCGCCTTCTATGCCCAATTGCCGTTCATCCTGGCGGGAAGCGTCGACGGGTCCGGCGACGCCTGGGCGACGATGCTCGAAGGACCGCCGGGCTTCATCGCGGCGCCGTCGCCGACGACGCTCGACATCGCGGCGCGGCCGCTGGCGGGCGACCCCGCCGCACCGGGGATCGGCGCCGGCCGCTCGCTGGGCCTGCTGGGCATCGAGATGCATAGCCGCCGCCGCAACCGGATGAACGGAACCCTGACCGACGCGGATGGCGTCCTGCGCGTCGAGGTCCAGCAGAGCTTCGGCAACTGCCCGCGCTACATCCAGCTGCGCGATGCCCGTTTCGCCCGCGACGTGACGCAGCCTCATGAGGCACCGGTGGAGAGCCTGACGGCGCTGGACGACGCTAGCCGCGCCATGATCGAGGCGGCGGACAGCTTCTTCGTCGCCTCCTATGCCGATCACGACGGGCAGCGACAGGTCGACGTGTCGCATCGAGGCGGCAAGCCGGGATTCGTGCGCGCGGATGCCGACGATGTGCTGACCATCCCCGATTTCGACGGCAATCTGTTCTTCAACACGCTGGGCAACATCCTGCTCAACGGCAAGGCGGGCCTGCTGTTCGTCGATCATGCCAGCGGCGACATGCTGCAGATGACCGGAGACGCCGAGATCCTGTTCGACTCGCCCGAGATCGAGGCCTTCCTGGGCGCGGAGCGGCTATGGACCTTCCGTCCCCGCCGGATCGTGCTGCGCCGCGGGGCGCTGGCGCTGCGCTGGGCCTTTCGCGGCCAAGCCGGCTGGTCGCCTCATACGCTGAAGACCGGCAACTGGCGACAAGCGGCCCAGTGACAGAGGCCCTGCAATCCAAGCTCGACCACAGACAAAGGAGACAGCCATGACCAGACCTCCCCTCCCTCCATTCACCCGCGAAAGCGCGATCGAAAAGGTCCGCCTTGCCGAAGATGGCTGGAATAGCCGCGACACCGCGAAGGTCGCACTCGCCTACACGCCCGATACCCGCTGGCGGAACCGGGTGGAGTTCGCCAACGACCGCGAGCAGGCGCAGGCCTTTTTGAGCCGCAAGTGGAAGACCGAGCTCGACTATCGCCTGATCAAGGAGCTGTGGGCCTTCACCGGCAACCGCATCGCCGTCCGCTATGCCTATGAGTATCGCAATGACAGCGGCCAGTGGTTCCGCGCCTATGGCAACGAGAATTGGGAATTCGCCGAGGACGGGCTGATGGCGCACCGCCATGCGAGCATCAACGAGATGCCGATCCGCGAGGAGGAGCGCAAATTCCGCTGGCCGCTGGGCCGTCGTCCCGATGATCATCCAGGGCTCAGCGATCTCGGCCTCTGATCGGCCGAAAGGGTGCGCGGGCGGGATGGCCTGATCGACGCGCCCTTCCCCGTCGATTATGGACCGCCGGTGAAGGGGATCTGAAATGGACCGGTGGCAGGCGATGCGGATCTTCGTGAAGGTGGCCGAGACCGGCAGCTTCGCGGAGACGGCGCGGACCATGCACATGAGTGCCCCGGCCGTGACCCGCGCGGTCGCCGCGCTGGAGGAACTGATCGGCGCGCAGCTGTTCGTCCGCACCACAAGGTCGGTCCGGATGACCGAGGCCGGCGGGCGCTATCTGGACGATTGCCGGCGCATCCTGGCTGACATCGCCGAAGCCGAAGCCGCAGCAGCAGGATCTTATGCGACGCCCGGCGGCACCCTCGCGGTCACCGCCTCGGTGATGTTCGGACATATGTATGTCCTGCCGATCATGACCGAATATCTAGCGCAGCATCCCTCTGCGGCCGGGCGTACCCTGTTCGTCGATCGTCCGGTCAACATCGTCGACGAGGGCGTCGACGTCGCCATCAGGATCGGCCATCTGCCCGATTCGGGCTTTACCGCAACGAAGGTAGGCTCGGTGCGAAGGGTCGTCTGCGGGTCGCCGGACTATTTCGACCGATATGGCGTTCCGACCGCGCCTGCCGATCTGAGGCAGCACAGGATCGCCGCATCGACCAGCGCCTGGGCATCGCCGGAATGGCGCTTCGCAGGGGACCAGCGCGTGACGATCGACGCCGCTTTGCAATGCAACACCAACGAGGCAGCGATCGCGGCAGCCCGGTCAGGGCACGCGCTGACGCGCGTGCTGCACTATCAGATCGGTCCGGCCTTGCGCTCGGGCGAGCTGCAGATCGTGATGGCCGAGCATGAGGAGCCACCGCTTCCCATCCACATCCTCTACCCGCAGGGCCGCGATGCCCCCGCCAAGGTCCGCGCCTTCGTGACCCTGGCCACCGCCAGGCTGCGCGGGAACGCCTTGTTCAATTGAGCAAGGATCGAGGGGGATCGGCCGGCTGGAGCGGGTGAAGGGAATTGAGCAATACCGTACTTGGCTGAAAGCTATGGTCTAAGGCCTGCTGGGATCAGTTCGCTTAGCGCAAACCGCCACGAAGAAAAATGCGCAAATATCTGCACATTATCTCTTGACGGTTTGCAGCGTCGTGTGTAGATATTTGCACATGGAACGGGATAGCAAAAAGATCATCAAGCGCCTCCTTTCGGAGGGTTGGGAACCGATCTCGACACAGGGATCACACCATAAGCTTGGAAGGGGCACCGAAAGGATCATCATCCCGCACCCGAAAAAGGACCTGCCCACCGGAACCGCAAGGGCAATCGCAAAGGCAGCGGGGTGGCTCTAAGCCACCCCCAAGGAGTTTGAGACTATGAAGTATTTTTACGCCATCGTGCACAAGGAAGAGGATAGCGCCTATGGCGTCCACTTCCCCGACCTCCCCGGTTGTTTCTCCGCCGCCGATGACTTGAACGACGTTCTGCCGAACGCTGTAGAGGCAATGGAGCTGTGGCTTGAGGATCAGCCGGAGCCCGAGGCCAGCAGCGTTGAGGCGGTCCGCATGATCGCCGCCGACGATTTGGCCCAGGGCGCTTTTCTGTTAGCCGTTCCCCGGATGACAACCGCCGGCAAGCTCACCCGCGTCAACCTGTCGCTCGACATGGGCACGCTCGCGGCGATCGACGCTGCCGCGACCTCGCGGAAATTGACGCGAAGCGCTTTCCTCGCGGAGGCCGCCCGGAACGAAATTCAGGGCCGGCACTGATAGCGCGCGCTGGCATGGGCGCCGCAAAGTCGATCGACTGGTCGCAGCCGTGGCCGAAGGCGGCAGCGACTTCGCGGAGATTCGAAACGCGCTCACCAAGGCAAAGGCCGATCGTGATCAGATTGCCGAAGCGATGCGCGAGATCGAGGCCGACAACGTCATCGCGCTGCACCCGTCGATCGTCGACGATTACCGACGCCAGATGGCTGATCTGGCCAAAGTGCTGAACAGCGATCCGGACAACCGGGACGAAGCCGCCCCGGTGCTGCGCAGCCTGATCGAGAGGATTACCGTTCGCCCGGCCGAAGCCGCGCGAGGCGTAGAGATCGAAGTCACGGGAAGGCTGGCCAACATTCTGGCCTTGGCGGCCGGCACGCCGTCTATCGAACAAGGTACTGTATTGCTGGAGCGGGTGAAGGGAATCGAACCCTCCTAGCCAGCTTGGAAGGCTGGAGCATTACCACTATGCTACACCCGCTCACCGGGTTCTCGGCTTCGTCTGCCGAGGGCGCCCCAATGCCACCATGTCGGTATCATCGTCAACCGCGCATAGGCGGTTGCCTCGCGTCCCGCTGCCGGTAGAGACGGACGCCGATATCCGCGGCGGCGCGAAAGGGAGTGACGGGTGACGGGAGTCTGCTGCAATTGGCATCTGGATGGAGCGCCCGGCGCGGACGACGCCTGTGCCGCGATGCAGCGCGCGCTCGCACTCTATGGCGGCCATCGGAGCGACCGGATCGACCTGGGGCCGATCGCGCTGGGCATCGAGCTCGCCCATATGCTGCCCGAGGACCGGTTCGACCGGCAACCGCTGAGCGGCGCGGACGGCGGGCAGTACCTCGTCGCGGATGCCCGCATCGACAACCGGCCCGAACTGGCCGAAGCGCTCGGGCTGTCGGCCGAGAGAACCGCCGCCATGGGCGACGCCGACTATATCCTCGCCGCCTGGGAGCGCTGGGGCGAGGACGCGCTCGACCGGTTGAAGGGCAGCTACGCCTTCATATTGTGGGACGCTCGTGCGCGGGTCTTGCGGCTGGTGCGTGATCCGTTGGGCCAGCGTCCATTGTTCGTCCATCGCGCGCCGGGCCGCATCCGTGTTGCGAGCATGGCGAAGGGGCTGCACGCCCTGCCCGACATTCCCCGCGCTCCCGATGTGGAGCGCGTGCGCGACCATATCGCGCTGCTGCCGCATGTCGGCCCGCGCAGCTTCTTCGCGGGGATCGAACGGATCGAACCGGGCCAGATGCTGCGCATCCACGGCGATGGCCGCACCGACAAGGTGGACTGGTATGATCGAACGCAGGACCGCTCGCCCCGCTTCGCGCGCATCGACGACTATGCCGATGCGTTTCGCGAGCTGTTCGACCGGGTGATCGCCGATGCCCTGCGCACCCCCGGCGGCGTCGCCAGCCAATTGAGCGCGGGGCGCGACAGCGGACTGGTGACGGTCAGCGCTGCGGCTCGGCTTGCGCAAGACGGCAAGCGGCTGACCGCCTATACTCATGTCCCGTTGCCGGGCGCGCACCTGCCGCCCGTATCGGGTCGCTTTGGCAATGAAGGCGCAGGCGCAGCGCGAGCCGCCGCGATGTACCCGAACATCGATCATGTCCTGGTCGACTGCGCCGAGCGGACAGTGGGAGACGAATTCGACAGCAATTTCTTCTACAAAGAATATCCCGTGCTCAACCCCACCAACAGCCTGTGGGACAGCGAGATCGCGAGGCAGGCGGCGGCAAGTGGCGCCACGCTGCTGCTCAACGGACAATTCGGCAATATGACGGTCAGCGTGCTGGGCACCCAGCGCCTGGCGGAACTCGTCGCACGCGGCCAACTCCTGCGCTGGGCGCGCGAGGTCGCGGCGCTGCATCGCAATCGGCACCACGGCCTGCGCAGCCTGCTGTCGATCAGCATCGTCCCGCATCTGCCAATCCCGGTCGTGATAGCGCTCCGCCGGCTGTTCGGCCGACAGGACTATATCGTCAGCGAATATACCGCCTTGCGCGAAGATCTGGCGCAGTCGGAGGCCTTTCAATCGCATGTGGAGGCGATGGGGTTCGACACGCATTTCCGCGCCTGGGGCGACGTCCATGCGATGCGGCGGATGGTGCTGTGGCGGGTCGACTATATTGGCCAGCATATGAAGGGCATGCTCGCGGCGACCGGCCTGGACTCGCGCGATCCGACCTCCGACATCCGCCTCGTCGAGTTCCTGTCGGGCGTGCCGACCGAACTGTTTCTGCGCGATGGCCAGCCCGCCTGGCTGTTCAAGCAGGCGTTCGGCGACCGGCTCCCCGCCGACACGGTCGAGGCGCGGACCAAGGGGCTGCAGTCCGCCGACTGGCCGACGCGGATGCGACAGGCTTTGCCCATGCTGCGCACCGAACTCGAGCGTGCCCGGCACAGCCCCACCGCCGTCGCCCTGATGGACATGGACGGGCTCCTGGCCGACGCGTCGGCTTTCCCGAACAATGACAGCGACCTGCTCGGCGGGGAACGGCGGATGCGCTACCATATGCGACTGACGCGGGGGCTGTCGGTATCGCATTTCCTGCGCAAGCTGGAAGCCGGCAACCATTGAAGCTCAGGCGCTATGCGCGGCTCCGGCGCGGCTCTGCGCGTCTCGATCAGCGACAAGACTCCGCAGCCGATAGTGGGCGATATAGCCGACATGGTCGGACAACATGTCGCCCGCCGCATCATGGCCGAAGGGCACGCTGATCCCGGCGACGTCGATCGCCATGCGTGAACCGGGCATCACGATCTCCCAGTCCCTCGCCCGTTTCAGCGAATAGGCCGCGTCTGCCGACAGTGGCCCGCCGCACGGGCCGGGTGCGGTGGCGCAACTTCGCAGCGCGTCGTGCATGCCGCTGCGGACGTGGCTGCCGAGCTCGTGCAGGCGCGACAGGAAATAGGACGTGCGCGACGGCCGCGGGCCGACGTTGAAATCGCCTGCCAGGATGAGCGGCGTATCGGGACGCAGATTGACGGTGAGGAAAGCCTCCAGCGCATCGACCTGCCGTTCGAACGCATAGAGTGACCGGTCATCGTCGACATGCGAGGCGCGCCGGGAGTTGAGGTGCACGTCGACCACCGCCACCGGTACCGCGCTGCCGGGGATGTCGATCATCGCGAGGACCGCCCCCTTGTTGGCGAGGCAGTCGAAGCCGGCGCAGGCGAAGTCGGGAAAGGCCATGCGGCGGATCGAGCGCACCGGATAGTCGGAGAGGATCTGCAGACCGCTGCCCAGCAGCTTGCCGCTGCGTTCCCCCGCGAAGAAGCTGGCCTTCTGCAGGAAGGCGGCATCGGCGGGCGTCGGCGCCGCCCTGTTCTGCAGATCGGGGCCCGGACCGTCGACCACGAAGCGATATCCGGCCTGTCGGCCAATCGCCCGGGCATCCTCGGTGAATGCTTCCTGGAGCAGGACGATGTGCGGCTGCGCCCCCTGTCGTCGCAAGGTTGCGAGCCGGTCGCCGATCTGCCGGAACGCGGCCTCCCGTCCCAACCGGATCGGCCAGGGCAGGCCTTCGACATTATAGGTCATCACGGAGAGGGCGCCGTCGCCCTCCGGACGGGCGCCGCCCTTCATCGGCGGCAGGGCAGGCGCGCCGCCCAGCGTAGGCTTCCCCATCAGCGCCAACGCCGCCAGCGCCAGAGCAGCAATCAACGGCCTCTTCATGATCGCTTTCCTCGCGGTCTTCCTCGCATCTTGCGGCGAGACGATCCGGAAACCTGGCGCCCACAGTTCAGCCAGAAATTATTTTGCAGTGGGGGCTGCGGCGCGCTCGCGACAGCGGCGTCGTGGCGAGCATGAGGATAGGCTTTCTCTTCAACCACGACCAGGTCCACCAGGTCGCCCATGCCCTGCCCATCGCGCTCGCCATGCGGCACTTGTCCCCCTCCACGCAGGTCGTGGTCGCCACGACCAACCCGGCGCTGACCGCAGAGGTGTTCCGCCTCGCGGGGCCGGCTGCCGGCGGACTGGAGGTCGTCGAACTGTCGCTGCGGCGGACCTCGACGCGTCTCCTGTCCCGCGCGCTCGAATGGGCGCTGCCAGTGCGCAAGATCGGCATGTACCGCGACAATCTGGACCTGTTCCGCTCGCTCGACGCGCTGGTCGTGACCGAGAAGACCTCGTTGATCCTCAAGACCCGCTATGGGCTGGACCTGCCCATCGTTCACACCCGCCATGGCGCCGGCGACCGCGCGATCGGCTTCAACAAGGCCAGCGCCGGCTTCGATCACATACTGGTGTCCGGCCCCAAGATCCGTCGCCGGCTGACCGAGGAGGCCGGAGTATCGCCCGACCGGATCAGCATGGTCGGCTATGCCAAGTTCGACCTGATCGGAGACCGGCGGCCGCGCCTGCCGATGCAGGACAATGGCAGGCCGACCGTCCTCTACAATCCGCATCCCTCGCCCCATCTGTCGTCCTGGTATCGCCATGGCCGGGCGGTGCTCGAGCATTTCCTGCGCGACGATCGCTTCAACCTGATCTTCGCCCCCCATGTGATGCTGTTCCACCGGCGCTTCGTCGTGACGATCGACAAGCTGCGCATCGACCGACCCGGTCTGATCGACCAGCGCTTCTACGATGCCCCCAATATCCACATCGATCTGGGCAGTTCGGCCTCGACCGACATGAGCTACACGCTCGGCGCCGATATCTATCTCGGAGACGTCAGCAGCCAGATCTACGAGTTCCTTTATCGCTCGCGCCCCTGCGTCTTTCTCAACAGCCATGGCGTCGCATGGCGGAACGACCCCAATTATGCACATTGGGCAGCCGGCCCGGTGATCGCGGATCCCGCCGATCTCGGAACCGCCCTCGACTGGGCAATGATCGCGCACAGCCGTTATGCGACCATCCAGCAGCGCCTGTTCGCGGACAGCGTCGATCTGACCGGCGAGCCGTCCGCCGTCCGCGCGGCGCGCGCGGTGCTCGGCCGACTGGGTGCACCGATACTGGCGGGCGAGACCGAACTGCCTGTCGCGGTCTGATCGTGGCGCTGCGCAAGGATATCTGGCGGCCGGCCATCGTCGAACGATCTCTGCAAGACATCGTCGTCGCCGGGGGCATCGGCGACGCCCCGCTGCACTGGCTGCCCGAACAGCGGCCCTATGCCTTTCTGGCAGACCCTTTCGGCCTGTGGCGTGACGGGCTGCTCCACCTGTTCGTCGAACGCTTCGACTATCGCGACCGGCGCGGCACGATCGACCTGCTGGTCTACGACCGGCATTTCCACCTGATCGAGCAGCGAGAGATATTGGCGGAACCCTGGCACCTCTCCTACCCCTTCGTGTTCGAGGCGGACGGAGAGACGTGGATGCTGCCCGAAGCGCATCGCTCGGGTCGGCTGACACTCTATCGTGCGGTCGACTTCCCCCTTTGCTGGAAACCGGCGGCGGTCATTCCGCTCGACTGCGTCGCGGTCGACGCCACCCCATTCCACCATGAGGGGCGCTGGTGGCTGTTCTACACCTCAGCCGGCGATCGGCAGAGCAAGGTTGCCGAACTCCATGTGGCCCATTCGGAACGGCTGACCGACGGGTGGCGCCCGCATCGGCAGAACCCGGTGCGGCAGGATCCGGTCAGCGCACGGCCGGGCGGGACGCCATTCCTGATCAACGGTAAGCTGCTGTTGCCCGTTCAGAACTGCCTGACCACCTATGGCGGAGCTATCGGCATGCTCGACATCGGCACCCTTACGCCCGAGCGTTTTTCGGCGCGCCTGGACGGACCGATCGCGCCACCCGACAGCGTCGCGCCCTTCGCGGAAGGCATGCATACGCTTTCCGCAGCGGGACCCGTCACCCTGATCGACGTCAAGCGGACAAGGCTGTCGGTTCGGGGGCTGGCGATAGAGGCGCGGCGCGAGCTGGCTCGACTGCCGGCCAGGCTGCGAGGCTGAACAGCCGGTCGAGCGCGGCGCGGCCCGCGGCCTCGAATGCCGGCGGTCCGAAACGCGCGACGGCCTGGTGCCGCGCTTCTTCCCCCATGCGCGCCAGTCGCACGGGATCGTTCAGTAGCAGGCCCAGCTTGATCGCCAGCAGATCGGGCTGGCCGGGGGGAACAAGCTCGCCCGTTACGCCGGGAGTGATGGAGCGCGCCGGTTCGCCCACCGCCGAGGCGATGACGGGCAGGCCCGCCTGCATCGCTTCATGCGCCGCGATGCAGAAGCCCTCCGAACGCGACGGCTGAACATAAAGGTCGAGGCTTGCGAGAAAGGCCTGCGGATCGGTCGCGAACCCCGAAAAGACGACATTGTCGAGGCCGAGATCGGCGGCCTGCTTCTCCAGTGCCGACCGCTCCTGTCCTTCGCCTGCAATCTCCAGTTCGAAGTCGATCGACAGCGCGCGTAGCGAGGCGGCAGCGAGGAGCAGCGTGTCATAGCCTTTGACCCGATGGAGGCGTCCGAGACTTCCGATCCTGAGGCGGCTGCCATGCGTGCCCGGCGCGGCGCGGCGTGCGGCCGGATCGGCCCGGAAGATCGGCCAGCTGACCAGCCTCCTGGGCGACACGCCGAGCTGCTCGACGGTGAAGTCAGCAACCGCATCGGAATCCGCCACCCACAAGGTCGAAAGCGCGTGCGAGGCGCGCAACAAGCGGCGATTGGCGGGTTTCAGATAGGCGGCATGCTGCCAGCTGACGACGGGCAGGTGCAGCCGCTGCCCCGCCAGTTGGCCGAGCAGCGTGGCGCGGGTCAGCGATGTCCATAGCAGGGTCGGGCGATAGTCACGCAACCGCGCCAGCAGCCATTTGAACGCCGACAGATGATCCGCTTCCGCGCCGTCGCGAACGTCGACAGGAATGTCGGTGGCCTGCAAGGCCGGAATACCCCGCCCATCCCGGCGACACAGCGCGAACACCCGCATCTCGGCGCCGCATCGTCGGAGCACGTCGGTGATCGCAGCGATCGGTGCCGACGCGCCTCCGCCTTCCATAGAGTTGATGACATAGGCGATGCGCAGCGGCGCGGGGGCAGACGATGAGGGACGCATGCTCCGTCGACGACACCGGACGATCACCGCCGCAGTCGCCGATACGCCTCACCAGAAAATATTCCTGATTCTGTGACGAACTGCGGCCCGGACCCGGCCGCGCCGTCACCTGCACATGCATCCGAACGAGACAGCCTATGGGGTATGAGCCAGCATCTGCGGGCGGCTCTTACGCGATCGGCGAACCAGCCGGGCAAAGTCGGCGCCCGCCAGCCAATCATATCGGTATCGTCATGCACGACTTCTCGACCGGGGGAAGCGAACGGATCGCCATACGTCTGGCGAACCGCTGGGCCACCGCCGGGCGGCGCGTGACGCTGTTCGTCGGGAATCCCGCGGGGCCGGCGCGCGCACTCATATCCGCATCGGTCGAAATCGTCGGGGCATGTCCTGCTGTCCCGCGTGGATTGCTGTCGAGGATGCTCCTGGGGCGGCGCCTCGCGATGACCATTGATGCGGTTGGTCCGGACCTGCTGTTCGTTCCCGGCAATTTCCACATCCCTGTAGTAGCGGCTCTTTCTGCCCGCCTCGGAGACCGGTGCCCGCCCGTCATCTGCAAGCTGAGCAATCCGCTCAGACGATCGGACCGCAGCCCCTTGTCGCAATGGCTGCACGAAGCGATCCTGCGTCGCCAGACCCGGCGGATCGACTGTCTCGTCGCGATGGCGCCATCGCTCGCGCAGGAGGCGCAGCTGATACTCGGCGAGGCCCGCATCGCGACGATCGCGGAACCGAATATCGATGAAGACCGGCCGGTGATACAACGCGACACCCGGCCGGCGAGGCACCGGATTCTGTGCGCGGGGCGTCTGGTCCAGCAGAAGAATTTCGCGCTTGCCTTACGCGCCACGGCGCAGGTCGATCGGGCGCTCGATATCGAGCTGGCAATCCATGGCGAAGGCCCGCTGCGCGGCGCTCTGGAGACGCTGGCCCGTCAGCTGGGCATTGAGGATCGCGTCCTGTTTGGCGGTCATGTGCCCGATCTGCTTCCCGCTCTGCATGCGGCGAGCCTGTTCCTGATATCGTCACGCTATGAAGGCTATCCGGCCGTGGCGGTCGAGGCGCTGGTCGCGGGGGTCCCCGTCATCACGACGGCCTGTTCGCCGGCGATGCCCGATATCCTCCGCAGCGAGAAGGACGGCGCGATCGTCGAGGCCGATCCTGCCGCCATCGCACGGGCGATCGAGCTGCGCTTGCGGCGCGGCGTCGCAGTGTCCAGTTCACGCTGGCTGGCGGACCATCATCGCGCCGACCGGGTTGCCGCAGACTATCTGGCGCTGTTCGATGAGCAGGCGGGGCTTGGCCGCGCCTGACAAGCTCGACCGTCGCGGACCGCAACTGAGAAGAGTAACGGCAGGTGCCGCCGGAACGCGAATCCGACAGATCATCCCGGCTTCGGTGAAATTGATCAGCGTCGCCCCCGGCCGGCTCATGGGCGATCGCTTCCTGCAACAGCTGCGAGCCGAAGCCGCGCTTCAGGGCCGCAAGCGTTGCGCCACCCGTCCCGACACCCCGATCGATCCACTGGATGCACAGGCCGATGAGCTGCTGCCGGTTTGGTGGACAGCGAGACAGGCTTATTCAGGCAACCCCAGCTTGGAGTTCGAAGTCGATGGGGCCGCGGTAACCCGGTGTCGAGATGCCAGCATCCGCAGCAGCAGCCTCGCTCGCACGCCCGCGGGCGATGGGCTGCCAGGAGCAGCAATGATGCTCGCGCAACCACGCAGATGGACGCCCGGGTGAATGTAGCTTCGCTCGGGTGCGCCGCTCCGATGCTCTTCGACCCGCCATCTTCGCAACCCCCAACTTCCTGCTGTTGCGACGACCGGTTGAATCCGCCCTGTATGCCCTGATCGGAATGATGCAGCAGAGCGTCGGGTTTCCCACGCCGCCAGATCGCCGTGATGAGGGCATCGGTGACGAGCTGGACCGTCATCGAGCTACCCATCGACCAGCCGACCACCCTGCGCAGGGACAGGTCGATGACGGCGGCAACGTACAGCCACCCTTTCGCTGTCCAGACATAGATGAAGTCCGCCGCCCATTTCTGGTTGGGCCTGTCGGCTGTGAACTGGCGATCCAGGACATTGCCGGCGATGACCGAGCGGTCACCATGGTCGTTCGACAGACCACGGCGGCGTGGCCGCGCTCGCAGGCCCTGCGCGCGGATCAGGCATTCGACCCGGTGCAGGCCACAGGATCCGCCGTCGGCAAGCAGGTCGTGCCACATAGGGCGAGCCCCGTAGGTGCTTATAGCTGGCGACGTGAGTGGCCATGGTAGCGCTTGACGGTGCAATCCCGGTGCAAGTTATTGATTAAACGCTGGACCTCCAAAGGGTCGTGCCGGCCTTCCACGACACACCGACTTCGTGCCAGTACCCTGCGATCTTCTCCTGGGGCGCGATATCCAGCAGTTCTTCGACCGGGCTGTCGAAATAGGCTAGGTCGAAGTCTCCCTTGAAGCAGCGGCCGAAGTCGACATCATAGCTCGACATCGTGACGACCTCGTTCAAGCTCTGCGTGCCGTCGGTCTCGATCGCGGGCATCCAGCGGTTGTGCGCCATGGGATGGCCGTTGACGAAGCCCGGCTTCTCGCAGGTCTCGGCGATGGTGAAGCGGCCTTCGGCAAGGCGACGGTCGAAGGCTGCAAGCGTCACCCCAAAAGTGCCGCCGGGGGCCAGCCGCGGGCCGGCCTTGCCGACGTAGACGGGACGGCTCATGTGGATCGAGCCGAGCTTCTTGGGATAGCCCTGATGCTGTCCGCGCAGCATGGCGAACTCCTTGTCCACCCAGATGTAAACGCAGCGCGAATAGGTCCTGCCCTGGAACTGGCAGCGGACGACGATGAACATCTCCTTGTACTGCACGCGGATCGGATCGAGCAGTTGCGCCGGATCGTCCCCGGTCGATTGCCAGTCGGCCCAGATCGCCGCTACGGCGCCCGGGTCTTCGTCGGCCAGGCTGAAGCCCTCGGGTAGCAGCGCCGCAATCTTGGCCGGATCGGTACGGTATTCCAGCGTGATCAGTTCACCCGAATAGTGCCAGGGCACGGGCGGCACGATGCTGGCCTTGCCGGTCGGCGTGCGCGGATAGAACAGCCCCTTGAGTTCGGTCATTGTTGCCTCGACGATTGATCGGCATTGTCTGTGCTCGAAAGCCGCGTGAAGAGCTTGGCCGCAACGGCCAAAGCCCCGGTTCGCGAACCGCGCTAGAAGGCCGGCAAAGATCCACTGGAAAGCCACCCTATGACCACCGAATATCGCCGTATTCTGCTTGATGGCTACCCGATCCTCACCACTCGCCACGGCGACGCCCTGGTCACGCGCGATGGCCGCGAGATCGGCGTGGATGAGGCGGTCCATCTTGCACCGTGCAATCCGAGCAAGATCATCTGCGTCCACCTGAACTACCACAGTCGGGTGCAGGAATTCATCACCAGGCTGCCGCCGGCGCCGACCTATTTCCACAAGCCGGTGACGGCGCTCAACACGCACAAGGGCGCGGTCGTGCGGCCCGAGCGCTGCAACTGGCTGAACTACGAAGGCGAGATCGCCATCGTCATCGGTAAGACCTGCCGCAACATCTCGCCCGCGGAAGCTGGCGACTACATCCTCGGCTATGCCGTTTCCAACGACTACGGACTCCACGATTTCCGCGACACGGACGCCGGCTCGATGCTGCGCGTCAAGGGCTCGGACACGCTCTGCCCGATCGGCCCAGGGCTGGTGACCGGGTGGGACTTCCACGACAAGATGATCCGGACCTACGTGAACGGCGTCCTCAAACAGGAGGACACCACCGCGAACATGGAATGGGACATGCACTATCTGGTGGCCGACATCGCCCGGACCATCACGCTGGAGCCGGGCGACGTGCTGCTATCGGGCACGCCGGCCAACAGCCGCCCGGTGCAAATCGGCGACGTAGTCGAGGTCGAGGTCGAGGGGCTTGGACGCCTCTCGAACACCATCGTCCATGGCCCCACCCCGATCCGCGACGATTGCGGCGCCCAGCCGACCGAGAGCGAGGAGGTGATCTCAACCGCGATGGGCGGCGACTGGGAGTTCCGCGGCAAACGCGCGGCCGGCGGCCAGGGCGCGGCCTTCTACGAATCCGCCCTCGGCGACAAGAAGTAGGTGCCCATGGCTGACGCGACACGCTTCTACATCGATGGCCAATGGGTTGCTCCGGTCGGCGGTGCGCAGGCGCCCATCGTCAATCCGGCGGACCGGTCGATCATCGGCGAGGTC